>MUMD01000423.1 GCA_002155895.1 Streptomyces rochei
CGACTGTGCGACCCCCCGGTGCTCTACACCGGGGGGTCGCACAGTCGGGCGAGTCTCGAGGGGGCCGGGGTGCCGGTGGTGGACACGCTGGCGGAGGCGGTCGTGGAGGCGGCGCGGCTGGCGGCGTGACCTCCGGGCCGCGCCGGGTACGGGTGACGTCCGGGCCGCGCCGGGTACGGGTGCCGGTGCGTGTGCCGGCCGGGCGGTGACCGGGGCCGGTGTGGGCGCGGGGGCGCGGTGTGCGGCCCGTCGCTGACGGGGCGCCGTCTCTGTGCAGAACGTCAAAGTTCGGGTCCCGGTTTTGTACACATACGGGTCGTGACGGGATACCGGCGGAGGGCGATAGCCTTGTGGCGTGATCAGCGCGATAGCTCGCGGGGGCACCGTTGCCTCCGCCCTGCGCCCGGTGAGCACGGACGACATCCGTGTCCGGGCGGCGGTCGCTGGTCTTCGCGGGCGGGACGGGGCATCGACGGCCCCCGGTAAGACGCCGCGCACTCCCCGGACCGTGACGCCGAGAGCGACGTCACACCTGGTGAACGTGGCGACATTGGCTGATATGCCCCCGCTCCTCTCACCTTGCGGCATAGCGTCTGAAGGGTCCGGACACCCCGTGTCCCGACGACGTGCCGGAAGGCAGGAGACCGTACTTCCTTCAACGTCACGCAACGGCGCGCGACAGGAGCCAGAGGACAATGCAGACCAAGCTGGACGAAGCCAAGGCCGAGCTGCTCGAAAGGGCTGCGCGGGTAGCTGAGAACAGCCCGGTCGGGGGGCACCTACCGACTGGGACGACGGACGAGGGCACGCCGGGCACCCCGGGCACCCCGGACCAGGCATCCGTGTTCGCGTTCCTCCGGCGCTACTACCGGCACACCGCCCCGGAGGACCTGACCGACCGTGACCCGGTCGACGTCTTCGGAGCCGCCGTCTCGCACTACCGGCTGGCCGAGAACCGCCCGCAGGGCACGGCGAACGTGCGGGTGCACACCCCGACCGTCGAGGAGAACGGCTGGACGTGCAGCCACTCCGTCGTCGAGGTGGTCACCGACGACATGCCCTTCCTCGTCGACTCCGTCACCAACGAGCTGACCCGGCAGGGCCGCGGCATCCACGTCGTGGTCCACCCGCAGATCGTGGTGCGGCGCGACCTCACCGGCAAGCTCGTCGAGGTGCTCACCGGCGGTCCCTCCGCCGACCTGCCGCACGACGCGCACGTCGAGTCCTGGATCCACGTCGAGATCGACCGCGAGACCGACCGCGGCGACCTGAAGCAGATCACCGCCGACCTGCTGCGCGTCCTCAACGACGTCCGCGAGACCGTCGAGGACTGGGGCAAGATGCGCGACGCGGCCGTCCGCATCGCCGAGCAGCTGCCGGACGAGCCGACCCCCGCCGACCTGCCGCCGCGGGAGCTGGAGGAGGCCCGCGAGCTGCTGCGCTGGCTGGCCGACGACCACTTCACCTTCCTCGGCTACCGCGAGTACGAGCTGCGCGAGGACGACTCCCTCGCCGCCGTCGCCGGCACCGGACTGGGCATCCTGCGCTCCGACCCGCACCACGCGACCGACGAGAGCCACCCGGTCAGCCCCTCCTTCGAGCGGCTCCCGGCCGACGCCCGGGCCAAGGCCCGCGAGCACCGGCTGCTGGTGCTGACCAAGGCCAACAGCCGGGCGACCGTGCACCGGCCGTCGTACCTGGACTACATCGGCGTCAAGAAGTTCGACGCGGACGGCAACGTCGTCGGCGAGCGCCGCTTCCTCGGCCTCTTCTCCTCCGCCGCCTACACCGAGTCCGTCCGCCGCGTGCCGGTGATCCGGCGCAAGGTGGAGGAGGTGCTGGAGCGGGCCGGGTTCTCGCCCAACAGCCACGACGGCCGGGACCTGCTCCAGATCCTGGAGACCTACCCGCGCGACGAGCTGTTCCAGACGCCGCCCGACGAGCTGCGGTCCATCGTCACCTCCGTGCTCTACCTCCAGGAGCGGCGCCGCCTGCGCCTCTACCTGCGCCAGGACGAGTACGGGCGCTACTACTCGGCGCTCGTCTACCTCCCCCGCGACCGCTACACCACCGGCGTCCGGCTGCGGATCATCGACATCCTCAAGGAGGAGCTCGGCGGCACCAGCGTCGACTTCACGGCCTGGAACACCGAGTCGATCCTGTCCCGGCTGCACTTCGTGGTCCGCGTCCCGCAGGGCACCGAGCTGCCGCACCTGTCCGACGCCGACAAGGAGCGCGTCGAGGCCCGCCTGGTCGAGGCCGCCCGCTCCTGGGCCGACGGGTTCGCCGAGGCGCTGACCGCCGAGTTCGGCGAGGAGCACGCGGCGGAGCTGCTGCGCCGCTACGGCAGCGCCTTCCCGGAGGGCTACAAGGCCGACCACGGCCCGCGCTCCGCGGTCGCCGACCTCGGTCACCTGGAGCGGCTCGACGAGGACCGCACCTTCGCGCTGAGCCTGTACGAGCCGGTCGGCGCCGCGCCCGAGGAGCGCCGCTTCAAGATCTACCAGAAGGGCGGCACCGTCTCCCTGTCCGCCGTGCTGCCGGTGCTCAGCCGGCTCGGCGTCGAGGTCACCGACGAGCGGCCGTACGACCTGCGCTGCGCGGACCGCACCACCGCCTGGATCTACGACTTCGGACTGCGCATGCCGAAGTCGGTGGCGGGCGGCGCCGACTACCTCGGCGACGACGCCCGCGAGCGCTTCCAGGAGGCCTTCGCCGCCACCTGGAACGGCCAGGCGGAGAACGACGGCTTCAACGCCCTGGTCCTCAGCGCCGGGCTGACCTGGCGGCAGGCCATGGTGCTGCGCGCCTACGCCAAGTACCTGCGGCAGGCCGGCTCGACGTTCAGCCAGGACTACATGGAGGACACCCTCCGCAACAACGTCCACACCACGCGCCTGCTGGTCTCCCTCTTCGAGGCGCGGATGGCCCCGGAGCGCCAGCGCGCCGGACGCGAGATCGTCGACGCCCTGCTCGAAGAGGTCGACGCGGCCCTCGACCAGGTCGCCAGCCTCGACGAGGACCGCATCCTGCGCTCCTTCCTCACCGTCATCAAGGCGACGCTGCGGACGAACTTCTTCCAGAAGACGAGTGACGGCAAGCCGCACGACTACGTCTCCATGAAGTTCGACCCGCAGGCCATCCCCGACCTGCCCGCGCCGCGTCCGGCGTTCGAGATCTGGGTGTACTCCCCGCGCGTCGAGGGCGTCCACCTGCGCTTCGGCAAGGTCGCCCGCGGCGGTCTGCGCTGGTCCGACCGCCGGGAGGACTTCCGCACCGAGATCCTCGGCCTGGTCAAGGCGCAGATGGTGAAGAACACCGTCATCGTGCCGGTCGGCGCCAAGGGCGGCTTCGTCGCCAAGCAGCTGCCCGATCCGAACGTGGACCGCGACGCCTGGATGGCCGAGGGCATCGCCAGCTACCGGACCTTCATCTCGGCGCTGCTCGACATCACCGACAACATGGTCGCCGGCGAGGTCGTGCCCCCGGCCGACGTCGTCCGGCACGACGAGGACGACACGTACCTCGTCGTCGCCGCCGACAAGGGCACGGCGAAGTTCTCGGACATCGCCAACGAGGTCGCCGAGTCCTACAACTTCTGGCTCGGCGACGCCTTCGCCTCCGGCGGCTCGGCGGGCTACGACCACAAGGGCATGGGCATCACCGCCCGCGGCGCCTGGGAGTCCGTCAAGCGGCACTTCCGGGAGCTGGGCGTGGACACCCAGACCCAGGACTTCACCGTCGTCGGCATCGGCGACATGTCCGGCGACGTGTTCGGCAACGGCATGCTGCTGTCCGAGCACATCCGCCTGGTCGCCGCCTTCGACCACCGGCACATCTTCATCGACCCGAACCCGGACTCGGCCACCTCGTACGCGGAGCGCCGCCGGCTGTTCGAGCTGCCGCGCTCCTCCTGGGAGGACTACGACAGCGCGCTGATCTCGGCGGGCGGCGGCGTCTTCCCGCGCACCGCCAAGTCGATCCCGGTCAACGCCCACATCCGCGAGGCCCTCGGCATCGAGGCCGGCGTCACCAAGATGACCCCGGCCGACCTGATGAAGGCGATCCTCTCCGCGCCGGTGGACCTGCTGTGGAACGGCGGCATCGGCACGTACGTCAAGGCCTCCACCGAGTCCAACGGCGACGTCGGCGACAAGGGCAACGACGCCATCCGCGTCGACGGCAAGGACCTGCGCGTCCAGGTCGTCGGCGAGGGCGGCAACCTGGGCCTGACCCAGCTGGGCCGGATCGAGTTCGCCCGCAACGGCGGCAAGATCAACACGGACGCCATCGACAACAGCGCGGGCGTGGACACCTCCGACCACGAGGTGAACATCAAGATCCTGCTCAACGGTCTCGTCAAGGACGGCGACATGACCGTCAAGCAGCGCAACAAGCTGCTCGCCGAGATGACCGACGAGGTCGGCGCGCTGGTCCTGCGCAACAACTACGCGCAGAACACGGCGATCGCCAACGCGCTCGCCCAGTCCAAGGACATGCTCCACGCCCAGCAGCGCTTCATGCGCCACCTGGTCCGCGAGGGTCACCTCGACCGGGCGCTGGAGTTCCTGCCCACCGACCGCCAGATCCGCGAGCGCCTGGGCGCCGGGCACGGCCTGACCGGCCCGGAGACGGCCGTGCTGCTGGCCTACACGAAGATCACGGTCGCCGAGGAGCTGCTGCACACCTCGCTGCCCGACGACCCGTACCTCAAGGGCCTGCTGCACGCCTACTTCCCGACGGCGCTGCGCGAGCAGTTCCTGGACCAGATCGACAGCCACCCGCTGCGCCGCGAGATCACCACGACCGTCCTGGTCAACGACACGGTCAACACGGGCGGTACGACGTATCTGCACCGGATGCGCGAGGAGACCGGCGCGTCGCTGGAGGAGATCGTGCGGGCGCAGACCGCGGCCCGGGCGATCTTCCGGTCCTCCCCGGTGTGGGACGCGGTGGAGGCCCTGGACACCAAGGTCGAGGCCGCCGTCCAGACCCGTATCCGGCTGCACTCGCGGCGTCTGGTCGAGCGCGGCACGCGCTGGCTGCTCAACAACCGGCCGCAGCCGCTGGAGCTGGCCGAGACGGTGGACTTCTTCGCCGAGCGTGTCGAGCAGGTCTGGGCGGAGCTGCCGAAGCTGCTGCGCGGCGCGGACGCGGAGTGGTACCAGCACATCTACGACGAGCTGACCGCCGCCGGGGTGCCGGACGAGCCGGCCACGCGGGTCGCCGGGTTCTCCTCGGCCTTCCCGACGCTGGACATCGTGTCGGTGGCCGACCGCATGGGCAAGGAGCCGCTGGACGTCGCCGAGGTCTACTACGACCTCGCCGACCGGCTCGGCGTCACCCAGCTGATGGACCGCATCAGCGACCTGCCCCGCACCGACCGCTGGCAGTCGATGGCCCGCGCCGCGATCCGCGAGGACCTGTACGCGGCCCACGCGGCGCTCACCGCCGACGTGCTGGCGGCCGGCAACGGCACGTCGACGCCGGAGCAGCGGTTCAAGGCGTGGGAGCAGAAGAACGCGGCGATCCTCGGCCGGGCCCGCAGCACGCTGGAGGAGATCCAGGGTTCGGAGACGTTCGACCTGTCCAACCTGTCCGTGGCCATGAGGACGATGCGGACGCTGCTGCGCACGCATGCGTGACGGCGCGGCCGTGTGAGGAGCCCCGGGTCGAGACGACCCGGGGCTCTTCCGTGCGGTGCCGGACTTGCGGACTCAGGCCCGTCCGTGCCGGACTTGCGGACTCAGGCCCGTCTGCGCCGGACTCAGGCCCGTCCGTGCCGGACTCAGGCCCGTCCGTGCCGGACTCAGGCCCGTCCGTGCCGGACTCAGGCGGCTGTCTTGGCCTTCGGCGCGGGCTTGGCGGCCGGCTTGGCCTTGACCGCCCGGTCCGGGCCGCCGGTGAACTTCTCGTACTCCTTCAGGACCTCCTCCGTCGGCCCGTCCATGCGCAGCTCGCCCCGCTCCAGCCACAGCACCCGGTCGCAGGTGTCGCGGATGGACTTGTTGCTGTGGCTGACCAGGAACACGGTGCCCGCGTGCTTGCGCAGCTCCCGGATGCGCTCCTCGGAGCGCTTCTGGAAGGAGCGGTCGCCGGTGGCCAGCGCCTCGTCGACGAGGAGGACGTCGTGGTCCTTGGCGGCGGCGATGGAGAAGCGCAGCCGGGCCGCCATGCCGGAGGAGTACGTGCGCATCGGCAGCGTGATGAAGTCGCCCTTGTCGTTGATCCCGGAGAAGTCGACGATCTCCTGGTACCGCTCCTTGATCTGGGCGCGGGACATGCCCATCGCCAGGCCGCCGAGGTGCACGTTGCGCTCGCCGGTGAGGTCGTTCATCAGGGCCGCGTTGACGCCGAGGAGGGAGGGCTGGCCGTCGGTGTAGATGTGGCCGTTCTCGACGGGGAGCAGGCCGGCGACCGCCTTCAGCAGCGTCGACTTGCCGGAGCCGTTGGTGCCGATCAGGCCGATGGCCTCGCCCCGGTACGCCACGAAGGACACGTTCTTCACGGCGTGCACCCGGCGTACGCCGGCCGCCTTCTCGGCCTTCTTCCGGCGCACGATGCGGTTGAGGGCGGCGGTCGCCGAACCCCGGCCGGCGCCGGTGCCGTTGACCCGGTAGACGATGTCGACACCGTCGGCGATGACGGTGGGTACGCGCTCGGCGGGGTTCTTGTCAGCGGGTGTGTCAGCCACGACCGTACGTCTCCTCGGCCTTCCAGAAGTAGATGAATCCGCCGATGCCGGCGAGCAGGGCCCAGCCCAGCGCGAGCGCCCACACGTGGGGCGGCAGGTGGCTCGCGTCGAAGGTGTCGATCAGGGCGAAGCGCATCAGGTCGATGTAGACGACGGCGGGGTTGAGCTGGAGCACGGTGCCCACCCAGGACGGCAGGCCGCTGTCCGGGCCGGTCATGTGGTCGATGCTGAACATGACACCGGAGGCGTACATCCAGGTGCGCAGCACGAACGGCATCAGCTGGGCCGCGTCGGGGATCTTGGAGCCCACCCGTGCCATGAACAGCGACACGCCCGCGTTGAACAGGAACTGCAGCACCAGCGCCGGCACCGCCAGCACCCAGGACGGCGCGGGCGGCACGCCGAAGGCCAGCAGGATGACGACGAGGGCGGCCATCGAGAACAGCAGCTGCTGGAGCTGCTGG
>MUMD01000424.1:0-15422 GCA_002155895.1 Streptomyces rochei
GCGTCGGGGTCGCCGTGCTCGGGCAGGATCTCGCCGGCCGCCCGGGCGACCCGGTCGGCGACGGTGCCGGGGCCGCCTGCGGGCAGGGGGCCGCCGCGGGCGGCCGTGCCGGTGCGCAGGGCGTCGAGCACGGTGTCGAGCAGGGGCCGCAGGGCGTCGGGGCCGTGCGGGCCAGAGGCGAGGGGCGGCCGGCCCATGGGCTGTCCTCCGGTCGCGGGGACGGGGGGTTACAGCTTGGACGCGCCGGCTCCGGTGCGCCCGGACAGCCCGACGATCACTACCCGAAAGGGGTATCCGCGGGGCCGGTTCCCGGGTCGCGGGGACGGGAACCGGCCGGGTGCGTCGTCAGTGTGCGGCCGCCTCCCGTACCCGCAGGGCGCGGGCGAGGTCGTCGAGCTGGTCGGTGAGCTTGCGTCGCAGGGCGGGGATCGGTTCGGCGTCGTCGAGGCACTGCCGGCCCAGGCGCAGGGTGTCGGTGTCGACGGCGTGGGCGGGGAAGGCCCAGCGGCCGGCGGCGTCGGCGATGGCGGGGCCGCGGCGGGCGGCGACGGCGACGGCTTCGGCGTAGTAGCGGGGGACGTAGTCGCGTACGAGGTCGGCCTGTTCGGGCTGCCAGAAGCCTTGGGCGGTGGCGGTGAAGAGGTAGTTGGAGAGGTCGTCGGTGGCGAACATGGCCTCCCAGGCGCGGGTCTTGGCCTCGGGGTCGGGCAGGGCGGCGCGGCAGCGGGCGGCGCCTTCCTGGCCGGTGGCGCTGGGGTCGGCGGCGAGTTCGGCGGCGATGGCGGCTTCGTCGGTGGCGCCGAGGACGGCGAGGCGGGTGAGGATGCGCCAGCGCAGTTCGGGGTCGAGTTCGGGGCCGCCGGGGACGGTGCCGTCGGCGAGCCAGGCGGCGATGGTGTCGGGGTGGGCGGCGGTGGCGATGCGGTGGCGGACGGCGATCAGGCGCAGTCCGGGGTGGTCGCCGTCCTCGGTGCGGCGGATGAGGTCGCGGCACAGGTCGGTGAGGGTGGCGAGCGCGGCGGGCCGCTGCTCGGGGGTGACGTAGCGGTCGGCGACCTGGGTGCCGGCGAAGGTGAGGACGCCGTCGACGAGGGCGAGGTCCCTCTCGTGCGGGAGGTGGGTGCGGGCGATGTCGAGGAAGTCGGTGGGGGCGAGGTCGCCGTCGCGGACGGCGTCGCGCAGCGCGTTCCAGACGACGGCGCGGGTGAGCGGGTCGGGGAGGCCGGCCAGGCCGGTACGCAGGGCCTGGAAGGACTCGGTGTCGAAGCGGATCTTGGCGTAGGTGAGGTCGCCGTCGTTGAGGACGGCGAGGGCGGGGCGTTTGCCGATGGGCCGGGGTTCGCTCTGCGGGACGTCGACGTCGAGGCGGCTGCGCAGGGTGAGGCGTCCTTCGTCGGTGAGGTCCCGGTCGTAGAGGCCGACGGCGATGCGGTGGGGCCGGCTGCCGGTGTGGTCGACGGTGAGGGCGCGGTCGCCGTTGTCGCCGGTGATGCGGGGGGTGAGGGTGTCGACGCCGGTGGTGCGCAGCCAGGCGTCGGCCCAGGCGTGGACGTCGCGGTCGGTGGCGGCGGCGAGGGAGTCGATGAAGTCGCCGAGGGTGGCGTTGGCGAACCTGTGCCGCTCGAAGTGGATGTTGATGCCGGCGAGGAAGTCCTTCTCGCCGAGCCAGGTGACGAGCTGGCGCAGGGCGGAGGCGCCCTTGGCGTAGGAGATGCCGTCGAAGTTGAGGAGGGCGGAGGCGGTGTCCTCGACGTTCTCGGGGGCGACGGGGTGGGTGGAGGGGCGCTGGTCGGCGTCGTAGCCCCAGGGTTTGCGGGTGACGCCGAAGTCGGTCCAGGTGTCGGTGAAGCGGGTGGCCTCGGCGGTGGTCTGGTAGCCCATGTACTCGGCGAAGGACTCGTTGAGCCAGATGTCGTCCCACCACTTGAGGGTGACGAGGTCGCCGAACCACATGTGGGCCATCTCGTGGGCGATGACCATGGCGCGGGTCTGGCGCTGGGTGTCGGTGACGGCGGAGCGGAAGACGAACTCGTCGCGGAAGGTGACCAGTCCGGGGTTCTCCATGGCGCCGGCGTTGAACTCGGGGACGAACGCCTGGTCGTAGGAGTCGAAGGGGTAGGGCTCGGTGAACTTCTCGTGGTAGCGGTCGAAGCAGCCGCGGGTGACCTCGAGGAGTTCGTCGGCGTCGGCGTCGAGGTGGGGGGCGAGGGAGCGGCGGCAGTGGATACCGAAGGGCAGGCCGCGGTGTTCGGTGCGCACGGAGTGCCAGGGGCCGGCGGCGACGGCGACGAGGTAGGTGGAGATGCGGGGGGTGGTGGCGGCCTTCCAGTGGCCGTCGCCGGTGTGTTCGGTGATGCCGTTGGCGAGGACGGTCCAGCCTTCGGGGGCGGTGACGGTGAGGTCGAAGACGGCCTTGAGGTCGGGCTGGTCGAAGGCGGCGAAGACGCGCTGGACGTCGTCGAGGAAGAGCTGGGTGTAGACGTAGGTCTCGCCGTCGGCGGGGTCGGTGAAGCGGTGCATGCCCTCGCCGGTGCGGGAGTAGCGCATGGCGGCGTCGACGCGCAGTTCGTGCTCACCGGGGGTGAGGTTCTTCAGCGCGAGCCGGTTCTCGTCCAGGGCGGCGGGGTCGAGGGGGTGTCCGTCCAGGGTGACGGTGCGCAGCTCGGCGGGCTTGACCTCGACGAAGGTGTCCGTGTCGGCCGTTTCCGCGCGCACGGTGAAGCGGATGACGGTGCGGGAGTCGAAGGTCTCGTCACCACGGGTCAGATCGAGGTCGATCGCGTAGTGGTGGACGTCGAGGAGGCTGGCACGGGTCTGCGCTTCGTCGCGCGTGAGTACGGACATGCACGCCATGCTGCCTGATGGTGTGGGCAGGGCACAGAGGCGGTTCGGTACGCGGAGTATGTCCGGTCCGCTTCGGCGGCCGGTGCGCTCTCCGGCGTGCGCCCCCGGGCGGGGGCGCCGGGTCGGGCGGTCAGGCGGTGGAGCCGCCGTTGTTCTCGGCGATGCGTTCGTGGTGGTGGATCACCTCGGCGATGATGAAGTTCAGGAACTTCTCGGCGAAGGCCGGGTCCAGTTTGGCGCTCTCGGCGAGGGCGCGCAGCCGGGCGATCTGCTTGGCCTCGCGGGCGGGGTCGGCGGGCGGCAGCTGGTGCCGGGCCTTGAGGTGGCCGACCTGCTGGGTGCACTTGAAGCGCTCGGCGAGCATGTGGACGACGGCCGCGTCGATGTTGTCGATGCTGTCCCGCAGCCGGGCCAGCTCCTCGCGGACGGCGGGGTCGACGGCACCGGTACCGGTGTTGCTGGTGGTCATGGGGGCTCACCCTACGGGCGGGCGCCGCGCCGTCGCAGATCGTCTCAGGCCCCGAGAACCTTCCCGGTGGTGCCGGGTGCGAGGCGCTTGTGGAAGTAGACGTCCTCGTGTCCGCCGGGTACGCCCTCGATGCGGCCCCGCTCGCGGTAGCCGAGCTTCGGGTAGAAGCCGGGGGCCTGGAAGGTGTAGGTGGAGACGGTGATGTCGGTGCAGCCGCGCCGGGCGGCCTCTTCCTCGGCGGCGCGCATCAGCCGGCTCCCCCATCCGTCGTGCCGCCGGTCCTCGTGGACCCACAGCATGTCCACGCAGGCCAGGGTCGCCCAGGTCCAGCCGGTGAGTCCGCCGATCAGGGTGCCGGCCTCGTCGGTGACGCGCACGGTGAGGGGTTCGGTGCGGGCGCCGTCGGCGGCGGCGGTGTTGAAGGCGGTCAGTTCGTCGTCGAGCCGCTTCTCCAGGTCGTCGTCGGCGCCGCCCACGTGCGGGGTGGCGTGGGGCGCGGTGGGCTTTTCGCTGGTCACGGTCCGGATTGTGCCTCGGGGCCGAGGGCGTGGCGAACGGTTTCGGCCGGACGGTACCGGGCGTGGTGCGGTCCTGCTCGTACAGTGGGAGGAGGGTTCAGGCGTCTTGGGGGTCGGGCGTGGCCAACGGCGGACCGGTCGAGCACGGTTTCCCGCATCTGGAGACGGTGCGGGCCGCCGTCACCGCGCTGTACCGGCGGCTGTCGTACGACACGGTGCGGACGTTCTCGGCGAGCGTGCCCCCGGCCGACGTGGCGTTCTGCGACACCGACGACCTGTATCTGGGCACGCAGCGGGTCGCCCACGAGCTGGTGCGGCACTACCGGCTGCCCGACGCCCGGATGATCGTCTCCTTCCGGGAGATGACGCACGCGGCGCATGTCGAGCTGACGGCGGGGCCCGAGTACTTCATCGAGCTGAACGACCGCTTCCGCACGCATCGGCGGGACATCGGCGCGGCCCTGGCGCACGAGGTGATGCACGTGTACCTGCACCGCCTCGACCTGTCCTTCCCCGGCGTCCGGGACAACGAGATCCTCACCGACACGGCGACGACGTACCTGGGCGCCGGCTGGCTGCTGCTGGACGCGTACCGGGAGGACGGGGCGTCGTCGCAGAAGCTGGGGTATCTGACGCCGGAGGAGTTCGGGTACGTGCTGGCCAAGCGGGCGCTGCTGTTCGGCGAGGACCCGTCGGTGTGGTTCACCAGCGCGCAGGCGTACACGGCGTACGGCAAGGGCCTGGCGCGGGCCCGGCTCGACGGGCGGCAGCCGCCGTTGACGGCGGCCGGGTGGGCGGGCCGCCGCCGGTACGCGCGTGACCGACGGCACGCGCAGGACCCGCACGGGGCCTCGGCCGTGGCCGAGGACGGCCCTTACGCGTTCACCCCGCGGGAGAACGGCGGGCTGCGGGTGTCGTTCCCGTGTCCGACCTGCCACCAGCGGATCGGGGTGCCGGTGCGGGGGCGGGTGCGGGCGCGGTGCGGGTTGTGCCGGTCGGTGCTGGAGTGCGACACGTGAGCGGTCCGCGGGGCCCGTCCCCGGACGGTGCCGGCACGCGCGGGGTCCCCTACGCCCGTACGATCCCCTTGGCCCGTGCGGCCGCCAGCCAGGTGGGGAACTCGCCCACCAGTCGGTCGTACAGCTCGGTGTCGGAGAGCGCGAGGGGGTCGCGGCCGGCGTGGAAGAAGCCGGCGTTGTCGACGACCCGTTTGGCCGGTACCGCCAGTTCGTCGAGTCTGCGCAGGTAGTCGAACTGGCGGCTGTCCGGGTCGCCGAAGCCGACGAACTGCCAGAACAGCGGCAGCGGGGCCGCCTTGCACAGGTACCGCTCGGCGGCGAGCCGGTTGATCGGGCCGCCGTCGGTCTGGAAGACGACCAGGGCGGGGTGGCGGGCCCCGCTGTCGAGGTAGTGGTCGATGACCGCGTCCATGGCGAGGTGGTAGCTGGTCCTGCCCATGTGTCCGAGGCTGGCCACGATCCGTTCGATCCGTCCGTGGTGGTCGGCGAGGGCGATCTCGGTGACGGCGTCGACGTCGGTGGAGAAGAACACCACGGGCACGGTGCCGTCGTCGTCGAGGTGTGCGGACAGTCCGAGGACGCGGTCGGCGAGCGCCTGTACGCTGCCGTCCTTGTAGTAGGGCTTCATGGAACCGGAGTAGTCGACGACGAGGTAGACGGCGGCCCGGGTGCCGTCGAAGCCGTGCTTGGTCAGGCAGACTCCGGCGCTCTTGTACAGGTCGACCAGCGCGGGCGCCTTCTCCCGCACCTCGGTGAGACTGATCGCTGCCATGCGGACTCCCCCGTCACCCCTGGATGCGTGCGTCTGGCTGCGAGGTTACGGCACGGCGCACCCCGCCTCTCAGCTCGTCCACAGGCATTCGCTATTTTGTTCGCCGCCGTCCCCACCGGCTCACCGTCCGTCCCGCCCCGAGGAGCCGGCCGTGGATTCCGAGTCCACCGTCCCGACCTGCTATCGCCATCCGGCGGTGGAGTGCCATGTCCGCTGCACCCGGTGCGAGCGGTTCATCTGCCCGGACTGCATGCGGGATGCGCCCGTCGGTCATCAGTGTCCGGAGTGTGTGAAGGAGGGGAAGCGGTCGGCCCGGCGGGCCCGGACCCTCGCGGGCGGCCGGGTCTCGGCGACGCCCGTGGTGACGTACCTGCTGTTCGCGCTGAACGTGCTCGTCTATCTCGCGGAGGTCGTGCGGCCGGAGATCGTGGACCGCTTCTCCATGGTCGGTGCGCGGCTGGTCGGCCCGGACGGCGGCCACCTGTCCGCCGACGGGGCGTACTTCGTCTTCGGGACGCTCCGGACGGAGGGTGTGGCCGGTGGCGAGTGGGAGCGGATGCTCACCGCTTCGTTCCTCCACGTGTCGCCGTTCGACGGCGCCTTCGGCATCCTGCACATCACCCTGAACATGGTGGCGCTGTGGCAGCTGGGGCGGGTGGTGGAGTTGATGCTCGGCCGGCTCCGCTTCGTGGTGCTGTATCTGCTGTCCGCGCTGGGCGGTTCCGTCGCGCAGTTGCTCCTGGCCGATCCCGGGCAGTCCTCGGTCGGCGCTTCGGGGGCGGTCTTCGGCGTGGGTGCCGCGTACTACGTCCTGCACCGCAGGCTGGGCGCGGACCTGACCGCGGTCAACCGTTTCATGGTCCTGCTGCTGCTGTGGCTGGTGGTCTCCGCCGGCTTCACCTCCTGGCAGGGCCACGTGGGCGGTCTGCTGGCCGGCGGGGCGGTGGCGGCGGCCTTCGCGTACGCGCCCCGGGACGGGCGCCGGGCGGCGGTGCAGACGGGGGCGTGCGCGGCGCTGCTGGCGCTGCTGGCGTTGGCGACGGTGACCAGGGTGGCGGAACTGACAGGCTCAGGCATTTCCCTATGAGAGGTATTCCCCGATGAAACGTGCCGGTGTGCTGCTCCTCGCGGCCGTTCCCGTGATCGCCACGGGGGTGTACTTCGTGATGCCGACGGACTCGGCCGACGCCCCGGTGACGCCTCCGGTCTCCTCCGCCCAGTCGTCCCGCCAGGACGCCAAGAGCCGGGCGGAGCAGGAGCGGGAGGCGGACGACGCGCTCATCGCCGACCTGCCGCCGGGGCTCGCCGACCCCGCGAAGAAGGAGCTGGCCCAGCAGCTGGTCTCCAGCGCCGAGAACTCGACGACCAAGTGGCGCACCTCGTACGGCACGATCGAGGACCTCGGCGACGGGTGCGGCTACACGGCGGGCATCATCGGCTTCTGCACCGGCACGCACGATCTGCTGATGCTGGTCGAGCGCTACACCAAGGCCCATCCGGACAACGGTCTGGCGGCGTACCTGCCCGCCCTGCGCGAGGTGGACGGCACCGACTCGCACGAGGGCCTGGACCCGGGTTTCCCGACCGCCTGGCGGGCGGAGTCCGAGCTGCCGGAGTTCCGCAAGGCCCAGGAGGAGGAGCGCGACCGGGTCTACTTCGAGCCGGCGGTGCGCCTGGCCAAGCTGGACGGCCTGGGCACGCTGGGCCAGTTCGTCTACTTCGACGCGATGGTCTTCCACGGCCCCGACACGGACGCGGAGGGCTTCTACGGGCTGCGCGAGCGGGCCATGGAGAAGGCGAAGACACCGGGGCAGGGCGGCGCCGAGAGGGCCTATCTGGAGGCGTTCCTGGACGTCCGCCGTGACGCCATGCTGGCCAAGCGCCCCGGCATCGACACCTCCCGGGTGGACACCGCGCAGCGCCGGTTCCTGAAGGCGGGGAACCTGGACCTGGAGACGCCGCTGGTGTGGGAGATGTACGGGGACACGTACCGGCTGCCGTAGCCGGCGGCGGGCGCATGCGACGGCGCCTGCCCTTTCGTCCGGTCGGGGACAGGGGGCAGGCGCCATCAGTGTTCCGTACGCCTTTGTACGGGACGTTCTTCGGTTGTTCCGTCCGTCAGACCGCGAGGGCGCGGTCGGTCGGGCGGATCGGGGCCGGCAGGTCGCTGGCCCCGGTCAGGAAGCGGTCGGCGCCGCGGGCGGCGGAGCGGCCCTCGGCGATCGCCCAGACGATGAGCGACTGGCCGCGGCCGGCGTCACCGGCGACGAACACACCCGGCACATTGGTCTGGAAGTCGGCGTCCCGGGCGATGTTACCCCGTTCGTCGAGCTCCAGGCCGAACTGGTCGACCAGGCCGTTCTCCCGGTCGGTGCCGGTGAAGCCCATGGCGAGGGTGACCAGCTGGGCCGGGATCTTGCGCTCGGTGCCCGGCTTGGGGGTGAGCTTGCCGTCGACGAACTCGACCTCGCTCATGTGCAGCCACTGGACGTTGCCGTCCTCGTCGCCCTCGAAGTGGGTGGTGGAGACGGCGTAGACCCGCTCGCCGCCCTCCTCGTGGGCGCTGGTGACCTTGTAGAGCATCGGGAAGGTCGGCCACGGCTGGGTGACCGGGTTCCGCTCCTCACCGGGCCGGGGCATGATCTCCAGCTGGGTGACGGAGGCGGCGCCCTGGCGGTGGGCGGTGCCCACGCAGTCGGCGCCGGTGTCGCCGCCGCCGATGACGACGACGTGCTTGCCCTCGGCCGTGATCGGCGGGGTGACGTAGTCGCCCTCCTGGACCTTGTTGGCCAGGGGCAGGTACTCCATCGCCTGGTGGATGCCGTTCAGCTCGCGGCCGGGGACCGGCAGGTCGCGGGCGGTGGTGGCGCCGGCGGCGATGACCACGGCGTCGTAGCGCTTCTTCAGGTCGGTCGCCTTGAGGTCGCGGCCGATCTCGACGCCGGTGCGGAAGCGGGTGCCCTCCGCGCGCATCTGCTCGATGCGGCGGTTGATGTGCCGCTTCTCCATCTTGAACTCGGGGATGCCGTAGCGCAGCAGGCCGCCGATGCGGTCGGCGCGCTCGTACACGGCGACGGTGTGGCCGGCCCGGGTGAGCTGCTGGGCGGCGGCCAGGCCCGCCGGGCCCGAGCCGATGACGGCGACGGTCTTGCCGGACAGGCGCTCGGGGATCTGCGGGGCGACGTCCCCGGTCTCCCACGCCTTGTCGATGATCGAGACCTCGACGTTCTTGATGGTGACCGCCGGCTGGTTGATGCCGAGCACGCACGCCGACTCGCACGGGGCCGGGCACAGGCGGCCGGTGAACTCCGGGAAGTTGTTGGTGGCGTGCAGGCGCTCCTGCGCGGCCTGCCAGTCCTCGCGGTAGGCGTAGTCGTTCCACTCGGGGATCAGGTTCCCGAGCGGGCAGCCGTTGTGGCAGAACGGGATGCCGCAGTCCATGCACCGGCTGGCCTGCTTGCTGATGATCGGCAGCAGGGAGCCGGGGACGTAGACCTCGTTCCAGTCCTTGACGCGCTCCTCGACGGGGCGGGTCTTGGCGACCTCGCGCCCGTGGTTCAGAAAGCCCTTGGGATCAGCCATTGGTCGCCGCCTCCATCATCTTCTCGGTGATCTCGGTCTCGGAGAGACCGGCTCGCTCGGCGGCGTCCTTGGCGGCGAGCACTGCCTTGTACGTGCTGGGGATGATCTTGCTGAAGCGCTCCACGGCGGTGTCCCACTCGGCGAGCAGCTTCTCGGCGACGGTGGAGCCCGTCTCCTCCCGGTGCCGGCGCACGACGTCGTGCAGCCAGGCGCGGTCGGTGTCGTCCAGCGCCTCGATCGCGCCGACGTTGCCGACGTTGACGTTGTCGCGGTCCAGGTCGATGACGTAGGCGATGCCGCCGGACATGCCGGCCGCGAAGTTGCGCCCGGTCTCGCCGAGGACGACCGCGTGGCCGCCGGTCATGTACTCGCAGCCGTGGTCGCCCACGCCCTCGGAGACGACCAGCGCGCCGGAGTTGCGGACGCAGAAGCGCTCGCCGACCTTGCCGCGCAGGAACATCTCGCCGCCGGTGGCGCCGTAGCCGATGGTGTTGCCGGCGATGGTGGAGTACTCGGCGAGGTGGTCGGCGCCGCGGTCGGGACGGACGACGATCCGGCCGCCGGACAGGCCCTTGCCGACGTAGTCGTTGGCGTCGCCCTCCAGGCGCAGCGTGATGCCGCGCGGGACGAAGGCGCCGAAGGACTGGCCGGCGGAGCCGGTGAAGGTGATGTCGACGGTGTCGTCGGGCAGGCCCGCGCCGCCGAACTTCTTGGTCACCTCGTGGCCGAGCATGGTGCCGACGGTGCGGTTGATGTTGCGGATGGCGACCTGGGCGCGCACCGGCGCGGCGGCGGTGGCGTCCGTGGCACCGAGCGCGTCCGCCGCGAGCTTGATCAGCTCGTTGTCCAGGGCCTTCTCCAGGCCGTGGTCCTGGACGACGGCCTGGTGGCGCACCGCGCCCTCGGGCAGCTCGGGCACGTGGAAGAGCGGGGCCAGGTCCAGGCCCTGCGCCTTCCAGTGGTCGACGGCGCGGGTGACGTCCAGGGCCTCGGCGTGGCCGACGGCCTCCTCGATGGAGCGGAAGCCCAGCTCGGCGAGGATCTCGCGGACCTCCTCGGCGATGAACTGGAAGAAGTTCACCACGTACTCGGCCTTGCCGGAGAACCGGTCGCGCAGCACCGGGTTCTGGGTGGCGATGCCGACCGGGCAGGTGTCCAGGTGGCAGACGCGCATCATGACGCAGCCGGAGACGACGAGCGGCGCGGTCGCGAAACCGAACTCCTCGGCGCCCAGCAGCGCGGCGATGACCACGTCGCGGCCGGTCTTGAGCTGGCCGTCGGTCTGGACGACGATCCGGTCGCGCAGGCCGTTGAGCAGCAGGGTCTGCTGGGTCTCGGCGAGGCCCAGCTC
This sequence comes from Streptomyces rochei, assembly GCA_002155895.1. Lineage (GTDB taxonomy): Bacteria > Actinomycetota > Actinomycetes > Streptomycetales > Streptomycetaceae > Streptomyces > Streptomyces rochei. The sequence continues at coordinate 10,556 of MUMD01000424.1, forward strand.
CCAGGGGCCGCCCGCGTGCTTGAGCGAGGTCAGCGGGGAGGCGCCCGTGCCGCCGTCGTGACCGGAGATCAGGACGACGTCCGCGTGCGCCTTGGAGACGCCCGCCGCGACCGTGCCGACGCCGACCTCGGAGACCAGCTTGACGTGGATCCGCGCCTGCGGGTTCGCGTTCTTCAGGTCGTGGATCAGCTGGGCGAGGTCCTCGATGGAGTAGATGTCGTGGTGCGGCGGCGGGGAGATGAGCCCCACGCCCGGCGTCGAGTGCCGGGTCTTGGCCACCCACGGGTAGACCTTGTGGCCGGGCAGCTGGCCGCCCTCGCCGGGCTTGGCGCCCTGGGCCATCTTGATCTGGATGTCGTCGGCGTTGACCAGGTACTCGGAGGTCACGCCGAAGCGGCCGGAGGCGACCTGCTTGATGCTGGACCGGCGCGCCGGGTCGTACAGGCGCTCCGGGTCCTCGCCGCCCTCGCCCGTGTTGGACTTGCCGCCCAGCTGGTTCATGGCGATGGCGAGGGTCTCGTGCGCCTCCTTGGAGATGGAGCCGTACGACATGGCGCCGGTGGAGAAGCGCTTGACGATCTCGGAGACCGGCTCGACCTCGTCGATCGGGATCGGCTGCCGGTCGCTCTTGAAGCCGAAGAGGCCGCGCAGCGTCATCAGCCGCTCGGACTGCTCGTTCACGCGCTCGGTGTACTTCTTGAAGATGTCGTACTTGCCGGAGCGCGTGGAGTGCTGGAGGCGGAAGACCGTCTCCGGGTCGAACAGGTGCGGCTCGCCCTCGCGGCGCCACTGGTACTCGCCGCCGATCTCCAGGGCGCGGTGGGCGGGCGCGATGCCGCTGGCCGGGTACGCCTTGGCGTGGCGGGCGGCGACCTCCTGGGCGACGACGTCGATGCCGACGCCGCCGATCTTGGTGGCGGTGCCGTTGAAGTACTTCTCGACGAAGCCCTCGTCCAGGCCGACGGCCTCGAAGACCTGGGCGCCGCGGTAGGAGGCGACGGTGGAGATGCCCATCTTGGACATGACCTTGAGGACGCCCTTCCCGAGGGCGTAGATCAGGTTCCGGATGGCCTGCTCGGGCTCGATGCCGGGCAGGAAGGTGCCCGCGCGGACCAGGTCCTCGACGGACTCCATGGCCAGGTACGGGTTGACGGCGGCGGCGCCGTAGCCGATGAGCAGGGCGACGTGGTGGACCTCGCGGACGTCGCCGGCCTCGACCAGCAGGCCCACCTGGGTGCGCTGCTTGGTGCGGATGAGGTGGTGGTGGACGGCGGCGGTGAGCAGCAACGACGGGATCGGGGCGTGCTCGGCGTCCGAGTGGCGGTCGGAGAGGACGATCAGCCGGGCGCCGTTCTCGATGGCGGCGTCGGCCTCGGCGCAGATCTCCTCGATGCGGGCGGCGAGCGCGTCGCCGCCGCCGTGCACCCGGTAGAGGCCGGAGAGGGTCGCGGCCTTGAAGCCGGGCATGTCGCCGTCGGCGTTGATGTGGATGAGCTTGGCCAGCTCGTCGTTGTCGATCACCGGGAACGGCAGCAGGACGCTGCGGCAGGAGGCGGCCGACGGCTCCAGCAGGTTGCCCTGCGGGCCCAGCGAGGAGCGCAGGGAGGTGACCAGTTCCTCGCGGATGGCGTCCAGCGGCGGGTTGGTGACCTGCGCGAAGAGCTGGGTGAAGTAGTCGAAGAGCAGCCGGGGGCGCTCGGACAGCGCGGCGATGGGCGAGTCGGTGCCCATGGAGCCGATCGGCTCGGCGCCGGCCTTGGCCATCGGCGCGAGGATGACGCGCAGCTCCTCCTCGGTGTACCCGAAGGTCTGCTGGCGGCGGGTGACCGAGGCGTGGGTGTGCACGATGTGCTCGCGCTCGGGCAGGTCGGACAGCTCGATCTCGCCGGCTTCCATCCACTCGCCGTACGGCTGTTCGGCGGCGAGCTGGGCCTTGATCTCGTCGTCCTCGATGATGCGGTGCTCGGCGGTGTCCACCAGGAACATGCGGCCGGGCTGCAGACGGCCCTTGCGGACGACCTTGGCGGGGTCGATGTCGAGGACGCCGACCTCGGAGCCGAGGACGACGAGGCCGTCGTCGGTGACCCAGTAGCGGCCGGGGCGGAGACCGTTGCGGTCGAGGACGGCGCCGACCTGGGTGCCGTCGGTGAAGGTGACGCAGGCGGGGCCGTCCCAGGGCTCCATCATCGTGGAGTGGAACTGGTAGAAGGCGCGCCGGGCCGGGTCCATGGAGTCGTGGTTCTCCCACGCCTCCGGGATCATCATCAGCACCGAGTGCGGCAGCGAGCGCCCGCCGAGGTGCAGCAGCTCCAGGACCTCGTCGAAGGAGGCGGAGTCGGAGGCGTCCGGCGTACAGACCGGGAAGAGCCGGTCCAGGTCGGAGGAGGAGCCGAAGACGTCGGAGGCGAGCTGGGACTCGCGGGCGACCATCCAGTTGCGGTTGCCCTTGACCGTGTTGATCTCGCCGTTGTGCGCGACGAAGCGGTACGGGTGGGCGAGCGGCCAGCTCGGGAAGGTGTTGGTGGAGAACCGGGAGTGCACGAGCGCGATCGCGGAGGCGAAGCGGCGGTCGGACAGGTCCGGGAAGAAGGGCTCCAGCTGGCCGGTGGTCAGCATGCCCTTGTAGACGACGGTCCGCGCGGACAGCGAGGGGAAGTAGACGCCGACCTCGCGCTCGGCGCGCTTGCGCAGCGCGAAGGCGCGGCGGTCGAGGGCGATGCCCCGGGAGGCGCCGTCGGCCACGAAGATCTGGCGGAAGACCGGCATGGTCGAGCGGGCGGTGGCGCCCAGCAGCTGCGGGGCGACCGGGACCTCGCGCCAGCCGAGGACCGTCAGGCCCTCCTCGCCGGCGATCGTCTCGATCCGCGAGACGGCCTCCTCGGTGCCTTCGACCGGCAGGAAGGCGATGCCGACGGCGTACGCCCCGGCCTCGGGCAGTTCGAATCCGGCCACCTCGCGGAAGAAGGCGTCGGGCACCTGGGAGAGGATGCCGGCGCCGTCGCCCGAGTCGGGCTCGGAGCCGGTGGCGCCCCGGTGCTCCAGGTTGCGCAGCACGGTGAGGGCCTGGTCGACCAGGGTGTGCGATGCCTCGCCGGTGAGAGTGGCGACGAAACCGACGCCGCAGGCGTCGTGCTCGTTGCGGGGGTCGTACATACCCTGCGCAGCAGGGCGAGCATCCATGAAGGACCAGTTCTGGCCATTCGCGGAGTGCTGGGACGGCTGGCGCGGCGTACGCATCGGCTCTCCCGTCGTCGTCATCTGGCATGTGCAAGTGCCGAGGGACGACGTTGGCCCTCTGCGTTCGGTGCAAAATTTGGTGCAGATTACATGATGGAGCGATTCTCGGGAAGCGGGATAATCCGTTCCATCATGCGGACACCGAGGGGGTCGCGGCGGGGTACCGCGCCCGGCGGTGGTGGCTACGGGGGGCCGGAGCGAACAGATCGATGTCCGTCGGCCCGAGGCGCGAAGTCAGCTCCGTCGCTCACTCCACGGGTGCGCGGCAGGCGTCGTTGCCCACAGCGCTTACGGCTCATGCCCGGTGATTACGCGCTCGAAACCAGCGAGTAACGACTACTTATGCGGTCCCACGCATAAGTTCGAGCCGGGCTATCCTACGGCCGTTCCGAACAGGCTGCCCAGGGCGTACGTCACACCGGCCGCGGCGCCACCGAGGGCGAGCTGCCGCAGACCGCTGTACCACCAGCTGCGCGCCGTCACCTTGGCGACCACCGCGCCGCACAGGAACAGACCGGCCAGCGCGAGCAGCACGGCGGGCCACAGGGCGCTGGCGCCGAGCAGGAACGGCAGGACGGGAAGCAGCGCGCCGAGCGCGAAGGAACCGAACGACGACACGGCCGCGACCAGCGGGGACGGCAGGTCGGAGGGGTCGATGCCCAGCTCCTCGCGGGCGTGTATCTCCAGGGCCTGCTCGGGGTCGCGGGACAGCTGCCGGGCGACCTCCCGCGCGAGGTCGGGCTCCACTCCCCGCGCCTCGTAGAGCGCGGCCAGTTCGGCCTCCTCGTCCGCCGGGTGCTTGCGCAGCTCGCGGCGCTCGACGTCCAGCTCGGCCTCGACCAGTTCGCGCTGCGAGGCGACGGAGGTGTACTCGCCGGCGGCCATGGAGAAGGCGCCGGCGGCGAGGCCGGCCAGCCCGCTGATCACCACGGTCTGCTGACTCGCCGTACCGCCGGCGACACCGGTCATCAGGGCGAGGTTGGAGACCAGGCCGTCCATCGCGCCGAAGACGGCGGGGCGCAGCCAGCCGCCGTTCACGTCGCGGTGGGTGTGGTTGTCGCGGTGCGCCTCGTGCAGCGATGCCTCGGTTTCGATGATGGCCATGCGGACCCCCCGGAAGGTTCGGTCGGACACCCAGATTGGACTGGGTCTACTTTTTAACGCCACCCAATGTACGCCGGTCATTTCCCTGTCGCCAGCAAGGAAAGGCTGGGCTTACCTGCGGTTTTACCCTTCCGCGCTCATCCGTGATCTTGCCTGCACAGATGTCGTCCGGGTGACGCTGGGGCCCGTGAGGCTGCGAGGCGGGCCGCGCCGGGGACACATCCGCAAAGGGAGAGGAGAGGCCGCATGGCATCCACCGCCTGCATCCCCCCGGCCCCCGCGCCGGGGGACGCCGTCGGACTCCGCGAACGGGCCCGGGGCGCGCTGCTCGGACTGGCCGTCGGGGACGCCCTCGGGGCACCGGCCGAGAACATGAAGCCCTCCGAGATCCGCGCCCGCTGGGGCCGCATCACGGGCTACGTGGCCGCGGAGCCCGCCGGCACCGACGACACCGAGTACGCGATCTTCTCGGGGCTGCTGCTGGCCCGCTACGGTTCGGCGCTCACCGCGGCCCATGTGGAGGCGG
>MUMD01000424.1:15447-15577 GCA_002155895.1 Streptomyces rochei
ACGGGCTGGCCATGCGGGCGGCGCCGCACGGCGTGTTCGCGGCGGGCCGTCCCGCCGAGGCCGCCCGGCTGGTGGCGATCGACGGCTCGGTCAGCCACGACGGCGAGGGCATCCACGGCGGCCAGGCGGT
>MUMD01000425.1:0-287 GCA_002155895.1 Streptomyces rochei
GTCCAGGGAAGGTGCGGGGCCCGGTCCGGGGGCGGTGCGGGGGCCGGTCCGGTTTGTTCAGTCCGTGAAACCCCTGTGCCCGGGAGGTTTCCGGTCTGGAACGATGGGGGCCATGAGCGCTGCAACCCCTCCCACCGAGCGCCGGGTCTCCGCCCGAGTCGGCGCGATCTCCGAGTCCGCCACCCTCGCCGTGGACGCCAAGGCCAAGGCCCTCAAGGCCGCCGGGCGACCGGTGATCGGCTTCGGCGCCGGTGAGCCCGACTTCCCGACGCCGGACTACATCGTCG
>MUMD01000425.1:317-2272 GCA_002155895.1 Streptomyces rochei
TCCTCGACCCGGGCGACGAGGTCATCGTCCCGGCCCCGTACTGGACGACGTACCCGGAGTCGATCCGGCTGGCCGGCGGTGTCCCCGTCGAGGTCGTCGCCGACGAGACCACCGGCTACCGCGTGAGCGTGGAGCAGCTGGAGGCCGCGCGCACCGAGAAGACGAAGGTCGTCCTGTTCGTGTCGCCGTCCAACCCGACGGGCGCCGTGTACAGCGAGTCCGAGACCGAGGCGATCGGCAAGTGGGCCGTCGAGCACGGGCTGTGGGTGCTGACGGACGAGATCTACGAGCACCTCGTCTACGGCGACGCGACCGCGGTCTCCATGCCGGCGGTCCTGCCCGAGCTGCGCGACAAGTGCATCGTGGTCAACGGCGTCGCCAAGACCTACGCGATGACCGGCTGGCGGGTCGGGTGGGTCATCGGCCCGAAGGACGTCGTCAAGGCCGCGACGAACCTCCAGTCGCACGCCACGTCCAACGTGTCCAACGTCGCCCAGGCGGCGGCGCTGGCCGCGGTCTCCGGTGACCTGGACGCCGTGGCGAAGATGCGGGAGGCGTTCGACCGGCGCCGCAGGACGATCGTGCGGATGCTCAACGAGATCGACGGCGTGCTGTGCCCGGAGCCGGAGGGGGCGTTCTACGCCTACCCGTCGGTGAAGGCGCTGCTCGGCAAGGAGATCCGGGGCAAGCGCCCGCAGGACACGGTGGAGCTGGCCGCGCTGATCCTGGAGGAGGCGGAGGTCGCGGTGGTGCCGGGTGAGGCGTTCGGTACGCCCGGGTACCTGCGGCTGTCGTACGCGCTCGGGGACGAGGACCTCGTCGAGGGTGTCTCCCGGATCCAGAAGCTGCTGGCGGAGGCGCGGGACTGATCCCGCCCGCCGCGACAGGGCACCCCGTGACGTCACGGGGTGCCCTGTTTGTTTGTGCGAGCAAGACCACGTACGGGGAAAGTGCTGTCGGGTCGGGCGTGTCGTGCGGCAGGATCACGGAATGGAGCGTGTACGTGATCTCTCTGAACTGCCGAAGGCCCATCTGCACCTGCACTTCACCGGGTCGATGCGGCCCACGACCCTGCTGGAGCTGGCCGACAAGCACGGCGTGCGGCTGCCCGATTCGCTGACCGAGGCGCTGGAGCGCGGGGAGTCGCCGAAGCTGCGGGCGACGGACGAACGGGGCTGGTTCCGTTTCCAGCGGCTGTACGACGCGGCGCGGTCGTGTCTGCAGGAGCCGGAGGACATCCAGCGGCTGGTGCGGGAGGCGGCGGAGGAGGACGTGCGGGACGGGTCGGGGTGGCTGGAGATCCAGGTCGACCCGACGTCGTACGCGCCGCGGCTGGGCGGGCTGATTCCGGCGCTGGAGATCATCCTGGACGCGGTGGAGAGGACCGTGCGGGACACCGGGATCGGGATGCGGGTGCTGGTGGCCGCGAACCGGATGAAGCATCCGCTGGACGCGCGGACGCTGGCGCGGCTGGCGGTGCGGTACGCGGACCGGGGGGTGGTGGGGTTCGGGCTGTCCAACGACGAGCGGCGGGGCATGGCCCGGGACTTCGACCGGGCGTTCGCCATCGCGCGGGAGGGCGGGCTGCTGTCGGCTCCGCACGGGGGTGAGCTGACCGGGCCGGCGTCGGTGCGGGACTGTCTGGACGACCTGGAGGCGGACCGGATCGGGCACGGGGTGCGGGCGGCGGAGGACCCGCGGCTGCTGAAGCGGCTCGCCGACCGGCAGGTGACGTGCGAGGTGTGTCCGGCGTCGAACGTCGCGCTGGGGGTGTACGAGAAGCCGGAGGACGTGCCGCTGCGGACGCTGTTCGAGGCGGGGGTGCCGATGGCGCTGGGCGCGGACGATCCGTTGCTGTTCGGGGCGCGGCTGGCGGCGCAGTACGAGATCGCGCGCGAGCACCATGGGTTCACGGACGCGGAACTGGCGGAACTGGCGCGGCAGTCGGTGCGGGG
>MUMD01000426.1 GCA_002155895.1 Streptomyces rochei
GGGGAGGACCGGGGAGGGGAGGAGCGCCCCCCTCCAGGCGGAGGGTGCCCTCCCGTCTGGAGGGGAGTGCCCTCCCGCCTCCTCCCGGTGCGCGGGACGACCCGGCGGTCAGGTCTTCCGGTACGAGTACGCCTCCGCGGCGGCCGCCTCCACGGCCGCTAGGTCGGCGCCCGTCGCGGCCGTGACGACCGCGGCCACCGCGCCCTCGACGAAGGGGGCGTCCACCAGCCGGGTGTTCTCCGGCAGCTCGTCGCCCTCGGCGAGCAGCGCCTTCACGGTGAGCACCGCGCTGCCGAGGTCGGTGAGGACGGCCACCCCCGCCCCCCGGTCCACGGCCGCGGCGGCCGCCGAGACCAGCTCCGAGCTGGTGCCGAACTCCCCGGACGCGGTCCCGCCCGCCGGGGCGACGGGCACGTCGACCCCGCCGCCCGACAAGGCCTTCGCCAGGTCCGCCACCGACGCGGCGACCTGGGCGCTGTGCGACACCAGAACGATCCCGACCAGCTTCCCGTCACTCACCGGCCGCCTCCTCCAGCGCGGCGAACAGCAGCGCGGCCGAGGTGGCGCCGGGGTCCTGGTGCCCGATGCTGCGCTCGCCCAGATAACTCGCCCTGCCCTTGCGGGCCTGCAAGGGGGTGGTCGCCCGGGCACCCTCGTCGGCGGCGGTACGGGCCGCGGCGAACGACTCCGCGAGGGCGTCCACCGCGGGCACCAGGGCGTCGACCATGGTCTTGTCGCCCGGCTGCGCGCCACCGAGGGCGCGCACCGCGTCCACGCCCGTGCGCAGGGCCTCGGCCAACTGCTCCGCACTCACCTCGGCGGCGTCCCCGAGCGCCTTGCCGGTACGGCGCAGCAGCGTTCCGTACAACGGCCCCGAGGCTCCGCCGACCGTCGAGATCAGCTGCCGTCCCGCGAGGGTGAGGACCGCTCCGGGAGTGCCGGGCGCCTCCTTCTCCAGCGTGGCCGCCACGGCCGTGAAGCCGCGCTGGAGGTTGCTGCCGTGGTCGGCGTCGCCGATGGGCGAGTCGAGGGCGGTGAGCCGTTCCGCCTCACGGTCGACCAGGGCGGTGGCCGCCGTCATCCAACGGCGGAAGAAATCGGCGTCGAGCACAGGTTCTCCTTGCCTGGTAGGTACGTGACGATGCTTTCCCCGTCCACCGTCACATGCCCCACCTCAGGCCCGGCGTCCGCACCGGCGCGTCCCACAGCTCGAGCAGTTCCTCGTCGATCTCGCACAGGGTGACCGAGGCCCCCGCCATGTCCAGGGAGGTGACGTAGTTGCCGACGAGGGTGCGGGCGACGGCTGTCCCGCGCGCGCCGAGCACCCGCTGCACCTCGGCGTTGAAGCCGTACAGCTCCAGCAGCGGTGTGGCACCCATGCCGTTGACCAGCACCAGCACGGGGTTGCGCGGGTTCAGGTCCGTCAGTACCGCGTCCACGGCGGCCTCGGCGATCTCACCCGAGGTCATCATCGGGCGCCGCTCCCGGCCGGGCTCACCGTGGATGCCGATGCCCAGCTCCAGCTCACCGGCGGGCAGATCGAAGGTGGGGCTGCCCTTGGCGGGCGTGGTGCAGGCACTGAGCGCGACCCCGAAGCTGCGGGAAGCCTCGTTCACCCGGCGGGCGATCGCCTCCACCTGCTCCAGCGGCCGGCCCTCGTCCGCCGCCGCCCCGGCGATCTTCTCCACGAACAGCGTCGCCCCCGTGCCCCGGCGCCCGGCCGTGTAGAGACTGTCCGTCACCGCCACGTCGTCGTCGACCAGCACCTTGGCGACCTGGATGCCCTCGTCCTCGGCCAGCTCGGCGGCCATGTCGAAGTTGAGCACGTCGCCGGTGTAGTTCTTGACGACGAACAACACCCCGGCCCCGCTGTCCACGGCCGCCGCGGCCCGCACCATCTGGTCCGGCACCGGAGAGGTGAACACCTCACCCGGACAGGCCGCCGACAGCATGCCGGGCCCCACGAACCCGCCGTGCAGCGGCTCGTGCCCGGAGCCGCCGCCGGACACCAGGGCTACCTTGCCCGCGACGGGCGCGTCGCTCCGCACGATCACCCGGTTCTCGACGTCGACCGTCAGCTCGGGGTGCGCCGCCGCCATGCCGCGCAGCGCGTCCGCGACCACGGTCTCGGGGACGTTGATGAGCATCTCCATGGGTACCTCCTGGAAAGCCTAGCAGGCCAGTTGCTGACCTGCGTCTTTGCTGGTCAGAGTGGGTAGGTGCGGTTTTCGATCTTGGCGGTCCGTGGCGGCTTGGAGCGGGTTCTGGCGGTACTGATGCTGACTCAATGCTGACTTCGGTGACGGGTCGTCAGGTCCGTCGGGCGGTCGGGTGCGGCTTGGCCGGGATCCCTACTGTCGGCAGTATCGGCCTTGCGGCAGCGAAGGTCACGTGCGAGAACGACATGGGCGCGCCCAGGTCAGAAACGGGCTGTCCTGGATGGCGGCGTCTTGTGGGCCGTGGCCAGCAGGTCGCTGGTTGAACAGGTCACCCCCGGTGAACTGTTCAAGCGGCCGGCGGGTCCTCCGGCCGGACGCTGGGGTACGCCATCATGCGCGTGCCGACCGGGTGCCGGGCGTTCCACCGCTCTGCGTTCACCGCTTTCCTTCCTCTCATCTTCAAGAACCCCGGGCTGGCCACCGCAAGAAGTTCGAGGTCAGCGACTTCGGCAGTTGCAGCACACGAAATATGGGACCACCGAAATGTTGGAGTTGCCCGTATGCGGTACCACATGGCACAGGTTGTAGAGACCTCCAGGGACGTCTACGCCAGTCCATGGCGGGCATAAGAGTGCAGGTCAGAGCTTCCTGGGTGAGGATGGGCCGCCCAGTTCGTGATCGCTGTGTGATAGGCGGGTGATCGGTGGGGCACCGCCGGGAGCCACTCTGACGGGCCACCGCACGCATCTTAAGACCGTGTCCTACGTGGTGAGGCGGATGAGTCGCTTGTAGCAGCACAGGGTGGCGGCGAGGCCGAGAAAGGCCAGGTAGTTGCGGGGATCGCGTTCGTAGCGAGGGCTCAAGCGGCGGTAGCCGGACAGCCACGACATGGTGCGCTCGATCACCCAGCGGCGCCGCCCTAATCGCTCGCTGGACTCGATTCCCTTGCGGGCGATGCGCACGCCGATCCGCTTCCCGCGCAGCCATCTGCGCAGGTCAGCCCGGTCGTATGCTTTGTCGGCGTGCAGGCGCTGGGGTTTGAAGTAGCGGCCGCGGTGGGGGTCGTGTCTCGTTTGGTGCCCCTCCATCATCGGCTTCAGCCCTTCGCTGTCGTGGGTGTTGCCGGCCGGGACGCCGACGAGGAGGGGCAGTCCGTTCGCGTCCGACAGGACGTGCATCTTGGAACCCGGCTTGCCCCGGTCCACGGGGCTCGGACCCGTGTGTCCGCCCCTTATTTGGCCCTCACGTGGGCGGTGTCGAGGACGATGCGGGTGACATCGAGGAGGCCAGCGTCGTCGAGTCGGTGCAGCACAGCCTCGTGCAGCCGACCCCAGACACCGGCTCTCGATCAGGTGAGGAACCGCCGATGGGCGGTCGACTTCGATATCCCGAAGCACGGCGGCAACGCACGCCAGGCGCAGCCGGACACCAGGACGTAGATGATCGCGGCGAACAGCGTCTCATCAGGCGTGTCCTGCGTCCCGCCGCCCTGCGGCCGCACCTTCGACGGCGGGATCAGCGGCTCCGCGATCTCCCACAACCCGTCCGGAACAATCCAACTCCACGTACCCCGCCCCATGAACGGACCAACGACGCCTCACCACGTAGGACACGGTCTAACCCGGTTCCGCACACCCCGGCACAGCGCGGCCTGCCGCGATTCGGGACTTGCCAGCACCTTGGGCCGGACATGCAGGCGAGTGAACGAGAACAGGTGGGAGGAGGCGGCATGACGCGACACTGGAAGCAACTGCTCGTGTTGGTTTTGCCCTCCTCCTAGGGTCCGTCCGATAATTGATCTTGTGGCAGGTCGAGGCGAGTTGACGGACGCGGTATGGGAGCGGATAGAGCCCCTGTTGCCGCAGGTGGACGGGCGTGGCCGTCCGTGGCGTGATCACCGGCAGGTGGTCAACGGCGTGCTGTGGCGGCTGCGGACCGGGGCTCCGTGGCGCGATCTCCCGGAGCGGTACGGGCCGTGGCAGACCGTTTACGAGCGGTTCGCCCGCTGGGAGGCGGACGGCACGTGGACGACGCTGCTGGAACACGCCTGGGTCCGCGACAACTCGGTAGGCCAAGTCGAGTGGACCGTCGCCGTCGACTCCACGATCAACCGGGCCCACCAGCACGCAGCCGGCGCCCGCAAAAAGGGGCCACAGACAGGGACGAACTGGAAGATCCGGGCCGCTCTCAGACGCGCCAGGCCCTCGGCCGGTCCCGCGGCGGACTGACCACCAAGGTCCACCTCGCCGTCGACGGCCGCGGCCTGCCTCTGTCGATCGTGCTCACCCCGGGCAACATCAACGACGCCACCGCGTTCGGTCAGGTCCTCGATGGGATCCGCGTCCCGCGCTCCGCCACGGGCCGCCCGCGCACGACACCGGAGCGGGTGCTGGGCGACAAGGCCTACTCCAGCCGGGCAATCCGCCACCTGCTGCGGCGCCGGGGCATTGCCGCCACGATCCCCGAGCGCCGCGACCAGGCGGCCAACCGCCGACGGCGTGGACGCCTGGGAGGCCGCCCGCCTGCCTTCGACAAAGAGATCTATCGCGATCGCAACGTGGTCGAACGATGCTTTGCCCGCCTCAAGCAGTTCCGCGCGATCGCGACCCGCTTCGACAAACTCGCCGACCGCTACCGAGCCGGAATCATCCTGGCCTCCCTGATCCTCTGGCTCAGAGAACCAGCCAGGTGATCATTTGTCAGACAAGCCTTAGTGGCCCTGCGTTCACGGGTGTGCTCACGGCCGCACCCACGACCACGCTGCCGTCGGCCGCGGAGCCGTCAGTCACCGTGCTCGTCGAAGGAAGTGCCGACGCGATCACCACCTGCGGTGACGCCGAGGGGATCGATGTCGAGGTCGTACAGCGGCCACGGGTGAAGGGGTTCCAGCCCCTGCCGAAGCGGTGGGTGATCGAGTGAACCTTCGGCTGGTTGATGCAGCACCGCCGCTTGGCACGGGACTACGAAGCCCTGCCGCAGCGATCGCAGTCGATGATCCACTGGGCGATGGCTAACAAAATGTCCCGCGAACTGACCGTAGAATCCGCACCCACGTGGCGAATCGAAACAGACATCCCACTCACATCGGCGTGAACGTTGATCAGATGCTCTCTTACGCCCAGTGGTCCGCGGCAGTGTCGGGCACCTGAGACCCCTTGGACGCTTCGGGCGATGAGCCTGGACCACGCGTGCCCGGCACGCCGCGTGGGTACGGCTCATGGCCGCGCAGAACCCAGGTGGCTCCGCCACCGTTGCTCGAACGATGTCCACCGCTCAGCTCTCACAGCCATCGATGTCGTCGTCACAACCCTCCACCGCATCCGGGGCGATGGTGTCCAGGCGCCACAGGATCAGGCCGGTGCCGTTCTTGACTGGGTCGACCTGTGCGGTGAACGGCTCACCTGCGGGGATGTTGAACTGGTCAGCTTCCCGGTCCCCGCACTCGATCCCGTACGCCTGCTCCTGATCGCCCCGCGACAGGGCGAGGGTGAGTTCCCAGCTCCCGTCCGTGTCACAGGTGATGCTGAGGAGGTACGGCCGGTCGCCGTGCGCGGTGTGCTTCTTGACCATGCCGCTCGCGACAAACGCGCTTGCGGTGTCGACGAGTTCCGGACGCGCGTCGCTGTCCGACGCCGCCTTCAGAGCACGCTCCGCCCGCCGCATCGCGTCGTCCGGTTCCCAGGCCCGGCTGCCGTCACCCGCCGGATCGCTCTGCTGGACGGCTGGAGCCGACGACCGGTCCGTCGCACCGCTCGGCTCCTCGCTCGCTTTGGAACAGCCGGTGAGCAGACCGATCGCCACGACGCAGATCGGCAGGAAGTGACGTATACGCATGTATCCACCGTAGGTTCGGGGCCGGCGGCGGGGCTGTCGCCCCGCCGCCGGCTCAACGAGCTCGTCGGCGGAGGCGCGTTCCGGGGCCTCATTGATGACGATGCCGTACGAGGCGCCTTCGAGGTGCTGGTGTTCTGCGGACTGGCGCCGGCTGCGGACACCGGCCGCACAGGCAGCCTTCGCGCTCGCCGCCGAGCATTCGCCCGCCCACCTCCTCAACCACTGCGTCCGGAGTTTCTTCTACGCCCGCGCGATCGCTGCGGCCAGGGGACTCGTCGCCGGGACGCACTACGACGAGGAGACGCTGTTTCTCGCCACGATGCTGCACGACATCGGCCTGACCGAGGCCGGGCGGGGGCCGAACCGGTTCGAGGTGGATGGTGTGTTCCGCGCCGCCCGCTTCGCCCGTGAACATGGTCTGTCCGACGCGGCCGCCGACCTGATCTGGGACGCGGTGGCGCTGCACACCTCGGCCGGGACAGCGGTCCACGAGCAGCCGGTCGTCGCCCTCGCGCATCGGTGCGGACGTCTTCGGGTCCGCGAGCGAGGAACTGGATTGGGCGGTGCTCGACGCCGCGCACTCGGTGTTCCCCTGGCTGGACCTGCGGGAGCGGATCCTTGAGGACGTGGTCCGCCAGATCGACGAACAGTCGTTGAAATGGGCCCCATGTCGTTCGTCGACGAGGTGTACCGGAAGGTCCGGCCGGACACACTGACCGGTGCCCGTAGCCTCGGCGGCTCCGGGGGGCGGGACAGGAGTGCGGTCGGCCGAAACATGCCGTCAGGCGGTCAGGGTGGCCGTAGCGTCGCGCCATGACCACTCTTGACGACACGGCTTACCGGTACCGCACCAGTGTCCCGGGGGACGCCGAGGCCATCGAGGCACTGGACGGGTCCTTCACCACCGACACCGTCTTCCGCGTCACCGCCACCGGGGACGGCTTCACCCTGCGGGAGGTGCCGGTGGACCCGCCCCTGACCAAGGTGTTCCCCGACGACGAGTCGGACGACGAATCGGACGACGGGGAGGACGGCGACCCGGACTCCCGGACGTTCGTCGCGTACGGGGACGACGGCGACCTGGCGGGCTTCGTGGTCGTCTCGTACTCCGGCTGGAACCGCCGGCTGACCGTCGAGGACATCGAGGTCGCCCCGGAGCACCGGGGGCACGGGGTCGGGCGCGCGTTGATGGGGCTCGCGACGGAGTTCGCCCGCGAGCGGGGCGCCGGGCACCTCTGGCTGGAGGTCACCAACGTCAACGCACCGGCGATCCACGCGTACCGGCGGATGGGGTTCACCCTCTGCGGCCTGGACACCGCCCTGTACGACGGCACCGCCTCGGACGGCGAGCAGGCGCTCTACATGAGCATGCCCTGCCCCTGAGCGGCCAGCAGGCGCGCCACGGACGGCGCGGCCCCGTCGCCGGGCGCCACCGTGACGGTCAGCAGCCAGGCCGGACCGGCGGCGGGGGACGGGGCCGGCTCGTACCACTCCACCCGCGCGTCCAGCAGCCGGAGGCCCGCCGCCCGCCCGTCGGCGTACCACCTCCGGAAGGGTTCCGAGCGCCACACCGGGAGCGGGACCGCCCGCTCGCCCCCGGTGCGGCGGCCGCCCGTGCCCACCGCGCGCAGGGCCGCCTCCGCGGCCCCCGGAAGGGTGCGCTCCACCGGTACGCCGCGGGCGTCCGCGAAGTGCAGCAGATAGGCCATGCGTTCGGCCTCCGGGGGCGCTCCCAGCACGGCGCGGCCCGAGTCGTACCAGGCTCCCCACTTGATGTTCGAGACCAGTCCGGGGAGCCGTGCCATGTCCCGGGGGATCCAGAACAGCACCACGTCCGACCGGCGCATCGCCTCCTCCTCCCAGGCGATCTGGTCGGCGTACGCCGGGTAATCCCCGCCGGCCGCGGGCTCCGGCAGGAAGACCGCCAGCCGTCCGGGGCCGGCCCAGGCGGCGCGCAGCGCGGCCACGGCGGCCGGGCGCCACGACGGCTCCGCCGGGTCGGTGGGCGTGGGCCCGCACAGGTACACGGAGGCGTCCCAGGAGTCGGGGGCCTTCCGGCCGACGTACACCACCGACGCCGACGGAG
>MUMD01000427.1 GCA_002155895.1 Streptomyces rochei
GTCGTCATCCTGCGAGCATACGAGCGGCATGATCGAGGCGCGGGGCCGTACCGCTCCCCCGCCGGGGCCGGCCCGCCCGCCCCACCCTGCCGGTTTCCGGCCCGCTATGCGCCTACCCCCTTTTCTTGCACGGGAGTTCACGGCTCAATACCAGGGTTGCACGCACCACCCTGCACCACCCGTGCCAGTCACTGACGACACCTTGGGAGCAGCAGCATGTGCGAGGACGACCACGCAGGAATCGGCAGACGCGCGGTGTTCGTGACGGGAGCCGCCGCCGCGCTTACGTTGGGAACCGTGAGCTTCGCATCGGCGGCACCCCGTCAGCGGCGGACGAGGACGGTGCGGGGGACGCTGCCCACCGGCTCCCCCGACTTCGTGTACGTCCCCGTGGAGGTCCCCTCGGGCGTCCGGGAGCTGCACGTCTCCTACACCTACGACCGGCCCGCCGTCCCGGCCGGCACCGCGGGCAACGCCCTCGACATCGGCCTCTTCGACGAACGCGGCACCGAGCTGGGCGGGCGGGGCTTCCGCGGCTGGTCGGGCGGGGCGCGCACCGAGTTCTTCGTGCGGGCGGACGACGCGACGCCCGGGTACCTTCCGGGACCGGTGCGGCCGGGGACCTGGCACATCGCGCTCGGCCCGTACACGGTGGCGCCGCAGGGCCTGTCGTACGAGATCACGATCACGCTGACCTACGGGGAGCAGAGCGAGACCCCGCGGCCGGTGTACCCGCCCGAGCGGGCCAAGGGGCGGGGCCGCGCCTGGTACCGGGGCGACTGCCATCTGCACTCGGTGTACTCCGACGGCCGCTACACGCTCGCCGAGATCGCGCGGCTGGCGCGGGCGGCGGGCCTGGACTTCATCAACTCCTCCGAGCACAACACCCACGCGGCGCACGCGCACTGGGCGCCGGAGGCCGGGGACGACCTGCTGATCATGCTGGGCGAGGAGGTGACGACCCGCAACGGGCACGTCGTCGCCCTCGGCACCGACCCCGGCACCTTCGTCGACTGGCGCTACCGGGCCCGGGACAACCGCTTCGGACGGTTCGCGCGCCAGATCCGCCGCGCCGGCGGCCTGGTCGTCCCGGCCCACCCGCACGCCACCTGCATCGGCTGCAACTGGAAGTTCGGGTTCGGCGAGGCGGACGCGGTCGAGGTGTGGAACGGGGCCTACACGCCGGACGACGAGGTGGCGCTGGCCGACTGGGACGGCATGCTGGTCGCCGCCGTCCGGGAGGGGCGCGGCGGGCGCCGCGGCGGGGACTGGATCCCGGCGATGGGCAGCAGCGACTCCCACCGCTCCCCCGATGTGATCGGCCGCCCGCAGACCGTCGTCCTCGCCGACGACCTGACCCGGGAGGCGATCCAGGAGGGTATCCGGGCCGGACGGTCCTACGTCGCGGAGTCGGCGAAGCTGTCGCTGGCCTTCACCGCCTCCGGCGGCCGGGGCGAGCACGCCGGCATCGGTGAGCGGCTGCACGTGGACGACGACACCCCGGTCACGGTCCGCCTGGAGGTGACGGGCGCTCCGCGCTGCACGGTGCGGTTCGTCACGGACCAGGGCGTGCTGTTCACCAGCGCCCCGCTGCCGGTGTCCGGCGCGGACGTCGTCGAGTGGCGTACGACCGCCTCCTACGCGGCGTACGTGCGGGCCGAGCTGCGGCACGAGGCGGCGGCGGGGCCGTTGCCGGGGGCGCTGGCGGCGTTCACCAACCCGGTCTTCCTGGGGCGTTGACGGCCCGGCCGTCGTCCAGGTCGGCGACGACCGCCGCGTGGTCGGAGGGCCAGACGCCGTCCACGGGGTGGTCGCCGGCCAGCCGCACGGCGCGCACCGCGCCGAGGCCGCCCGCTGCCGCCGGTCCCACGTGCACGTAGTCGATCCGGGCGCCCGGGACCGGCGGGTTCGGGATGTACGGGTTGGCCGCGTCCCAGGTCGCGGCCGGCGCCGCCGGGTCGGCGAGGTCCCAGGCGTCGTGGAGCCGTCCGGCGCGCAGCAGACGGACCTCCGGTGACTCGGGGCGGGCGTTGAAGTCCCCGGTGACGACGGGCGGGAAGGCCGTGCCGTGCCGGTGCGCGGCGACGAAGTCCACGAGGGCGGCGGCCTGGTCGCGGCGTACGGCAGAGGCCCCGCCGCCCGAGTTCAGGTGGGCGGTGAAGAACGGGACCGGGTGGCCGGGGGCGTCCAGGCGGGCGTACAACGCGAGCCGCCCGTCGTCGACGTCGCCGGGGGCGGGCAGCCGCAGGGCCGCCCGTTCCGTCACCGGCCAGCGGCTGAGCACCGCGTTGCCGATGCCGACCGTGTCGTCCGCGATCCGGCGCTGCCAGCGCTCGGGCGCCCCGGAGGGGGCGAAGGCACAGTGCAGGCCGAGTTCGCCGGCGAGCCAGGTGGCGAGATCGCCGCCGTCGTCGGTGGACCAGACCTCCTGGAGCCCCACGACGTCCGGCCGCAGCTCCCGCAGCACGGCGAGGATCGCCTTCTGCCGCTCGGCCCACGGCCCGAACCGCCACCACAGATTCCACGTCACGACCCGCACGGCCGCACCACCCGCCTCTCCACCCGCCCCGCGCTTCTCCGGTGAGGTTTTCCAGGGAACATGGAGACATACGAGACGGGAGCGTGAACGAACGATGTCGATGCCGCCCAGCCCCGGAAGTCAGCCCGCCGGGAAGCCGTCCGCCGCGAGACCTCCCTTCGCCGAGCGCAAGTACCGGGCCGTGACGGCCTTCCAGCGCCGGCTGAACGCGGTGACGCGCCGGCTGCCCGCCCAGACGCTGCTGGAGACCACGGGCCGCGTCTCCGGACTGCCCCGCCGCACCCCCGTGGGCGGGCGCCGGGTCGGCGACTCCTTCTGGCTGGTGTCGGAGTTCGGCGAACGCTCCCAGTACATCCGCAACATCCGGGTCGACCCGCGGGTGCGGGTGCGCCTGCGCGGCCGCTGGTACACGGGCACGGCCCACGTCCTGCCCGACGACGACCCGATCGCCCGCCTGCGGCGCCTGCCCCGGCTCAACGGGCTGGCGGTGCGGGCCATGGGGGTCGGGGCGGGGCATCTGACGGTGCGGGTGGACCTGGAGGAGGGAGGGAGCAGGTGAGGGACCTGTGATCGGCGTCTCCCACGGCTGACGCGGTCGGCATGAACAAGGCAAACTGGCCTGGTTGCTCAGGATGTCTAGGGGGACGGCATGGACGGTGGACCGCGGGTTCCGGAGCAGCGGCATCCGGGAACCCCGGCGAATCCCGCGGAGTCGGCCGCGCTCAGCTTCGGCGTGCTCGGCCCGGTGCGTGCCTGGCGCGGCGGTGAACCGCTGGCCACCGGCTCTCCTCAGCAACGGGCGCTGCTGGCCGCCCTGCTGCTCCGCGACGGCCGCACGGCCACGGCTCCCGAGCTGATCGACGCCCTGTGGGGGGAACAGCCGCCGTCGCAGGCACTGGCCGCGCTGCGGACCTACGCCTCCCGGCTGCGGAAGATCCTGGACCCGGGCGTCCTGGTGAGCGAGTCCGGCGGGTACGCGGTGCGCCTGCCGGGCGACGGCGCCCTGGACCTGGACGCGGCCCAGGACCTGGCCGCCCGGGCGGAGAAGGCGCGGAACTCCGGCGACCTGTGCCACGCCCGTGACCTGCTGCGCCGGGCGCTGGCCCTGTGGGACGGCGAGGTCCTGGCGGGCGTACCGGGCCCGTACGCGCAGGCGCAGCGCGCGCGTCTGGAGGAGTGGCGGCTGCAACTCCTGGAGAACCGGCTGGACATGGACCTCGAGCAGGGCTGCCACGCCGAGGCGGTCTCGGAGCTGACGGCGCTCACCGCGGCCCACCCGCTGCGCGAACGCCTGCGCGAGCTGCTGATGCTGGCCCTGTACCGCAGCGGACGCCAGGCCGAGGCGCTGGCCGTCTACGCGGACACGCGGCGCCTGCTCGCCGACGAACTCGGCGTCGACCCGCGCCCCGGCCTCCAGGAACTCCAGCAGCGCGTCCTGCGCGCCGACCCGACGCTGGCCGAGACCTCCGCACCGGCCGCGGAGACGGCGGTGACCACCGTCCGGCCGGCACAACTGCCCGCGACGGTCCCGGACTTCACCGGCCGCGCCGCCTTCGTCCGCGAGCTGCGCGACGTCCTGTCCTCGGCGTCCGGGGACGGCCCGGCGGGCCGCGTCATGGCCGTCTCGGCGCTGGCCGGCATCGGCGGCGTCGGCAAGACCACCCTCGCCGTGCACGTCGCCCACCTGGCGCGGGCGGCCTTCCCCGACGGGCAGCTGTACGTCGACCTCCAGGGCGCGGGCGCTCGGGCGGCGGAGCCGGAGACGGTCCTGGGCTCCTTCCTCCGCGCCCTCGGCACGGCGGACTCGGCCGTCCCCGACTCGCTGGAGGAACGCGCCGCCCTCTACCGCTCGGTCCTGGACGGCCGCCGCGTCCTGGTGGTGCTGGACAACGCCCGTGACGCCGCGCAGGTGCGCCCGCTGCTGCCCGGCACGGAGGGGTGCGCGGCCCTCGTCACCTCCCGGGTGCGGATGGTGGACCTCGCCGGGGCGCACCTGGTGGACCTGGACGTGATGTCCCCGGAGGAGGCGCTGGCCCTCTTCACCAGGATCGTGGGCGAGGAGCGGGTGGCCTCGGAACGGGAGGCGGCGCTCGACGTGGTCGGCGCGTGCGGTTTCCTGCCCCTCGCCATCCGCATCGCCGCGTCCCGGCTCGCCGCCCGCCGTACGTGGACCGTCTCGGTGCTGGCCGCGAAGCTGGCGGACGAGCGGCGCCGCCTGGACGAGCTGCAGGCCGGGGACCTGGCCGTGAAGGCCACCTTCGAACTGGGCTACGGCCAGCTGGAGCCGGCCCAGGCCCGTGCCTTCCGGCTGCTGGGGCTGGCGGACGGCCCGGACATCTCCCTGGCCGCGGCGGCGGCGGTGCTCGACCTTCCCGTGGAGGACACCGAGGACCTGCTGGAGTCCCTGGTCGACACGTCCCTCCTCGAATCGGCGGCACCCGGCCGCTACCGCTTCCACGACCTCGTCCGCCTCTACGCGCGTGCGTGCGCGGAGCGGGACGAGCACCCGCCGAGCGAACGGGGGGCGGCGCTCTCGCGGTTGCTGGACTTCTATCTGGCGACGGCCGCGGGGATCTACGCGATGGAGCGCCCCGGGGACCGCCTGGTGGACCACCTGGAACCGACCAAGCACCAGGGGCTGCGCTTCGCCGAGGGCGCCACGGCCCTGGACTGGCTCTACACCGAAGGGGCGTCGCTGCTCGCCTGCGTGCGGCAGTCCGTGCACACGGACCGGCTGCGGCGCGCGGTGGACCTCCTGTGGGCCGCGAAGGACCTGGCCGAGTCGGGTGCCAACTCGCGCCAGTACGAGGCCACGGCCGGGGCGGCGTGCGAGGCCGCCCGGGCCCGCGGGGACCACCGCACGGAGGGACGGGCACGGGCGACCCTCACCAACGTCCTGCTGGTGTCCGGCCGCATCCGCCAGGCGGAGGAGGAGGCCAGGATCGCCATGGAACGGGCCGCCTCCGCCCAGGATCTCGCCGCGGGCAGCTGGGCCGCCAACGACCGCGGCCTCATCGCCCTGCACCAGCGGCGGTACGCCGACGGCAAGGTCTTCTTCGACCAGGCCATCCGGGGCTTCAGCGAAGCCGGCAACCGCGCCGGCGAGGCGACGACGTCGTTCAACCTGTCCCGCGCCCACCTGGCCATGGGCAACATCGGCAAGGCCGTCGACATCGCCCGGGACGGACTCGCCCTGCTGGCGGAGCTGGGGCGGACGATGCGCCTCGCCAACGGTCACTACGCGCTCGGGATGGCCCTCACCCAGGCCGGGCGGCACGCCGAGGCCCTCGGCCAGTTCAACGACGCCCTGACCGTGTTCGTGGGCCACCGCCAGCGTCTGTGGGAAGGCACCACCCACTTCCGGATCGCCGAGACGCACCTGGCCGCGCACCGCGCCGCCCAGGCGGCTCAGCACGCCGAACAGGCCCTCGCCGTCGGCTGCATCGGGGGCGAACGCATGCGCGGCAACGTCCTCACCCTCCTCGGACGGGCGCTGTCCACGCTGGGGCAGGTGGACCGGGCACGCGCCTGCTGGCTCGAGGCCCTCAAGCTCTACGAGGAGAACGACGCTCCGGAGGCCGACGACGTGCGCGCGCTGCTGACCCCGGTCGACGCCGCCTGAGCGGGCCGGCGCCCCGGCGGACAGCGGCGTTCAGCGTTCGTTTATCCCCCTCGGACATGCTTTCCATCGCCAGACCGTCGCGTCGGGGGGCAGACGGTCTCTTGGGGAGCCGACCCGGTTAGTGTTCGGCTCCGAACGCCCGTCCGGCGGCCCGCGGGGGAGCTTCCGGACGGGCGTTCCGCACCCGGACTTCGTCAGACAGAGGAGCACAAGCCGATGAGCGAGCAGAAGGCCACGTCCGCCCAGCCGCTGGACAACCAGATGCCCACGCCTCCGGCCGGAGACGAGGCCATCACCACGATGGACAACCAGATGCCCACCCCTCCGGCCAAGGACGGGGCCATCACCACGATGGACAACCAGATGCCGGCCCCGCCCGCCCTGGACCTGGACGGCGACGGCAAGTAGACCTTCCTCCACACGGGGATCGGCCGCGGCGGCGCGGAGGGGAGCCGCCGCGGCCGACGTGTGTCCGGCGCCGGGGAGACCGTCCCCGGCGCCGGACTCACGTCGTACGGGCCGTCCCGGTGCCCTTCTCCGCGTCCAGGGCGTAGACGCAGCGGTCCTTGCTGCACGCGTACACGATGCCGTCCCGCACCACCGGGGAACCGGTGATCTCGCCGCCGGTGGCGAGCTTCCAGCGGAGGCGGCCGTCGTCGGCCTTGAGGGTGTAGAGGAGGTGGTCGGTGGAGCCGAAGTGGATGCGGCCCTCGGCGGCCGCCGGGGCGCCCACGATGTCGCCGCCCGCCTGGAAACGCCACTTGGGCGTGCCGGTGACCGCGTCCAGGGTGTACAGGCCCTTGCCGCTGCCGACGTGGACGTGGCCGGCGGCGACCAGCACCGGGTCGGTGGCGGAGCGGGCCTCGGTGGCGATGCGCCAGCGGTCGCGGCCGTCGGTGGCGTCGAGGGCGTAGACGGTGCCGAGGTAGTCGGCGAGGTAGACGCCGCCGCCGGTCACCGCGGGGCCCGGCACGAAGGCGGGCGGGGCGAGGAAGACGGCCGGGGCCTCGAAGTGCCAGCGGACGTGGCCGGAGGCGACCTCCAGGGCGAGGACGCGGGTGCCCGCCGAGACGTAGACGTAGCCGTCGGCGGCGGGGGCGACCCTGACCGGCACCCCGCCGCAGGAGGCGGCGTCGCCGATCGGGTAGGACCAGCGCTCGTCGCCGGTACGGGCGTCCAGGGCGCGCAGCCGGGCGTCCTGCCAGACGTACACCGTGCCGTCGTGGAGCGCGGCGCCCGCCTCCGGGGACTCGAAGTCGGTCTGGCAGCCGGTGACCTCCCACAGCTTCTGGCCGCCCGAGGCTTCCCAGCCCTGCACGCCGCCGCCGCGGGTGGCGGTGACGACGGTGCCCCGCTCGGCCTGGAGGGAGTACACCCAGGCGTCGGTCTGCACCCGCCACAGGTCGGCGCCCTCGCGGGCGTCGAGGGCGAAGAGGGTCGGGCCGTCGGAGGCGTGGATACGGCCGTCGGCGACCGCCATCGACCAGGCGACGTCCCGGGTCTTGAAGCGGCGCCGGCCGGTGGCGACGTCCAGGGCGTGCACCTCGAAGGAGGTGACGTAGACGAGGTCCTCGGCGACGGCGGGAGTGCCCCACACGTCGTTGGACATGCGGAAGCGCCAGGGGCGCCAGCCCGCCGGGGACGCCTCGGGCGGCGTGGCGGGCTGGCGCCCCTGGCGCTTCCGCA
>MUMD01000428.1 GCA_002155895.1 Streptomyces rochei
AGAAGGGGATAAGAGACAGGTGCATGCCGCCGGCCACCTCACCGGCCGCGAACAGGCCCGGCACCCCGCGCGCGGCGGCCGTGTCGGAGTCGACCGCGATGCCGCCCATCACGTAGTGGCAGGTCGGCCCGACCTCCATCGGCTCGGCCGTGATGTCGACGTCGGCCAGCTCCTTGAACTGGTGGTACATGGACGGCAGCCGGCGCCTGATCACCTCGGCGGGCATCCGCGTCGACACGTCCAGGAAGACCCCGCCGTGCGGGGAGCCCCGGCCCTCCTTCACCTCGGCGTTGATCGCGCGGGCCACCTCGTCGCGGGGGAGGAGTTCGGGAGGCCGCCGGTTGCGGTCGGGGTCGTCGTACCAGCGGTCGGCCTCCTCCTCCGTCACCGCGTACTTGTCCTTGAAGACGTCCGGGACGTAGTCGAACATGAACCGCTTGCCGTCCGCGTTCCTCAGCACCCCGCCGTCGCCGCGCACCGACTCGGTGACGAGGATGCCCTTCACCGAGGGCGGCCAGACCATGCCCGTCGGGTGGAACTGCACGAACTCCATGTTCAGCAGCGGCGCCCCGGCCAGCAGCGCCAGCGCGTGGCCGTCGCCGGTGTACTCCCACGAGTTCGACGTCACCTTGAACGACTTGCCGATGCCGCCGGTGGCGATCACCACGGCGGGCGCCTCGAGGACGAAGAAGCGGCCCGACTCGCGCTCGTAGCCGAAGACGCCGCAGACCTCACGGCCCTCCTTGAGGACGCGGGTGACCGTGCACTCCTGGAAGACCTTCAGGCGGGACTCGTAGTCGCCGGTCTCCCGGAAGTCCTCCTGCTGGAGCGCGACGACCTTCTGCTGGAGGGTGCGGATCAGCTCCAGCCCGGTGCGGTCGCCGACGTGGGCCAGGCGCGGGTACTCGTGGCCGCCGAAGTTGCGCTGCGAGATCCGGCCGTCCTCCGTGCGGTCGAACAGCGCGCCCCAGGTCTCCAGCTCCCACACCCGCTGCGGGGCCTCCTGGGCGTGCAGTTCGGCCATCCGCCACTGGTTGAGGAACTTGCCGCCGCGCATGGTGTCGCGGAAGTGGACCTGCCAGTCGTCACCGGAGTTGGCGTTGCCCATCGCGGCCGCGATGCCGCCCTCGGCCATCACGGTGTGCGCCTTGCCGAACAGCGACTTGCAGACCACGGCCGTACGGGCGCCCCGCTCGCGCGCCTCGATCGCGGCGCGCAGCCCGGCGCCGCCCGCGCCCACCACGACGACGTCCCACTCCTGCCGGTCGACCACGGACATCAGAACAACCTCGGATCGTCGAAGGCACCGGACGCGACCAGGTACACGTAGAAGTCGGCGAGCGCCACGCTCACCAGGGACGCCCAGGCGAGCTGCATGTGGCGGGCGTTGAGCTTCCCGACCCACCGCCACATCCGGTAGCGCACGGGGTGCCGGGAGAAGTGCTTGAGCTTGCCGCCGACGATGTGCCGGCAGGAGTGGCAGGAGAGGGTGTACGCCCAGATCAGCACGATGTTGGCGAGGAAGACCAGGGTGCCGAGCCCCATGTGGCCCCAGGCGTAGTGCTCGTCGCGGAAAGCGAGCACGGTGTCGTAGGTGAGGATCAGCGCGACCACGAGGGCGGCGTAGAAGAAGTACCGGTGGACGTTCTGCAGGACGAGCGGGAAGCGGGTCTCGCCGGTGTACTTCTTGTGCGGCTCGGCCACCGCGCAGGCCGGCGGGGACGCCCAGAAGCCCCGGTAGTACGCCTTGCGGTAGTAGTAGCAGGTCAGGCGGAAGCCGAGCGGGAAGATCAGGATGAGGATCGCAGGGGAGAGGCCCCACCAGCCGCCGAAGATCTCCCAGTTGGGCCCGGAGCGCATCGGCGCGCAGTTCTCCGCGAGACAGGGGGAGTAGAAGGGCGAGACGTAGGGAGCCGCGTAGTAGTCCGCGTTCGCGAAGGCCCGCCAGGTCGAGTAGACGACGAAGGCCAGCAGGCCGGCGGCGGTGCCGGCCGGAGCCAGCCACCAGCGGTCGGTGCGCAGGTGCGGGGCGCGGATGGCGGCGCGCGTCGGAGCGTGGACGCCGCCGCCCCGGGGACGGGGGTCGGTGGCTGGGGGTTCCGTACCAGTGGCCACGGGGCGACTCCGGTCGGTGGGGTCGGGTTCAGGGGGCGCGGCGGTCACGGGCGCCGAGGCCCTCGTCGTCCGAGTCCGTCCACAGTGAGCCGTCGTACGGCGTGTCGGGGATCGTGACGAGGTCCGGGCGCCTGGGCGCGTCCGGCGCGGCGGCCGCCGCCCGCAGCAGCGCGACGCTGTCGCGCAGATGGTCGGCGTCGGTACGGACCCGGCGGACCTCCAGGCCGCCGCCGCCCAGCCGCTGCTCCAGCCGGGCCACCGACCGGGTCAGGTCGTCGAGGCTGCGTTGGATCGATGACAGGTCGTCGTGCACGGACATGACGTGACCTCGCTTCCGCCGGCCGCGGCGCGCGGAACGGCCTTGGTGGTGACGTTCATGCGCCTGCGAGTGTCGCGCGTCACACCTGCCGCTGGGAAGGGACGTGCAGCGATTGGCCGGGGCGCGTCGGTGCACCGCCGGTGGCGTTGCGCCGCACGAGTGGGCTTACGCACCGTCACCGCCGTGTCTCCCGGCGTGGCCGAACCGTTTCCTCTTCAGTGGCCGCATCCCGCCCGGATACAAATGATCAACTCCAAATACTGCCAAAAGCGACCACAACGCCCGCGGCCTTCCGGAGGTAGCAGAGATGTCCCACGTCGGCGTCGGACCCCGCGCGGTCATGCGCTCGGTCGCCTTCCTCACCGCGGGCGTGCTCGCGGTCCCCGCGCTGGCCGGCTGCAGCTCCGAGGATCCGTCGGGCAAGCCGCTCGCCGCGCAGGACGTCGCCGCCGCGGCCCGCGCCCGGGTCGCCGACGGCGGCACCCTGCGCTGGGCCGTGGACTCCGTACCGGACACGCTGAACGCGTTCCAGTCCGACGCCGACGCCACCACCGCCCGCGTCGCGCAGGCCGTGCTGCCCTCCCTGTACCGGATGGACAAGCGCGGCCGGCCGGTGCGCAACCCCGACTACCTGGAGTCGGCGAAGGTGGTGGAGACCGAACCCAAGCAGGTCGTGGTCTACAAGCTGAACCAGCAGGCCGTCTGGAGCGACGGCCGGGAGATCGGCGCCGCCGACTTCGCCGCCCAGTGGCGCGCCCTGTCCGGCAAGGACACCGCCTACTGGACCGCCCGCAACGCCGGCTACGACCGCATCGAGAAGATCGAACGCGGCGCGAACGACCTCGAGGTCAAGGTCACCTTCGACCGCCCCTACGCCGACTGGAAGTCGCTGTTCACGCCGCTGTACCCGAAGGAGGTCACGGGCACCCCGGACGCCTTCAACGACGGAGCCCGGCGCGGCATCGAGGTCACCGCGGGCCCCTTCACGGTCAAGAAGGTCGACACCAAGGCCGACGAGGTGGTCCTCACCGGCAACCCGCGCTGGTGGGGAGAGCCGGCCAAGCTGGACAAGATCGTCCTGCGTGCCGTGCCGCGCGACGAGCGGGTCTCCGAGCTGGTCGCCGGCGAGCTGGACCTGGCCGAGATCGACCCCGACACCGCCGAGCAGGTCGCCCGGGCGGCGGCCCCCCGGGACGCCGGCACCGGCACCCCGCTCATGGGCCCGGACGGCACCCCGGCCCCGGGCTCGGGCGCCTCCGCGCTCCCCGGCCCCCAGGGCGGGTCCGCCGCCCGGGCGCTGCGTTCCTGGGCCATCGCCAACGGCTCCGACGAGGAGGCGGCCGAGGAGGAGATCCTCGCCCGGGAGAAGCGGCGCAAGGCCGAGGCCAAGGCGGAACGCCGGCGCAAGGCCCTGAGCGGCTTCGAGGTCCGCAAGTCGCTGGAGCCCGCCTACACCCAGCTCGCCCTCAACGGCGCCGAAGGCCCCCTCGCCGACGAGCGCGTCCGCCGTGCCGTGGCCCGCGCCCTGGACCGGGAGAAGCTGGCCGAGGCGGTGCTGAAGCCGCTGGGCCTGCCGGCCGAGCCGGTGGGCAGCCACCTCGCGCTCTCCGGCCAGCCCGCCTACGCGGACGGCAGCGGCGCCCTCGGCGAGCAGGACACCAAGGAGGCGCGGGCCCTCCTCGCGGACGCCGGGTGGGTGCCCGGCGGACCGGTGAAGAAGAGCGAGGACGGCGAGAAGGCGGCCGGCGCGGAGAAGTCCGAGGACGACGAGGACGGGAAGAAGTCCGACGGCGGCGACGAGGGGACGTACATCGTCGGCGAGGACGGCAAGAGCGGCGAGGACGGCAAGGACGGCGACGGCAAGAACAAGGACGACGGTGAGGGCGGCCGGGAGGAGGGCGAGGACACCGGCGGCACCGACCAGGAGAGCGGCGAGAAGCACAGCAGCGGCAAGAACACCGCGCAGGGCGGCGCCCCCGGCGCCTACGCCCCCAAGGGAACCGCGGCCCCGGCCGGCGCCGCGGCCGCCCCCGTCGCCAAGGACGGCAAGGCGCTCACCCTGCGCTTCGTCCTCCCCTCCGGCCCCGGCTCCCAGGCGCTGCGCACCGTCGCCGACCGGATCTCGGACATGCTGGAGAAGATCGGCATCGGCACCGAGATCACCAAGGTCCCCGACGAGAGCTACTTCAAGGACCACGTCGCCTCCGGCGAGTACGACCTGGCCCTCTACTCCTGGCCCGCCTCCGCCTTCCCCGCCACCGACGCCCGCCCCATCTACGCCAAGCCCGTCCCGGCCGCCGACGGCTCCCTGAACGTCGCGCAGAACTACACCCGGGTCGGCACCGACCAGGTCGACCAGCTCTTCGACCAGGCCATGGGCACCCTGGACGAGGACAAGGCCCGGGACCTGCTGCGCAAGGCCGACTCCCGGATCTGGGCGGCGGCCGGCTCCGTCCCGCTCTACCAGCGCCCCCAGCTCGTGGCGGCCCGCGAGAACCTCGCCAACGCGGGCGCCTTCGGCTTCGAGACACCGGTCTACGAGGACATGGGCTTCCTGAAGAAGGGCGCCCGGGGCGCCGAGGCGTCGGCGAGCCCGGCCCGGTGACCCGGCGGCCGCGCCCGGTGCGTCCTCGCCCCGGCAAGCCGCAGCCCCCGGGGCCCCGTACCATGGGGTGAGGCCGTGGCATGTACCGCCCGGCAGGCCCGCGTGACACGGACGTACGCGAGGCCGACCTCACATCTCCGGGAGTACGCCTCACATGACTGCGTTTACGACGCGTCACGACATCCGCAACGTCGCCATCGTCGCCCACGTCGACCACGGCAAGACCACCATCGTCGACGGAATGCTCAAGCAGGCCGGCGCCTTCGCCGCGCACCAGCTCGACTCCGTCGACGACCGCATGATGGACTCGAACGACCTGGAGCGTGAGAAGGGCATCACGATCCTCGCCAAGAACACGGCGGTGAAGTACCACCCCAAGGACGGCGGGGAGCCCATCACCATCAACATCATCGACACCCCCGGCCACGCCGACTTCGGCGGCGAGGTCGAGCGCGGTCTGTCGATGGTCGACGGCGTGGTGCTGCTCGTGGACGCCTCCGAGGGCCCGCTGCCGCAGACCCGCTTCGTGCTGCGCAAGGCGCTCCAGCAGCGGCTGCCGATCATCCTGTGCATCAACAAGACGGACCGTCCCGACGCCCGCATCGACGAGGTCGTCAACGAGACGTACGACCTCTTCCTCGACCTGGACGCCGACGAGGAGCAGATCGAGTTCCCGATCGTCTACGCCTGCGGCCGGGACGGCGTCGCCTCCCTGACCAAGCCCGAGGACGGCACGGTCCCCGCGGACTCCACCAACCTGGAGCCCTTCTTCTCCACCATCCTGGAGCACATCCCGGCCCCCACCTACGAGGAGGGCGCCCCGCTCCAGGCGCACGTCACCAACCTGGACGCCGACAACTTCCTCGGCCGCATCGCCCTGCTCCGGGTCCACCAGGGCGAGCTGAAGAAGGGGCAGACGGTCGCCTGGATGAAGCGCGACGGCTCGGTGAGCAACGTGCGCATCTCCGAGCTGATGATGACCGAGGCGCTCACCCGCAAGCCCGCCGAGAAGGCCGGCCCCGGTGACATCTGCGCCGTCGCCGGCATCCCGGACATCATGATCGGCGAGACCCTGGCCGACCAGGAGAACCCGGTCGCGCTGCCGCTGATCACGGTGGACGAGCCCGCGATCTCCATGGTGATCGGCACCAACACCTCCCCGCTGGTCGGCCGCGGCGCCACCGGCAAGGGCGCGGACAACAAGGCGGCCGTCAAGGACCGCAAGGTCACCGCCCGCCAGGTCAAGGACCGCCTGGACCGCGAGCTGATCGGCAACGTCTCGCTCCGCGTCCTGGACACCGAGCGCCCCGACGCCTGGGAGGTGCAGGGCCGCGGTGAGCTGGCGCTGGCCATCCTGGTCGAGCAGATGCGCCGCGAGGGCTACGAGCTGACCGTAGGCAAGCCCCAGGTCGTCACCCGCGAGATCGACGGCAAGGTGCACGAGCCCGTCGAGCGCATGACGATCGACGTGCCCGAGGAGCACATGGGCGCGGTCACGCAGCTCATGGGCGTGCGCAAGGGCCGGATGGACAACATGTCCAACCACGGCTCGGGCTGGGTCCGCATGGAGTTCGTGGTCCCCTCCCGCGGTCTGATCGGCTTCCGCACCGAGTTCCTGACCCAGACCCGCGGCACCGGCATCGCGCACTCCATCCACGAGGGCCACGAGCCGTGGTTCGGCACCCTGACGACCCGCAACAACGGTTCGCTCGTCGCCGACCGCGCCGGCGCCGTCACCGCGTTCGCGATGACGAACCTCCAGGAGCGCGGCGTGCTCTTCACGGAGCCCGGCACCGAGGTGTACGAGGGCATGATCGTCGGCGAGAACTCCCGCGCCGACGACATGGACGTCAACATCACCAAGGAGAAGAAGCTCACCAACATGCGGTCGTCCACGGCCGACGTGACCGAGTCGATCGTCCCGCCGCGCAAGCTCTCGCTGGAGCAGTCGCTGGAGTTCTGCCGTGACGACGAGTGCGTCGAGGTCACCCCGGAGGCCGTTCGCATCCGCAAGGTGAACCTGGACGCCCGCGAGCGCGCCCGCGCCGCGAGCCGCGCCAAGCACGGCTGATCCCGCACCTCCCGGAGCCCGGGTGTCCCCATCATGGGGGCACCCGGGCTTTTGCAACCGGTTTTCCGGTGCCGGGCGTCCGGCATGCGGAGATCAACGCCCGATAGCCATGTAACACGTCCGTTTCGCGGCCTTCTTGTCACGAACAGTTTGTCCAGATTTTGGAAGATCTAGCCGCGAGCCGTGACTGAATTGAGATTTAAAGACGGTGGTCGGTCCTTCTGCTCATGGCAGATAGTTAGCCGCGTAGCGCTCGGGTCAATGGGTCACGCGCTGTGGGGACAGCGCTCGACTCACGAGCACCAGGGGGTGTCTGGCCTTCCGTCAGGGGTGTCGGAAGGCAGACGTGTCGCCCCCTCCTGTCGGTGAACACGTGGAGTCATGAGGAGGAGCCCCATGCGCGGTGTCACGAACACCAGGTGGGTCACACGGTCCGTCGCGCCCAACTTCGCCCCGTCGGACGGCGATCGACTCTGAGGAGCGGGCCGGCCGCCGAAGTCCGGACATCCGGCTACGCGCGTCCGGCTGCGGGTTTCCCGCACCATCGGGGACCCCTCGACGCTTCTTCATGATCCGTTCCGCGATCGCGCACACCCGCGCCGGTCGCCGGTTCGGCACACCCACACCTGTGAAATGGGCGAACTGTGACAAGTCCAATCGACATTGAGGGCGGCGGAACGCCGGCCGCCGTCGACGGAGCACCGGAGCCGGCCCGCAAGAGCGAGACCCGCGGTCTCGAGGGCCGTTCTCCCGGGCAGTTGATGTGGCTGCGCTTCAAGCGCGACCGGACCGGTGTCATCTGCGCCTGGGTCGTGCTCGGTTACTTCCTGATCGCCGCGCTGGCGCCGGTGATCGCCAAGCTCTACGGCAAGAACCCGTACACCCTGTACGGGCAGGACCCCGAGTACGCGACCGACAACCCCGTCCTCGACGACTTCGGGCTGCCGCTCGGCTACTTCGGCGGTGTCACCGGGGAGCACTGGTTCGGCGTCGAGCCGCAGTTCGGCCGCGACGTCTTCACGATGCTCCTCTACGGCATGCGCACCTCGCTCTACATGGCGCTGGGCGTGACCACGCTGCTGATGGTGACTGGTGTCCTCGTCGGTCTGGTGGGCGGCTACTTCGGCGGCCGTACCGACTACTTCCTCGGCCGCTTCACCGACTTCTTCCTCTCCTTCCCGCAGCAGCTCTTCTTCATCGCCTTCATGCCGGTGGTGACCTCGTTCTTCGTGGACCCGCGGGACGAGACGCCCACCTACTTCCGGGCGCTGGCCATCCTGATCGTGCTGTGGCTGCTGGGCTGGATGGGCATGGCCCGACTGGTGCGTTCCACCGTGCTGTCCCTGCGGGAGCGGGAGTTCGTCGAGGCGGCGAAGGTCGCGGGCGCCTCGCCCTGGCGGATCATCCGCAAGGAGATCCTCCCGAACGTGGTCTCGCCGATCCTCATCCAGTTCACCTACCTGCTCCCCAGCACCATCCTCAGCATCGCGTTCCTGTCCTTCGCCGGCGTCGGCTTCGTCGAGCCGACCCCCGACTGGGGACGGATGTTCGCCACCGGCGCCAAGGTCGCCGAGCAGGACCCGGCGTTCATGTTCTTCCCGGGCGTGGCGCTGGTCGTCTTCGTCCTGTGTTTCAACCTCCTCGGAGACTCCGTGCGGGACGCCCTCGACCCCAAGTCAGGACGGTAAGAGGGGTCCATGGGTGGGGGGACTGCCGCCCCTGCGTCGGCTCACGCCGCGCCAGGCAGTGCACAGCAGTGCTCAGTGGATAACAAACCCGACAGGCAGGTGCATCACCACATGAAGTCGTTCAACTCTCGCACTGCGCGCGCCGTGATGGTCGCGCTCGCGGCAGGCTCGCTCGTCCTCACCGGCTGCTCGGAGAACAAGGGCGGCGGCAGCTCCGGCAAGGACTCCAAGAAGGACCAGAAGGAGGCCGAGGTCCAGGCGAAGCCGGTCACCTACGCCGACGCCGCGGCCTCCACCGGGCCGGCCAAGGAGGTCCCCGGCGCCAAGCCCGGCGGCACCATCAACGTGTACGAGGAGGCGGGCCTGACCCACCTCGACCCGGGCCAGATCTACGTCTCCGACGCCGGCCAGGTCGCCAACCTGCTCTTCCGCGGCCTGACCAACTTCCAGGAGGACGGCCAGGGCAACGTCTCCGTCGTCGGCGACCTCGCCACCGACTCCGGCAAGTCCTCGGACGGCGGCAAGACCTGGACGTTCACGCTCAAGGACGGCGTCAAGGACCAGAACGGCAACCCGATCACGTCCGCCGACATACGGCACACGGTCGAACGCCAGTACGCGAAGTTCATCTTCGACGGCCCGACCTACCTCCAGACCTGGCTGAGCGGCCCCAAGTACCGCGACGCCCTGCCCGACGGCGGCTACGGCGACAAGCACCTGCCGGACTCCGTGCTGGAGACCCCGGACGACAAGACGGTCATCTTCCACTTCGACACCGCGCGTCCCGACCTGCCGCAGACGCTGGCCATGCCGGGCTACACGGTCGTGCCGGAGGAGACCGACACCAAGGAGAAGTACGACAAGGCCCCCGTCTCCACGGGCCCCTACAAGATCGCCGAGTACAAGGTCGGCAAGTCCCTCAAGCTCGTCAGGAACGAGAACTGGGACCCGAAGACCGACGTGGTGCGTCACCAGTACGTGGACGGCTACAACTTCGACTTCGGTGTGACCGAGTCGACCCAGACCAAGCGTCTGATCGCCGACCAGGGCGAGGCCAAGAACGCCATCCAGCTCACCCGGGCCGTCGAGGCCACGCAGATCCAGGACGTCGTCAGCGACCCGGCCGTCAACAAGCGCACCATCAAGGGCTACCAGCCCTACGTGATGACGCTGACCTTCAACCTCGACCGGGTGAAGAACAAGAAGGTCCGCGACGCCATCACCTACGCGGTGAACTCCAAGTCGCTCATCGCCGGCGAGGGCGGCGCGTACGGCGGAGACGTCGCGCCCAACCTGTTCGCCCCGACCCTGCCGGGTTACGAGGCGGACTACGACCCGTACGGCCGGCTGAAGACGCCGTCGGGCAACATCGAGAAGGCCAAGGAACTCCTCAAGGACGTCCCGGCCGCCGAGAAGAAGCTCGTCTTCGCCTACCGCAACAACGAGGCCGGCCAGAAGCACAAGGTCGCCATCGAGGACGCGCTCTCCAAGGCCGGCATCGAGGTCGTCTCCAAGGAGATCGACGCGGCCAGCTTCTACGAGCAGATCGGCAAGCTGAAGAACCCGTACGACATGTACATCACGGGCTGGGGCCAGGACTGGCCGTCCCCGGGCACGGTCGTCACGCCGGTCTACGACGGTGACCAGATCGCCGACGGTTCGCCGAACTACTCGCACATCAACGACCCCAAGGTCCAGGAGCTGATCAAGAAGGCGCTCACCCAGGAGCCGACCGAGGCCGCGGCCACGTGGAAGGAAGCGCACCGCTACATCCTGGAGGAGGTCAACCCGGCCGCTCCGCTGTGGTACACGAAGCAGTTCCAGCTCTACGGCTCGAACGTCGGCGGCGCTCGCTACAGCACCGAGTCCAGCTACATCGACCTGAACGGCCTGTTCCTCAAGTCGTGACTCTCTACGGCTGACTGCGGGGGTGCGCACCAGGCGGAGCGCACCCCCAGGGTTCCGTGAATCTTCCCGACCGCCTCCGCAGAGAGCAGCCCACCCGCCATGCTTCAGTTCATCATCCGGCGCACGGTCGGTGCCGCCGTCACCCTGTTCCTGATCGGTGCCGCGACGTTCTTCCTCTTCGTCGCCGGCCCGTCCGACTACGCCTCCCTCGCTTGCGGCAAGGACTGCTCGGCCGCGCGGCTCGAGGAGATCCGTGAGGTGCTCGGCCTCAACCAGCCGGTCGCCCAGCAGTTCTGGGATTTCATGTCCGGCATCGTCATGGGGCGCGACTTCCCCACCGGGCACTGCTCCGCACCGTGCCTCGGGCAGTCCTTCTACTCGGGTGACCTCGTCTGGGACACCATCATGGACCGCTTCCCGCTCACGGTGTCGCTGACCATCGGCGCCGCGCTCGTGTTCCTGATCGTCGGCCTCGGCACGGGCATGCTCGCCGCCTTCCGGCGCGGCTCGCACGTGGACAAGGTGGCCACCGGCGCTTCCATGGTGCTCAGCTCGTTCCAGATCTACTTCCTCGGCCCGATCGCCCTGATGGTCCTGGTGTACGGCACGGGCCTGATGGAGGACCCCAAGTACGTGCCCTTCACCGAGGACCCGTTCGGCTGGCTGATCGGTCTGTCCATCCCGATGGTCGTGATGGCGACCATCTTCACCGCCCAGTACACCCGTATGGCGCGCTCCTCGCTGATCGAGCAGCTGGCGGAGGACCATGTGCGCACCGCCCGCGCCAAGGGCATGTCGCAGAAGTACGTCTTCTTCCGCTACGCCTGGCGCGGCTCCCTGATCCCCATCGTCACCATCCTCGGCATCGACCTCTCCAGCCTGCTCGGCGGAGCCGTCGTCACCGAGCTGACGTTCTCCCTCCAGGGCATCGGCCGGCTCGCGGTGGACGGCGCGGTCAACAAGGACCTGCCGCTGACCATGGGCGTCATGCTGGTCGGGGCCTTCATGATCCTCGTCCTGAACATCCTCGTCGACATCGCGTACGCCTGGATCGACCCGCGCGTCCGGCTTTCCTAGGAAGAGGCCACCAGTGACCACACTGACCAAGACCGAGGACACGCCGCCCCCCACCGGGCCCGAGGGCTTCCTGTCGGTCCGCGACCTGAGCGTGCGGTTCGCCACGGAGGACGGTGTCGTCAAGGCGGTCGACGGGCTCTCCTTCGACGTCGAACGGGGCCGCACCCTGGGCATCGTCGGCGAGTCCGGCTCCGGCAAGTCCGTGACCAACCTGACGATCCTCGGCCTGCACAACCCGCACAGCACCACGATCGACGGCGAGATCGTCTTCGACGGCAAGGAACTCATCACCGCCACCGAGCGGGAACTGGAACAACTGCGCGGCAACCGGATCGCCATGATCTTCCAGGACCCGCTGACGGCCATGTCCCCGTACTACACGGTGGGCCGGCAGATCGCCGAGCCGTTCCGCAAGC
Source organism: Streptomyces rochei (assembly GCA_002155895.1). GTDB lineage: Bacteria > Actinomycetota > Actinomycetes > Streptomycetales > Streptomycetaceae > Streptomyces > Streptomyces rochei. Next base: position 12,200 of record MUMD01000428.1, read on the forward strand.
ACACCGGCGCCTCCAAGCAGGAGGCGTGGAACCGGGCGGTGGAGATGCTGGGCAAGGTCGGCATCCCCAACCCGGCCCAGCGCGCCAAGGACTACCCGCACCAGTTCTCCGGCGGCATGCGCCAGCGCGCGATGATCGCCATGGCCCTGGTCTGCGACCCCGACCTGCTGATCGCCGACGAGCCCACGACCGCGCTGGACGTGACCGTGCAGGCGCAGATCCTGGACCTGCTCAAGGACCTCCAGCAGGAGTTCGGCTCGGCGATCGTCTTCATCACCCACGACCTGGGCGTCATCGCCGACGTGGCCGACGACATCATGGTGATGTACGCGGGCAGCGCGGTGGAGCGGGGCAGCACGGACCAGGTGCTCAGGGCGCCGCGGCACCCGTACACCTGGGGCCTGCTGAACTCGATGCCGCGCCTGGACTCCGACCTCTCCGCCGCGCTGGCACCGATCCCCGGCACTCCGCCGTCGCTGCTCAATCCGCCCTCGGGCTGCCGCTTCCATCCGCGCTGCACCTTCCAGGACCGGGTCGGCGGCAACCGCTGCGTCACCGAGCGGCCGCTGCTGGGCGCGGACCGGTCCTCCGCGTGTCATCTGACGACGGAGCAGAAGCGTTCCATCTTCATCGAAGAGATCAGGCCCCGGCTGGGGTAGGCGCCACTCACGAGGTGACGCGCCGACCAGGAGTACCCGCCGGACGAAAGAGGAGCAATGAAAGAAGACCTCGTACTCCCCGCCCCGCGCGAGTCCGCGGCCGGCGGGCCGGGGGAGCCGCTGCTGGTGGCGGAGGGGCTGACCAAGCACTTCCCGGTCAAGGGCGGCTTCCCCATCCGGCGGACCGTGGGGCACGTCCAGGCCGTCGACGGCATCGACCTGACCGTGCACTCCGGGGAGAGCTTCGGACTGGTGGGGGAGTCGGGCTGCGGCAAGTCGACGACCGGCCGGCTGATCACCCGCCTGCTGGAGCCCACGGGCGGCAAGATCCTCTACAAGGGCCAGGACATCACCCACGCCAAGCGCAAGGGGCTCGCGCCGATCCGGTCCGAGATCCAGATGATCTTCCAGGACCCGTACTCCTCGCTGAACCCGCGCCAGACGGTCGGCAAGATCATCTCCGGTCCGATGGAGATCAACGGGATCGACCCGGCCGGCGGCCGGGAGAAGCGCGTACGCGAGCTGCTGGAGATCGTCGGACTCAACCCCGAGCACTACAACCGCTTCCCGCACGAGTTCTCCGGCGGTCAGCGCCAGCGCATCGGCGTCGCACGGGCCCTGGCCCTGGAGCCGAAGCTGATCGTGGCCGACGAGCCGGTCTCCGCGCTCGACGTGTCCATCCAGGCCCAGGTCGTCAACCTGCTCCAGAAGGTGCAGAAGGAACTGGGCATCGCCTTCCTGTTCATCGCCCACGACCTGGCCGTCGTCCGGCACTTCTCGCAGCGCGTCGCCGTCATGTACCTCGGGAAGGTCATCGAGGTCGGCGACCGGGACTCCATCTACACCCGCCCCCGCCACCCCTACACCCACGCCCTGCTCTCCGCCGTGCCCGAGGTGACCCTCACCGACGAGGAGGGCGGCACCCGGGAACGCATCCGGCTCGCCGGTGACGTGCCCTCCCCGATCAACCCGCCCTCCGGCTGCCGCTTCCGCACCCGCTGCTGGAAGGCGCAGGACAAGTGCGCCTCCGAGGTCCCCCCGCTGGTCCGCATCGACGGCAACCGCGACGGGCACCTGACGGCCTGCCACTTCCCCGAGGAGCCGACCATCGAGGCCCGCGGGCAGGACGTCGTCCTGGACCCGGCACTGGCCGCGCTGGAGAAGCCGGACAAGGACTGAGCCGGTCGGGAGACCGGCTCCGACGGGAACGACCGAGGGCCCGCGCCTGGGGAGGCGCGGGCCCTCGTTTCCCTGGAGCGGACGTTTCCGGGCTCGGGTCAATGGGCCGTGGAAGGTCCTCTCCGCAGGCGGTGCCGACAGAAAAGGGGTGTTGTCAGGCGGCCGCCTGGGGGCTCTTGGTGAGACGGGGCGAGGGTACGTCATCCGTCTCGGGGTAGTGGCACGCGGTCAGGTGTCCCGCCTTGTTCCCCTCCACCTGCACCAGCGGCGGCGCCTCGGAGGCGCACTTCTCCGTCGCCTTCCAGCACCGGGTGCGGAAGCGGCAGCCCGAGGGCGGGTTGATCGGGGAGGGCACGTCGCCGACGAGCCGGATGCGCTCGCGGGGCGTGTCCTCCACCGTGGCCTCGGGCACGGCGGAGAGCAGGGCACGCGTGTAGGGGTGACGCGGGTTGTCGTACAGGTCGTCGCGGTCGGCGATCTCCATGATCTTACCGAGGTACATGACGGCGACGCGCTGTGAGAAGTGCCGCACCACGGCCAGGTCGTGCGCGATGAAGACGAACGCGATGCCCAGTTCCTTCTGCACCTTCTGGAGCAGGTTGACGACCTGGGCCTGGATGGACACGTCGAGCGCGGAGACCGGCTCGTCGGCCACGATCAGCTTCGGCTCCAGGGCCAGGGCACGGGCGACGCCGATGCGCTGGCGCTGACCGCCGGAGAACTCGTGCGGGAAGCGGTTGTAGTGCTCGGGGTTGAGTCCGACGATCTCCAGCAGCTCGCGTACGCGCTTCTCCCGGCCGCCGGCCGGGTTGATCCCGTTGATCTCCATCGGACCGGAGATGATCTTGCCGACCGTCTGGCGCGGATTGAGGGACGCGTAGGGGTCCTGGAAGATCATCTGGATCTCGGACCGGATCGGCGCGAGCCCCTTGCGCTTGGCGTGGGTGATGTCCTGGCCCTTGTAGAGGATCTTGCCGCCCGTGGGCTCCAGCAGGCGGGTGATCAGCCGGCCGGTCGTCGACTTGCCGCACCCGGACTCGCCGACCAGGCCCAGGCTCTCGCCCGCGCCCACGGTGAAGTCGAGGCCGTCCACGGCCCGGACCGCACCGACCGTGCGCGGGATGGGGAAGCCGCCCTTGATCGGGAAGTGCTTGGTCAGGCCGCTGACGTCCAGGAGCGTTTCCGCGTTGCTCATGATGGTGATGTCCTGTCTCTTGTACGTCAGTTGTGCCGGATCACGGCGAGGTCGGCGAACAGCTCCTTGCGCTGCTCCTTGGGGAGGTGGCAGGCGGAACCGCGGCCGTCGGCCACCTCGAGCAGGGGCCGCTCCGAGGAGCACAGTCCGCCGGCGACCTTGTCGACGAAGGCGCACCGCGGGTGGAAGCGGCAGCCCGTGGGCGGGTTGAGCAGCGAGGGCGGCGAGCCCGGGATCGGCTGGAGCGGCACGTCCACCGGCCCGTCCAGACTCGGCATGGAGCTCATCAGGCCCAGCGTGTAGGGGTGCTGCGGGTCGCGCAGCACCTCCTCCTTCGTACCGCGCTCCACGCACCGGCCGCCGTACATCACCAGCACGTCGTCCGCGATGTCGGCGATGACACCGAGGTCGTGCGTGATGAAGACGATGGCGGTCCCGAACTCCTGCTGGAGGTCCTTGAGCAGGTCCATGATCTGAGCCTGGACCGTCACGTCCAGGGCCGTGGTCGGCTCGTCCGCGATGAGCAGCTCGGGGTCGCAGACCAGGGCCATGGCGATCATCGCGCGCTGGCGCATACCGCCGGAGAACTGGTGCGGGTAGTCGTCCACCCGCATCTCCGGCTGCGGGATGCCCACCCGGCGCAGCATCTCGATCGACCGCTCCCGGGCCTCCTTCTTGGAGGCACCGGTGTGCTTGCGGTACGTCTCGCCGATCTGCTTGCCGATGGTGTGGTACGGCGACAGCGATGCCAGGGCGTCCTGGAAGATCATGGCCATCTTGTTGCCGCGCAGCCGCTCCAGCTCCCGCTCGGTGGAGGTGAGCAGGTCCTTGCCGTCGAGGACGATCTCGCCCTCGATCGCGGTGCGGTCCCGGTCGTGCAGACCCAGGATCGTCAGGTTGGTGACCGACTTGCCCGAGCCCGATTCGCCCACGATGCCGAGCGTCTTGCCCTTGGCGATGTCGAAGGAGAGCCCGTCGACGGCCTTGACGATGCCGTCCTCGGTGGAGAAGTGGACCTTCAGGTCCCTGACGGAGAGGAAGGGCTGCTGTTCGGTGCTCGTCACGGGGACGCTCCAGGAGGTGATGCGAAGGTAGGGGGCAGGCGGAGGTCAGGCGAGCCGGATCCGCGGGTCGATGAGGGCGTAGACCGCGTCGACGATGATGTTGAACATCACGATCGCACCGGCCGCCAGCACGGTGACGCCGAGCAGCATGGGCAGGTCGCTCTGGTCCACGGACTGGATCGCGAGCCGGCCGATGCCCTGGAGGCTGAAGGTCGTCTCGGTGATGATGGCGCCGCCGATCAGCACACCGAGGTCGATGCCGAAGAGCGTGACGATCGGTCCCATGGCACCGCGCCAGGCGAACCGGAAGAAGACGTTGCGCTTCGACAGGCCCTTGGCGCGCGCGGTGCG
>MUMD01000429.1 GCA_002155895.1 Streptomyces rochei
ACGGTGCCCGGCGCCCCCGCGGGGGCGCCGGGCACCGTCGGCTCGGCTCAGCTCAGCTCAGCGCTCAGTGGGCGTGGCCGTGGCCGTGGCCCGCGGCGGCCGGCTCTTCCTCTTCCTTCTTCTCGACGACCAGGGTCTCGGTCGTCAGGAGGAGGGAGGCGATGGAGGCCGCGTTCTCCAGGGCGGAGCGGGTGACCTTCACCGGGTCGATGACGCCGGCCTTGACCAGGTCGCCGTACTCGCCGGTGGCGGCGTTGAAGCCCTGGCCCTTGTCGAGCTCGGCGACCTTGGAGGTGATGACGTAGCCCTCCAGGCCGGCGTTCTCGGCGATCCAGCGCAGCGGCTCGACGGCGGCGCGGCGGACGACCGCGACACCGGTGGCCTCGTCGCCGGTCTTGCCGAGGTTGTCCTCGAGGACCTTGACGGCGTGGACCAGCGCGGAGCCACCACCGGAGACGATGCCCTCCTCGACCGCGGCGCGGGTCGCGGAGATGGCGTCCTCCAGACGGTGCTTGCGCTCCTTCAGCTCCACCTCGGTGGCGGCGCCGACCTTGATCACGCACACGCCGCCGGCCAGCTTGGCGAGGCGCTCCTGGAGCTTCTCGCGGTCCCAGTCGGAGTCGGTGGACTCGATCTCGGCCTTGATCTGGGCGACGCGGCCCTCGACCTCGTCGCGCTTGCCGGCACCGTCGACGATCGTGGTGTCGTCCTTGGTGACGGTGATGCGGCGGGCGGTGCCGAGCACCTCGAGACCGACCTGGTCGAGCTTGAGGCCGACCTCCTCGGAGATGACGGTGGCGCCGGTGAGGACGGCCATGTCCTGGAGCATCGCCTTGCGGCGGTCACCGAAGCCGGGGGCCTTCACCGCGACGGCGTTGAAGGTGCCGCGGATCTTGTTGACGACCAGGGTCGACAGGGCCTCGCCCTCGACGTCCTCGGCGATGATCAGCAGCGGCTTGGAGGAGTTGGTCTGGATGACCTTCTCCAGCAGCGGCAGCAGGTCGGCGATGGAGGAGATCTTGCCCTGGTTGATGAGGATGTACGGGTCCTCGAGGACGGCCTCCATGCGCTCCTGGTCCGTCACGAAGTACGGCGACAGGTAGCCCTTGTCGAAGGCCATGCCCTCGGTGAAGTCCAGCTCCAGACCGAAGGTGTTGGACTCCTCGACGGTGATGACACCGTCCTTGCCGACCTTGTCCATCGCCTCGGCGATCAGCTCGCCGACCTGCTGGTCCTGGGCGGACAGCGCGGCCACGGCGGCGATGTCGGACTTCTCGTCGATCGGGCGGGCGGTGGCGAGGAGGTCCTCGGACACGGCGGCGACGGCCGCGTCGATGCCCTTCTTCAGCAGCGCCGGGGAGGCACCGGCGGCGACGTTCTTCAGGCCCTCGCGGACCAGCGCCTGGGCCAGGACGGTGGCGGTGGTGGTGCCGTCACCCGCGATGTCGTTGGTCTTGGTCGCCACCTCCTTCACCAGCTGGGCGCCGAGGTTCTCGTACGGGTCCTCGATCTCGACCTCGCGGGCGATCGTGACACCGTCGTTGGTGATGGTCGGGGCGCCGAACTTCTTGTCGATGACGACGTTGCGGCCCTTCGGACCGATCGTCACCTTCACCGTGTCGGCAAGCTTGTTGACGCCGCGCTCGAGGGCGCGACGGGCGTCCTCGTCGAACTTCAGGATCTTCGCCATGGGAGCGTGAGCCCTCTTCCGGAAATCTTGGGGTTATACGGCAACTGCGCCCCCGACGCCCGGCTTTTTAAGGTCGCGGGAGCCAGGGGCGCAGCTGGAAAGCAAGGTGCTTCGATGAAGTGAAGTGCTACAGGGAAGCGCTGCTTCTACTTCTCGACGATCGCGAGCACGTCGCGGGCCGAGAGGACGAGGTACTCCTCGCCGTTGTACTTCACCTCGGTGCCGCCGTACTTGCTGTAGAGCACGACGTCGCCGACGCTGACGTCGAGCGGAAGACGGTTGCCGTCCTCGAAGCGGCCCGGGCCCACGGCCAGGACGACGCCCTCCTGGGGCTTCTCCTTGGCGGTGTCCGGAATGACCAGGCCCGAAGCCGTGGTCTGCTCGGCGTCGAGCGGCTGGACCACGATGCGGTCCTCGAGCGGCTTGATGGCAACCTTGGAGCTGGCGGTCGTCACGATCCGACCTCCCCCTTCGGAGATCTCACGGGGTTAACTGTCTGAGGTGGCGACCAGGTCGATCCGTCGTCGCGGGTGCCGGACCTGCCCGTCGCTGTGTTGGCACTCTCCTAGGGGGAGTGCCAGACCCGAGACTATGACCGCGATTAGCACTCGGTCAAGCGGAGTGCCAATGCCGACGGCGCGTCGGCGATGTTTCGGCTGAACGCCGGTCCGCGGAGCGCCCCGCGCCGGCGCCGGGAGTCACAGGTAGTCCCCCAGCCGCCCCACCCTCAGCCCCTGCTCCTCGATCGTCTCCAGCAGGGCCTCGGTGCGGGCGCTCAGACCGGTGCCCGTGGGGTGGTCGGGGTCGACGGCGACGATGTCACCGGGGCGCAGGCGGTGGTCGCCGCGGGTGTAGGTGAGGTCGCCGTCGTCCCCCAGGGCCGCCCGCCACAGGACGACGGCCGTGATGCCGCAGTCGGCGGCGGCGCGCAGGGTGGCGGTGTCGTACGTGCCGTAGGGCGGGCGGAGCAGATGGGCCCGGACGCCGAAGCGGGACTTGAGTTTGGTCTGCTGGCCGCAGATCTCGGCGCGCTGGCCCGCGTAGGGCAGGCCCCGCAGCGAGCGGTGGTCGAGCGTGTGGTTCTGGATGCTCGCGCCGACCGCGCGCAGCCGGGCGAAGTGCCCGTAGGCCGGTCCGGCGACCGTGTCGGTGAGGAACAGGGTGGCCGGGAGGCGGTGTTCGCGGACGAGGTCGGCGAAGTGCGGGTCGCGTTCGGCGCTGTCGTCGAAGGTGAGGAAGACGACCGGGTCGGTGGTGGGGACGTGGTCCACGACGGGCGGCAGACGCTGCCCCCGCTCGCCGCCCCGGGCGGGCTCCGCGCCCGCGTGGGGCCGGGCGGGGCCCTCGGAGCGGGCGGCGCAGCCGGTGAGCAGCGGGACGGCCAGGACGACGAAGGCGACCAGGGCGGTCAGGGCGCTCCCGGCCGGCCGCAGCCGCCCGCGCCTCACAGGTAGTCCTCCAGCCGGGCCACGGCGTATCCCTCGGCGGTGACCTTGTCGAGGAACGCGCGGACCATGTCGCGCATGGTGCCGCCCCAGTCGCCCTCGCCCCGGAAGTGGGTGAGGACGATGTCGCCGGGGTGGATCTCCCGGTCCCACTCGCGGTAGTCCCAGTGGTCGGCGAAGACCTCCTCGTTCCAGATGGGGGCGTACTCGATGCCGCACGCCGCGGCGGCGCGCAGGGTGTCGCGGTTGTAGTTGCCGTAGGGCGGGCGGAAGAGGGTCGGGCGCTTGCCGTAGCGCTTCTCGATCACGTCCTGCATGCCGCAGATCTCGCGCTTCTGCTCGGCGTAGGACAGGCCGGGCAGGTAGGGGTGGTTCAGGGTGTGGTTGTTGAGGGTGACGCCGCGGTCCTGCATCTCCTTGAAGTAGCCGTAGTCCTCCTTGACCAGGTAGTCGCTGAGGAAGGCGGTGTACGGGACCTTCAGCTCGCTCATCATCCGCAGGAACGCCGGGTCCTTCTCGGCGCCGTCGTCGATGGTGAGGAAGACGATCTTCTCCTTGGTGGGGATCGAGGTGAAGACCGGCGGGAGGTGCTCCTGGCCGTCCACCTCGAAGCCCTTGCGGGCCTTGATCTCCGGCTTCTTCGCGGGCGGCGGCGGAGCGGCCAGCGGGACCTTCTTCAGCTTCCAGCGCTTGGCGGCGGCGACCCGGGCCGCGTGCGCCGCGCCCAGCTTGGACGCGTAGGCGTCCAGGGCGCGGGCCGGGGGTGCCTGCAGGGGCTGCTGACCGGAGGCGCCGCGCACGTCGGAGGCGTCCTGCGCACAGCCGGAGGCGAGGGCGGCGGCGGCGAGGACGGCGGCACCGGCGCGCACCCGGAGCCTCGGGGAGGCGGAGCGGAATGCCACAAGAGCCCGACTTTTATCGTTTTGTACGACTACTCGCATGGTGCGGGATCCTCGCAGTCCCCGGCCGTCGAACCCGGCCCGACACCGCGCCGGAGGCACACCATCCACCGACTGGCCCACAATGTTCCGGTGAACGACCTCGACGCCCTCCTCGCCCTGCTCACCCCCGAGGGCCGCGCCCTCCTCGACGAGGTGCGCGACACCGACGCGGCGAGCGAACTGGCGGTCGCGACCCGGCTGCGGCGCACGCACCCCCCGGCGCTGGTGTCGGCGGCGCTCGGGCAGGCGCGGCTGCGGCAGCGGGCGGCGGCGAAGTTCGGGGCCGAGGACGCCGGGCGGATGTTCTTCACGCCCCACGGGGTCGAACAGTCGACGCGGGCGAGCGTGGCGGCGTACCGGGCCGAGTGCCTCCAGGCGCTCGGAGTACGGTCCGTCGCCGATCTGTGCTGCGGGATCGGCGGCGACGCGATCGCCTTCGCCCGCGCCGGTATCCGGGTGCTGGCCGTCGACCGCGATCCGGCGACCTGCGCGGCGGCCCGCGCCAACGCCGACGCGCTCGGACTCGCCGACCTGATCGAGGTGCGCGAGGCCGATGTGACGGAGGTGGACACGGCCGGGTACGACGCGGTGTTCGTCGACCCCGCCCGGCGCTCCTCCAAGCGTGGCCGGATCTTCGACCCGGAGGCCTACTCCCCTCCCCTGTCCTGGGCCGTCTCCGCCGCGCTCGGGGCGCCGCGGGGGCTGCTGAAGATCGCGCCCGGCATTCCGCACGAGGCGATCCCGGCGCAGGCGACGGCCGAGTGGGTCTCGGACGGCGGGGACGTCAAGGAGGCCGTGCTGTGGTTCGGCCCGGACGTGACGCCGGGGGCCCGGCGGGCGACGCTGCTGCCCGCCGGGGCCGGCATCTACGCGACGCCCGGGACCATGCTCCCGGACCCCGAGGTCCGGGAGGTCGGGAGGTACCTGTACGAGCCGGACGGAGCCGTCATCCGCGCCCACTTGGTGGCCGAGGTCGCCGAGGACCTGGACGGCGGACTGATCGACCCGACCATCGCCTACGTCACCGCCGACGAGGCGCACCGCACGCCGTACGCCACCGCCTACGAGATCACCGACCGGATGCCCTTCAACGTCAAGAAGCTGAAGGCGCTGCTGCGGGAGCGCGGGGTCGGCACGCTGACGGTGAAGAAGCGGGGCTCGGCGGTCGAGCCGGAGGAGCTGCGGAAGAAGGTCAAGCCGCAGGGGCCGAACGCGGCGACCGTGTTCCTGACCCGGGTCGCGGGGGCGCCGACGATGCTGATCGGGCACCCCGTCCGCTGAGCGCACGGCCGCCTCCGGCCGCCCGGGCGGGGCTCCCGGGGCACGTCCTTGGAGGCCCGCCGGTCCTTCAGCGCCGCAGCGACTCCCACAGCTCGGCCGCGTCCGGCTCCAGGGCCACCACCCGGTTGCGGTCCCAGGGGGCCGGTACGACGGGCATGGTGAGGGTGCGTACGTCGTCCGCGGCCAGCCCGCCCAGGCTGCGGCCGAGGCTCATCAGCTCGCTCAGCGAGTCCAGCCCGGTGTCGGTGGTGAGGCTGCCGGTGGCCGCGTCGGCGACCTGGTAGAGACGGGTAGGGTCGGTCAGCAGATCGGTGGCGGAGATCTGTTCGAGCAGCGCCTTGACCAGCTGGTGCTGGAGCTCTATCCGGGCGAGGTCGCTGCCGCCCTCCAGTCCGTACCGGGTGCGGGCGAGCCCCAGGGCCTCGGTGCCGTCCAGGTGGTGGGTGCCGGCCTCCAGGCGCAGGTGGCTCTTGTCGTCGTCGATGTCCACGTCCGTGGTGACCGTGACCCCGCCGAGCGCGTCGACCAGATCGGCGAAGCCGGAGAAGTCGACCTCGATGTAGTGGTCCATGCGGACGCC
>MUMD01000043.1 GCA_002155895.1 Streptomyces rochei
GCGCGGGCGCGGGACAATGGACGGTGGCCCACTCCACCGGGGTGCCCCGCCCGCGCGGGGAGGGCCGTCGCGACGTACGAGGAGGAGAAGACATGGCGGAGCCCACGCCGCGTCGGAACGAACCGCGGCTACGCCCCGCGCCCCTGCTCTTCGAGCCGGCGGAGGCGTCGGCCGACCCGGAGCACTTCTTCGACCTCGAGTCGATCGACGACCCCCGGGCCCTCCTCGACCGCGCGACCGAGCTGACCCAGGCGTTCCGGGCGGCGGCCGACCGGGCGATGGAGTTCCAGGCGGTCGCGGCGGCCCAGCTGGCCGATCCGCGCCGCTTCGACCGGCTGACGACCGCCGACATCGCCGAGCGGGCCGAGTGGACCGAGGACTACGCCAAGAAGATGGTGGAGTTCGGGCGGGACCTGATGCGCGGCGGCGATCACACCGACTAGCGCGACGGGCGCCGGCCGGTCTCCCACGGCCCCGCCTGGTCCCGACTAGCACGAACGCATATGCCGAGCGGGTGGGCAAGATACTCCTGCCCCGGCCTTCCTGTCCCGGATTCCGGCAACCCAGCGGAGCCGGTTCCTCACGCCGGGTAGATGTATGGGTCATGAGCAGCAGCACGCGCAACGTCACCCCGCACGTCGCACCCCACGCCTCGGAGGTCACCACCGACGGCGCCGCCTGGCTGGCCTCGGCGGGCGCGCACCCGCGCACCACGCTCGCGTTCTGGGAGGAGCGGCCCGAGGCGCCGGTCGTCCTGCCCTGCGGCTCCGCCTTCGACGTGGTGAGCGCGCCCGCGATCTTCGGGCGCCGGATGCTGGACCGGATGTGGGACGAGGGCCCGGGCTCGGGTCCCGTGGCCGAGTTCCGGGGCCGGATGCTCCTGTTCGCCGCGCCCGGCACGGCCCAGCGGCTGCCGTCGCTGCTGGAGTGGGAGGAGTGGAGCGCGCGGGGCCGGGACGGCGGCCGTACGGGCGAGGTGCCGCCGCTGCTGTGCCACGGCGCCGGGGACGCGGTGACGGTGCCGGCCCCCGTCGGCGGGTCCGCCCGCTCGGGCTCGCGCTGGCTGGTGGCACCGGACACGCGTCTGCCCTGGCTGCCGGGTCCGGAGATGCTGCTGTGGGCGGCCGTGCGCGCCGCCCGCGCGGCCGTGCGGATTTCGATTTTTCCTCCCGCCGACCAGGATGCTAATGTCTACGACGTCAGCAGGCGCCGCTAGCTCAGTTGGTTAGAGCAGCTGACTCTTAATCAGCGGGTCCGGGGTTCGAGTCCCTGGCGGCGCACGTTGTTCGATGGCGAGGCTGGTTCGCGGTAGCGCGAACCAGCCTCGCCATCGTTGTTTCCCCGCGGCTGCGGCGCGCGGAGGCGCGCGCGGCTCACCCCGGCGTGATCTGCACCGTCCAGGCCCCCGAGGCCGTCCGCCCCTCCACCGTCACCCGCACGTCCTCGCCCGGCACCGTGAAGCTCTCGCCGAGGGCGACCGGGGCGTCGGCGAGGGGCGGGTAGACCGAGTCCTCCCAGCACGCCTCGGTCTTCGGGTGGGCGTCGACCACCTGGATCGGCCCGTCCCCGGACCGGGCCCCGCTGTGCACCCGGTACACCAGCACCCCCGCCCGGCAGGCCGTGGCGTCGTTGCCGACCGGTCCCCGGGCCTCGAAGGCCAGCACGGTGTCCGGCCCGGTGCGCACCACCGCCAGTTTCGTGCCGTGCCCCAGGCCGAAGGCGGGCGCCCCGGCCGCGCCGGCCACCTCGACACCCGGGCCCGCCCCCAGCGGCTCCAGCGTCAGGCGCACCGTCTCGCCGCCGCGCACACACGCCACCTGCCGGGGCTCCAGCCAGCCCAGCTTCCACTTGTGCCAGCCGAAGAGGTCCGGAGCGAGTCCGAACTGGCTGCCCATCAGGTCCCAGTCGCCGACGTGGGTGTCCCAGTCGCCCTCGTCGTCGGCGGGCCGGTGGTACAGATCGGGCAGGTCGAAGACGTGCCCCGTCTCGTGGGCCAGGACCAGCCGGTCCGGCGGGTGGTTCTCGAAGACGGTGACCACCCGCCGGATGTCGGCGCCGTCGGCCCGCAGCGGGGTGTCGAGGTTGACGACCTTCGTGGCGTCGGAGTCCACGCCGGGCGCGTCCGGGTCGGCGACGAAGTACACGATGTCGTAGCGGGAGAAGTCGACGTGCCCGTCGGCGGCCTCCAGCGCGTCGCGCAGGTAGGCGGCCCGGTGCCGCGGACTCCAGTCACGCCGTATGTCGTACGCCGTCGAGGGGCGCGGCATGGTGATCCAGGCGGGTAGCGGGTGCGGACGCAGGGTGAAGGCACCGTAGGAGGCGCGCTGGAAGAAGCGGGTGGTGGCGGGGAAGTGGTCGGCGGCCAGCTCGGCCGGTGCCGTCAGCGGCTGGGAGTCGGGGAAGGACAGGAAGACCATCACGGCGTCCAGCGACCGTGCCGGCTTCGGGTACGCGGCGTTCCAGGTGCTCAGGCCCTCGGAGTGGTGGACCTCGGTGCGCTGCAGGGCGCACGGCTCGGGGGAGAAGGGCTCGGCGGCCGACGGCGCGTTGATCAGGGAGGTCGCGGCGAGCGCCGACATGGTGGTGCACACCGCCGCCGTACTGCGCAGTCGCGTCCGGGACGCTCCCGACGCCCCCCGGTCCGCTCCGAGCCCCTTGAGAACCTCCCGGGGAAGTCGCCTCAGGGGGAGCTGGCGCGGCACATGGACCTCCGGGTGCGGATCGTCGGGACACCGCACCCAGCTTGTGGGTGATTGTCGTACTACGTCCTGTTCGCCTGCACCGGATGGGTGAGCCGTCCGGAATTTCGAGGGGCGTCACCGGGTCGACGCCTGTATGTCACTTACGCAACGTCACAACTGGTCGGGGGCGTGAAGGACTCGTCCAGGTGTGGGCAGAAACGATCAGGCGCGGGGGTCACCCGGTCGGGAACCCGGGGCGGCGGCTGGAAGGGGTTCGTGCCAGCCTCTATGATCGGCACACTTTCCTGCACGAACAGAGCACGAACAGAGATCGAGGCACTGCGGGAGCGAGCGGTGAACGGAACCTCCGAAGGGCCGGCGCCCGCGGCAGACCTCGCCCGGTCCGCCGTCACGGACAGTGACAAGAGCCTGGCTCCTCGTGCGCCGTGCGCGGGGTCTGCGGCCTACCGCTCGGCGTTCACGGCCGCCCCTCTCGCCATGGCCGTCGTCGACGCCGAGGGCCTGGTCGTCAGCGCCAACGACACGCTGGGCACCCTGCTCGGCACCGACCCGGACGCGCTGGCCGGCCGTGCCGCCGCCGACCTTGTCGACCTCGCCTCCGACACCGGCACCTGGCAGGCGTACCGCGAGGTGCTGTCCGGCCGCCGGGCCCGGCTGCGCTGCACCCGGCGGCTGAAGGGGGCTGACGGGCACTCCCTGTGGGCGCAGGTGACGGTCGAGCCGCTGGCCGAGGCCGAGGGCGCGCCGGGGCTGCTGCTGTCGGTCGCCGACATCAGCGCCCGGCGCGAGCTCCAGGCCCGGCTGCGTCACCTCCAGATGCACGACCCGGTCACCCGGCTGCCCAACCGCGCCCTGTTCTTCGAGCGGCTGACGGCGGCGCTGGAGGCGGACTCCTACGAGCACGGCGGCACCGGCCGGATCGGCGTCTGCTACCTGGACCTGGACGGCTTCAAGGCCGTCAACGACACCCTCGGTCACCGTGTCGGCGACCGGCTGCTGGCCGCCGTCGCCGAACGCCTCACGCGCTGCGCCGAGGAGGCCGCGCACGCCCGGTCCGGCGCACCGCTGGTGGCCCGGCTCGGCGGCGACGAGTTCGCCCTGCTCGTCGAGGACTCCACAGGCACCGATCAACTCGCCGACCTGGCCGAATCGGTACTGGCGGTCCTGGAGGCGCCCTTCGAGGTCGCCGACCGACGCCTCTCGGTCACCGCCTCGGTCGGCGTCGTCGAACGCCACACCGCCGGCACCACGCCGACCGCCCTGATGCAGGCGGCGGACACCACCCTGTACTGGGCCAAGGCCGACGGCAGGGCCCGCTGGACCCTGTTCGACCCGGAACGCAACGCCACCCGCATGACCCGCCAGGCGCTGGCCGCCACCCTCCGCCCCGCCATCGACCGCGGGGAGTTCGCCCTGGAGTACCAGCCGCTGGTCGGCATGGAGGACGGCCGGGTGCGGGGCGTCGAGGCGCTCATCCGCTGGAATCATCCTCAGTTCGGCGTACTGGCGCCGAATCGGTTCATCGCACTGGCGGAGGAGGACGGTTCGATCGTTCCCCTGGGCCGCTGGATCCTGCGCACCGCCTGCCGGCAGGCCCGCAGCTGGCAGCTGGCCCACCCGGACGAGCCCCCGATCTTCGTCAGCGTCAACGTCGCGGTCCGCCAGGTGTGGGACTCCGACCTGGTGGCGGACGTGGCGGCGACCCTGGAGGAGACCGGGCTGGCGCCGGAGCTGCTGCAACTGGAGCTGACGGAGTCGGCGGTCATGGGCTCGGCGGGCCGCCCGCTGCAGGCGCTCAAGGCGCTCAGCGACATGGGCGTCCACATCGCCATCGACGACTTCGGCACCGGCTACTCCAACCTGGCCTACCTCAGCCGGCTGCCGGTCTCGGTGCTGAAGCTGGACGGCGCCTTCGTGCGCGGCTTCCAGTACGACGGCGGCGCCCCGGTGGGGGGCGCCGGAACGGCCGCGGGCGCCGACGGACCGGCGGCCAGCCCCGCCGACGAGGTCATCGTCGAGGCGATGGTCCAGCTCGCCCACCGCCTCGGTCTCACCGTCACCGCCGAGTGCGTGGAGACGTCGGACCAGGCGAGCCGCCTGCGCCGCATCGGCTGCGACACCGGCCAGGGCTGGCTCTACTCCCGGCCGGTGGCGCCGGACCGCATCTCCGCCCTGCTGGGCTCCGCCGGGCCCGGCGCGGCCGGGGTTCAGGCGGGCGTCGGCAAGCCGTAGGCGTCGGCGATCAGCTCGTAGGAGCGCAGGCGCACGTCGCCGCCGTGGGCGTTGGCGGTGAGCATCAGCTCGTCGGCGCCGGTGCGCTTGTGGAGGTCGTCGAGGCCGGCGCGCACCTCGTCGGCGGTGCCGTGGATGACGTTGGAGTTCCAGGACTGGACGAACTCCTGCTCCATCGGGCTGAAGTCGTACGCCTCCGCCTCCTCCGGCGTCGGCACGAGCCCGGGGCGACCGGTGCGCAGCCGGACCATGTTCAGCGCGGCGGCCAGCACCTGGCGGCGGGCCTCCTTCTCGTCGTCGGTGGCGAGCGCCGAGACGCCGATCAGGGCGTAGGGCGCGTCCAGGACCGCGGACGGGCGGAACGACTCGCGGTACAGGTCCAGCGCGGGGATCGTGTTCTGCGCGGAGAAGTGGTGCGCGAAGGCGAAGGGCAGACCGAGGGTGCCGGCCAGCCGGGCGCTGAACCCGGAGGAACCGAGCAGCCACACCGGCGGCCGGTGGGCCGACTGCACGCCTCCGGGGGAGGTGGCCTGCACGGGGCCGGGGACGGCGTGGATGCGCCGGTAGGGGTGCCCGTCGGGGAAGTCGTCGTCCAGGAACCGGATCAGCTCGGCGAGCTGCTGCGGGAAGTCGTCGGCGCCCTCGTTCAGCCGGTCGGTGCGGCGCAGGGCGGCGGCGGTGGCGCCGTCGGTGCCGGGGGCGCGGCCGAGACCGAGGTCGACCCGGCCGGGGGCCATCGCCTCCAGGGTGCCGAACTGCTCCGCGATGACGAGCGGGGCGTGGTTCGGGAGCATGACGCCGCCCGAGCCGAGCCGGATGCGGTCGGTGTGCGCGGCCAGGTGGGCCAGGATCACCGCGGGGGAGGAGGAGGCGACCCCGGGCATCGAGTGGTGCTCGGCGACCCAGTACCGGTGGAAGCCGCGGCTCTCCGCGAGGCGGGCGATGTCCACGCTGGTGCGCAGGGCGTCGGTGGCGGTGCGGCCGGCGCCCACGGTCACCAGGTCCAGCACGGAGAGGGGGACGGGAGCGGTGCCGTGGGCGGCGCCCCGGATCTCCTCGGCGGTGCCTGCGGCGTCTGGGGCCATGGTGGGGTGCCTCCCGGGTGTCACGTTCGGTGTCGTTCGCTGCGCGTCGTAACAGGAGGGTGTCTCCGGTTATTCCCGGCGTGCTATTCCCGGCGTGCGGGTGCGCCGGGAATCCCTGCGGTCCCGCAGGGATTCCCGGGGTCGCGTGCGGTGGGGTCCGGGCTGGGGGCCGTCGCGTTAGCCGCCGGACTCGGCCGCCGCCTCGCGGAGGCGGCGCTGCGGCGGCCGGCTCGGTCGGGGTCCCGGCGCGCGGGACTCTCGGAGGTGGTGTCGGTCAGTCGACCGGTGCCACCCGGATCAGGTTGCCGTCGGGGTCCGCGACGACGAAGGTGCGGCCGAAGACCTCGTCGTGCGGAGGCTCGACCACGGTGGCGCCCTTGGCGGTCCACACGGCGTGGAGCTCGTCGACGGCGGATGCCGGGCCCGGGAGCATCAGGCCGATCTCCGAGGTGCGCGGCGTCTGCCGGCCGAGCCGGTCCGACTGGCCGCTCCAGAGCGCGAACACCACTCCGGGCGCGACCTCGAAGGGGATGTAGCGCGGGGTGACCATCATCGGCTTCATGTCGAACAGGTCCGAGTAGAAGGCGGTCGAGCGCTCGGCGTCGGTGACGTAGACGAGGAAGAGGTTGGGCGCGGACATGGGTGGCTGACTCCTTCCGGGCCGGAGGCTCCGGCCGTCGGTGTCAGCCTCGCGTGAAAACATGACAGGGTCTGTCCTGTTCAACATGGGAAGGCGTGGCATGGGGCGACCGCAGCGGTTGATCGAGCTTCTGGCGGCGCTGCAGGCGCACCCGCGGACCACCGCCGAGGCGCTGGCCGGGGAGCTGGGGGTCTCGACGCGGACGGTGCTCCGCGATGTGCGGGCGCTGGTCGACGCGGGCATCCCCGTCTTCACCGAGCGGGGCAAGTACGGCGGGATCAGTCTGCTCCCCGGTGACCAGGCCGACCTGTCCAAGCTGACGACCGGAGAGGCGGATCTGCTGCGGGCCGTCGGGCTCGATCCCGACCGGGCCCGCCGGGTGGGCGGCGAGGCGGCGGCCCGGTCGGCGCTGCGCAAGCTCACGCCGCGCCGCTCGCCACCGCCCGCCCGGGACGACCTGCCGCTGTCGCTGACGGACGTGATCGCCATCGACAACCGGCCCTGGTTCGGGGAGGCGGCCCCCCTGCCCGACGTCGCGGCGCTGGTGCGGGACGTGCGCACGGGGAGGCGGCTGCGCATCGGATACCGGCCCAGCGGCGCGGCGTCCGCCGAGGAGTACGTGGTCGATCCCTACGGGCTGGTGGAGCGGGCCGGCCGGTGGTACCTCGTCGGCGACCGTGACGGGCGGCCCCGCATGTTCGCGCTCACCCGCCTGCGGGACTGGACGGTGCTGGACACCGCCCGGCGGCTCAGGCCCGGGGCCGACCTCGCCGGGACGGCACGGGAGTTGGGCGAGGCGCTGGAGAGCAGGGAGCAGGTCGTCGTCACGGCACGTCTCGACGGTGCGAGCGTCGACCTGGCCCGCCGCATCCTGGGTGCCCGCCTCCGGACGGTGGGCGACCGGCAGGACGGCGACGGCCGGGTCGAGATCACCGTGGCGTACGGCGCACTGGACGGAGTGCGGCAACTGCTCCAGTTCAGCGACCACATCGAGGTCGTCGCCCCGGAGCCGGCCCGTCGGCTGATCCACCGGCTCGCGGCCCGCACCGCTCGCGCTCACCGGCCCCCGACCGCCGACACCTCCCCTTGAGCTGCCGGCCCACCTCTCCTTCGAGCGGCCCGAGGGCAGGACGCGGTGAGGTGAGCGCGGGTCAGGGCGCGACGTCCTCCAGCGTCCGTCCGCTCGTCTCCTCCGCGCCGGCCGCCGCCGTCCTGCCGGTCGCCCACCGTCCGGAGGCGGGCACCCAGGATGCGGCGGGCCAGGTCGACGCTCGCACCGTCGAGACGTGCCGTGACGACGACCTGCTCCCTGCTCTCCAGCGCCTCGCCCAACTCCCGTGCCGTCCCGGCGAGGTCGGCCCCGGGCCTTATCCGCCGGGCGGTGTCCAGCACCGTCCAGTCCCGCAG
>MUMD01000430.1 GCA_002155895.1 Streptomyces rochei
CGCGGCGGGCATCGGGGCGTCCCCGCAGTCGCGGCGCAGGGCCTCCCAGTCGATCTTCTCCCGCAGGGTGCGGGCGATCGGCAGTACCGCCCCGAAGTCGCAGTGGTGCTCGGAGAAGGCCGCCAGCAGGCCGCGCAGCAGATCGGTCGGGGCCAGCACCGGCATGAGCACCGAGTCGACCGACAGCTCCTCGGCCCGGGCCAGCAGCTCCGTCGTGANNCCGTGCGCGTAGACGGCGACGCTGCCGGCCAGCGCGAAGGGGTGCTCGTTCCGCTTCAGGATGGCGCCCACCTGCTTGGCCGCCTGGAGGATCGCCTGGTTGCGGTCGACCGGGAGTTCCTGATGGCGCGGGTCGTCCGCCGGGACGGGGCCGGAGTCGTGCGCCGCCGTCGGACGGAGCTCGGACACGCCGCGCCGGTCGAGAGCGTGTTCGTCGGCGGGCTGCGTCATCGCTGTCCCCTCTCCGGTTCTGACTCCGGGCTATCGCCTCGCGCGGGACGGGCCGGACCCGTCCGGTCGTCCCACGGCCTGCGGGTACCCGGCGTGCCACCGCCGACACGAGGGGTCGGGGGACGAGGTGGGGC
>MUMD01000431.1 GCA_002155895.1 Streptomyces rochei
GCCCGACCACGGGGAGGAGTCGTACCGCGGGTCGGGCCGGCTGGAGGGCCGCAGGACCGTCATCACGGGCGGGGACTCCGGCATCGGCCGCGCGGTGGCCCTGGCCTTCGCCCGGGAGGGAGCCGACGTGCTCTTCACCTACCTCGAACAGGAGGAGGGCGAGGCGCGGCAGACCGCGCGGCTCGTGGAGGACGCCGGACGCAAGGCCGTGGCCGTCTCCTGCGACATCCGCGAGGAGGATCGGTGCCGGGCGCTCATCGACCGGGCGGTCGGGGAGTTCGGCGGCATCGACGTCCTGGTAAACAACGCGGCGTACCAGATGGCGCAGCCGGACGGCATCGAGGCGATCCCGACGGAGCAGTTCGACCGGGTGATGCGCACCAACCTCTACGGCATGTTCTGGCTGACCAAGTTCGCGCTGCCGCACATCCCGGCGGGAGGCAGCGTCATCAACACCACGTCGGTGCAGGCGTACAAGCCGAGCCCGCACCTGCTGGACTACGCGATGACCAAGGGCGCGATCGTGACCTTCACGCAGGGCCTCGCCCAGATGGTCGCCGACCGGGGCATCCGGGTGAACGCGGTGGCGCCGGGCCCGGTGTGGACCCCCCTGATCCCGGCGACCCTGCCGGACACGGCCGAGTTCGGCAAGCAGAGCCCGCTGGGCCGCCCCGCCCAGCCGGCCGAGCTGGCACCGGCGTACGTCTATCTCGCCTCCCAGGAGGCGAGCTACGTGACCGCCGAGATCCTGAACGCGACGGGTGGGACGCCGCTGCCCTGAGCCCCAGGGCCGGGGAAGCTCCCGCCTTTCGCACCGACCTCGTCGGCCGGTGCGAAAGGCGGGAGCGGAGGCCGGTACCCGGGGCAGTCCGGCTTCACGCAACGGCAAGCCGGGCCGGCGAAGGGGGCCGCGGGAGCGGTCCGGTCGCGACAGCGCAGACAGGCACCCGACCCTGTCGCAGATGGTCACCGGTCAGTCCTTGTACCACCAAAAGCGGAAATCGGCAGTTCAGGGACATTCATGGTGGTTCTCTGGGACGCGACCGCTCGGAGGCTTTCGTCCTGCCCCGCTCGGTCACGCAGAGCATTCATGGGGCCGGGCCCGCGAAGACCGGGCCGTAGAAGACAGGTGATGTGCATGCGAGATGAGGCCGCCAAGCGGGTCGAGCTGGTCTTCTCCCTCTTCGACGCCAACGGCAACGGAGTCATCGACTCCGACGACTTCGACGTGATGACCGACCGTGTCGTTGCGGCGGCGGTCGGGTCGGACGACAGCACCAAGGCCGCCGTCCGGGCCGCGTTCCGCCGCTACTGGACCACGCTGGCCACCGAACTGGACGCCGACGGCGACGGCGTGATCACCGTGGAGGAGTTCCGTCCGTTCGTACTCGATCCCGAACGCTTCGGTCCCACCATCGCCGAGTTCGCTCGGGCACTTTCCGCGCTCGGCGATCCCGACGGGGACGGGCTGATCGAGCGTCCCCTCTTCGTCGCGCTGATGAAGGCGATCGGTTTCGAGGAAGCGAACATCCACGCGCTGTTCGACGCCTTCGCCCCGGACGCCGCGGACCGCATCACCGTGGCCGCGTGGGCCTCCGGCATCGAGGACTACTACGCGCCGGACCTGGCCGGGATCCCGGGCGACCGGCTGGTGGCCGCCCGGACCGTCTGACACCGCTCGTCAGCGGCGTCCCCGGGCGTGGACGGCAAGCCCGGGCCGGCACGTCAGGGCCCGGGCTTGCGGGCGAAGACCCATCGGTTCCCCTCCAGCGCGTCGTTCGGCTCGGGGAGGGGACCGCGACCGTACCGGCGGGTGAAGACGAAGGGCGTGTGCATCGAGGTGGACCAGCCTCTGGCCGCCAGCTCACCCGCGGAGTCGGGTCGTGGCCCCTTGTCGAAGAGGCGGAGGAGGTCGATGCCGATCTGCTCACGCGTCGCCGTGTAGATCGCACTGTCGCGGTACGCCAGCAGGTCCTTCTCCAGCTTGGCCTCGAAGGCCAGCGCGCTGCCCTCGGTGGTCAGCCGGTCCACCGTGTCGACGAGAAACGACTCGGCGGGGCCCGGCAGATAGAAGAGCAGTCCCTCGGCCAGCCAGACGCTGGGCGCCGACGGGTCGAAGCCGGCCGCGGTCAGCCCGCCGGCCCAGTCCGCGCGCAGATCGACCGGAACGGGGACGCGCTCCACTCTCGGGGTTGCCGCCAGGTCCGTGAGCACCTGCTGTTTGAAGGCGAGCACGCCCGTCCGGTCGATCTCGAAGACAACGCACTGCGACGGCCAGTCGAGCCGGAAGGCACGGGTGTCCAACCCCGCGCCCAGCAGCACCACCTGTCGGGGGCCCGTCCGGACCGACCGGAGCAGGAAGTCGTCGAGGGCCCGGGTCCGCAGGCCGAAATAGCGGGCGAACCGCCCCCACAGCGGGTTGCCGTCCCCGTCGGGGACCTGCTCGATGCGCACCGGCCAGTCCGCGCACGCCGGGGCGGCGCGCACGAAGTGTTCCGCGTAGACGTCCTGGGCCAGACTGTCGTCGCGATGGGTCTCGATCGCCCGCGCGGCGGCGACCAGGAAGGCCGTCAGGCCCACCCCTCCGTTCACGCCTTCCACGTCCGTGTACTGCGGCGCCGTGCCGGTCATGTCTCCTCCGTTGGCGGAAGTGGGGCCGCGAGCTTCCTGCTCGTCGGATGCGGTCGGACCGCGGTGCCGTGCGCCGTACTCACCGGCTCCTCGCGGGCGGGAGCAGCACGGGTTTGACCACGAGGCCG
This sequence comes from Streptomyces rochei, assembly GCA_002155895.1. GTDB lineage: Bacteria > Actinomycetota > Actinomycetes > Streptomycetales > Streptomycetaceae > Streptomyces > Streptomyces rochei. The sequence goes on from MUMD01000431.1 coordinate 2,760, forward strand.
GCGTCGCAGTCGCGCTCCGCCTCGTTGATGTCGGCCAGCGGATAGGTACGGACGAGCTGGTCGAAGGGGAAGCGTCCGGCCTGCCAGAGCCGGGTCAGCAGCGGTATCAGCAGACCGGGTACCGCGTCCCCCTCGCAGACGTGGCGGATGCCGCGCCCCCGGTCGAGCGTGCCCGGTTCCAGCGGCAGCGCGGTGTGGAGCCGTGCCACCAGGCCGAGAGCGCCGGTGGGACGCAGTGCGCGCAGCGCCTCGTTGATCAGTGGGACGGAGGCGGTCGTGTCCAGTGCGTACCGCGCGCCGCCGTCCGTGAGGCGCCGGATCCGCTCGGCCAGACCGGACGTCGCGGCGGGCAGCGGTACCGCGCCGAACCGCTCGGCCAGCTCCAGGCGACGGGGGTTGCGGTCCACGGCCACGGACGGTGCGCCGGCGGCGGTGGCCGCCATCACCGCGGCCAGGCCCACGGCGCCCGCGCCGAGCACGACGAGGGTGTCGCCCGGCCCGGCGGCGAAGGTGTTGAGCACGGCTCCGGCTCCGGTGAGGAAGCCGCAGCCCAGCGGCCCGAGCAGTTCGACGGGCAGGGTGGGGTCGACCCGGACGGCGTTGCGGGCGGAGACGAGCGCGTACTCGGCGAAGGCGGACTGTCCGAACCACCGGGGAGCCAGTGCCGCCCCGGACCCGTCGGTGAGCCGCGGCGGGTCCTCCGCACGGCCCCCGAAGAGGTTGAGGGAGGCGAAGGATTCACAGTAGGCGGGGGCCGCCGCGCGGCAGTTGCGGCAGTGCCCGCAGGAGTCGAAGCTCAGCACCACGTGGTCACCGACGCCGATCGCGGTGTCCGGGCCGCCGCCCGTCCGCACCACCACCCCGGAGCCCTCGTGGCCGAGCACCGCCGGCAGCGGGCTCCGGCCGGCCGAGCGCCGGACCGCGAGATCGGTCCGGCACATTCCGCAGCCGGCGATCTCGACCAGGATCTCCCCTGCGCCGGGCTCCGTCCCCAGGGTCACCTCCTCGACCGTGAAAGGGTCCTCGTACCCGCGCAGTACGGCCGCCCGGAAGCTCACCGTCACTCCCCCCGCGGCCGGTGGACGACGAACGGGCGGAGGTTGCCGTACAGTCCCCACGGCCCGCCCGCGACGCCGACCCCGCTGTCCTTGTCGCCGGCGAAGGGCTGGGCGAGGGACAGCTCGGCGTGGTGGTTGACCCAGGCCGTGCCGCATTCCAGCCGGTCGGCCACCGCCTCGGCCCGGTCGAGGTCGGTCCCCCATACGGAGCCCCCCAGCCCGAACCCCGTGCCGTTGGCCGCGTCGACGGCTTCGTCCAGGCTCCGGTAAGGCAGCACCGGCAGTACCGGCCCGAACTGCTCCTCGGTCACCACCGGGCTGTCGGGCGGGACGTCGGTGAGGATCGTGGGGGCGAAGAAGCAGCCCGGCCTGTCCAGCCGGTGGCCGCCGGCCGCCGCCCGGGCGCCGTCCGCCAGGGCTCGCCGGGTGATCTGCTCGACCCGGGCCAGCTGGGGGGCGTTGGCGACCGGTCCCAGCCGGGTGCCGGGGTCGAGGCCGGGCCCGACGGCGACGGCCTTGGCACGCTCGGTGAGGGCTTCGACGACCTGTGCGTGCAGACGGGCCGGTGCGTAGACGCGCTTGACCGCCATGCAGACCTGCCCGCAGTTGCGGAACGCGGCCCAGAACAGCCGGTCGGCGATCCGGTCCACTTCGACGTCGTCCAGCAGGACCGCGGCGTCGTTGCCACCCAGTTCCAGGGTGACCCGGGCGAGCGAGGCCGCCGCCGCTCGGGCCACGGCCCGGCCCGTGGGCACCGATCCGGTGAAGGTGACGTGGCGGATGCCGGGGTGTGCGGCGAGGCGGGCGCCGAGTGGCTCGCGGCCGGTGACGACCGTCAGGACGTCCTCGGGCAGGGCGGTGGCGAGGACGGACCCGAGCAGCCGGGTGGCGAGCGGGGTGAAGGGGGACGGTTTGAGGACCATGGTGTTGCCCGCGGCGAGCGCGGGCGCGAACTTCGCCGACGCGAGTTGGAGGGGGAAGTTCCACGGCACGATCGCGGCGACGGGTCCCAGGGGGCGCCAGCGGACCTCGCTGCGCACCGGCCGCCCATCGGTGATGCGCCGGGTCCGGGGGGCCAGGCCGGCGAAATAGCGCAGGCGGGCCGCCGTCCGGGCGACCTCCGCATGCGATTCGGCCAGGGGCTTTCCCTGTTCCCGGGTGAGGAGACGGGCGAGGTCGTCCCCGGCGGCCTCGACCGCGTCGGCCGCCGAGCGCAGCGCGGTGGTACGGGCGTCGGGATCGGCGCGCCAGCCGTGCCAGGCCCGGCGGGCCCGGTCGACGACGGCGTCCAGCACGTCCGGTCCCTGGTCGGGGGCCTCGTCGAAGACCGTCCCGGTGGCCGGATCGACGACCGCGAGAGGCGCGGCCCGCTGTGCGGGGGCGTGGTCGGGTGCGTGGTCGGGTGCGGGGGTCGGCATACCGGCGGTCAGCTCGCGGTGGTGACGCCGGCCCGGTGCTCGCGGGCGTGCCGGTCCATCTCGCTCCGGAAGGCGGCCACCAGGTGCGGCCGGATGCGTCCGGCGTTGCGGTCGCCGCCCTCGCAGACCGCTCCGCGCACCCCGACGATGTCCGTGCCGATCCGGGTCAGCCGGCCGAGGTCGGTCTGCCTGACGCTGCCCGCGAGGGCGGCGAGCAGGCCGGCGGCATGGGCGCGACGGACGAACTCGGCGCAGGTGTCCGGCGGAACGTGATCGAACAGCCGCGTCCCGTCCTTGACCGCGGTGTCGAGCATCGCGGCGTCGGCGCCGGAGCGGGCGGCGATGTCGGGCAGGGCGAGCGGGTTGACGCAGCCGATCCGGTGGGCGTCGGCGTAACCGGACGCCACGACGAGCGCTTCGGGACGGTGGTCCTTCACCGCTCGGACCACCGCGCGCATGACCGCGATGCCCTGTTCGGGCGTCGTACATCCGTAGAGGCCGACCTTGATGTACGTGGCCCCCGAGACGACCGCGCCCAGCGCGGCCTGCGCCACCGTGCCGGGCTTGTACGGGACGTCCCCCACGGTGGCCGAGACCGGCTTGTCCGCCGGCACCGCGTCGCGGATCTCCCTGATGACCCACGGGAAGTTCGCGCCCAGCGAGCCCTCGTCGGGCTTCTTCACGTCGACGATGTCGAGGTGCTCCGCCGCCTTCGCGCAGTCGAGGGCTTCCTCGACACCGTCCGGAGAGATGAGAAGCAACACCGTGGACTCCTTCCGTCACCGGCCCCTGACCGAGCGGCAGGGGACCGCGGATCGCCTGACCCAGGCGCGGTGGGCTCATCATTGACGTCACGGAGAGGAATCGGGAGGGCGCACACCGTGTTCATCGGGCGCGTTCTCCCCCCGTCCGACGCGCCGTGCGGAGACGAGGCGTGGGGCACCGGCCTCCAGCCGCCCCCTTGCGCAGGGGACGTACGCCCCTTGCGCCGCGCACGGGTGTGCGAAGGCTGGGTTGCTGGAGAGAGCGCTGCCCGCGACTCTCCTGCGGTGGCTCCGGCTCGTCGAGCACCTCGATCACGCTCTCACGACCCCGTCGACGCTGGTCATCAGGCCGGCCGGCGCACCCCCGGTCCCGAGCGCCGCTCGAAGGGGGACTTCCTTGAGTTCTTCAAGGCCGCCTACGGGCCGATCATCGCCGTCTACCGGTACATCGGCGACGACACCGAGCGCGCCGCCGCCCTGGACGCGGCCCTCACCGACCTGGCGGCCGGCGCGCACGAGGACGCGGCGGGACCGAGGTGACTCGAAACGCCGGAGGTGGGAACCGGGAGGGGAAAACCCTGACGCACGAGGGGACCCTGACGCACGAGGAGACGTCGAGAGCCTGGACGCCTGGTTCCCCCCACAGGAGGAGAGACCACGATGGCGGAGCAGCACGAGGGCCCGCGGGCCGTGCCGGACACACCGGGGGCGCGCACCAGCGGTGACAGGAGCACGGGCCGTCGTCCGCTGCGCGAGCGGCACGTCGACCAGACGATCGAGGTGGCGGTGCCCGTACGGACGGCGTACAACCAGTGGACGCAGTTCAAGTCCTTCCCTCGGTTCTCGGCCGTGGTCCGCGACGTCGAGCAGGTCCGGCCCACCGTGACCGCCTGGACCCTCGGTTACGGTCCCCTGCGCCGCCGCTTCGCGGTCGAGATCCTGGAGCAGGACCCCGACGCCTACCTGGCCTGGCGCGGCCTGGAGCAGAGGCCGTGGCACCGGGGAGAGGTCGAGTTCAGGCCGACGGAGTCCGGCGGCACCGCGATCACCGTCCGGGTGCTTCTGGAACCGCGGGGAGCCGCGAGGATCCTCACCCGTTCCTCGCGGGCGGCCCGGCTGACCACCCGACTGGTCCACGGCGAGCTGACGAGATTCAAACGGTTCATGGAGGGACTGGGACAAGAGGGCGGCGCCTGGCGCGGCACCATCCGCAACGGCCGCGTGCAACACGATCGACCGGAACCGCCCAGGAGCAGGGTGGCCCGGTGGCCCGTCGGCTGACCCGAGGGCCGGACACGGCGAGAGAAAGGCGAACACATGCAGAAGCCGCACGGTGAGGAGTCGGAGACCAGCCTCTCCGTGACACCGCCGAAGAAGTGGGCCGCCGGCGTCCCCGCGGTCGTGCACGCGCTGGAGTACTCCTTGGAGCAGACGTCCCCGCGCAGGACCGGGGTGGATCTGCTGACCATGAACCAGGTGGGCGGCATCGACTGCCCCGGCTGCGCGTGGGCGGACCCGGCCCCGGGACGGCGCCACCGCAACGAGTACTGCGAGAACGGCGCCAAGCACATCAACGACGAGGCGACCACACGGCGGGTGACCGCCGACTTCTTCCGCGAGCACAGCGTCGCCGACCTCGCCGGCCGCTCCGACATGTGGCTCAACCAGCAGGGCCGGCTCACCGAGCCGATGATCAAACGGCCCGGCTCCGCGCACTACGAGCCCATCGGCTGGAACGACGCCCTGGGGGTCCTCGCGGAGGAGCTCAAGTCGCTGGCCTCCCCCGACGAGGCGGTGTTCTACACCTCGGGCCGCGCCAGCAACGAGGCCGCCTTCGTGCTGCAGCTCTTCGCCCGCGCCTTCGGCACCAACAACCTGCCCGACTGCAGCAACATGTGCCACGAGTCCAGCGGCTTCGCCCTGAGCGAGACCCTGGGGACCGGCAAGGGCACCGTCGGTCTCGACGACCTCCACCACGCCGATCTGATCTTCCTGGTCGGGCAGAACCCCGGCAGCAACCACCCGCGCCAGCTCAGCGCGCTGGAGGAGGCCAAGCGGAACGGCGCCCGGATCGTGGCCGTGAACCCGCTTCCCGAGGCCGGGCTGCGACGCTTCAAGAACCCGCAGCAGCCGCGCGGGATCGTCGGGCGCGGCACCCGGATCGCCGACCGTTTCCTGCACATCAAGCCCGGTGGCGACCTCGCCCTCTTCCAGGCCCTCAACCGACTGCTGCTGGAGGCCGAGGACGCCCGGCCCGGCACCGTCCTGGACCACGACTTCATCGACGCCCACACCACCGGCTTCGAGGAGTTCGCCCGGCACGCCCGCACGGTGGACTGGGACGACGTGCGCGCGGCGACCGGACTGACCCGCGAGGAGATCGAGAAGGTACGCGACGAGGTCCTCGACAGCGAACGCGTCGTCGTCTGCTGGGCGATGGGCATCACCCAGCACAAGCACGGCGTGCCCACCGTCCGGGAGATCGTCAACTTCCTGATGCTCCGCGGCAACCTGGGACGCGCCGGCACCGGCGCCTGCCCGGTGCGCGGCCACAGCAACGTCCAGGGCGACCGCACCATGGGCATCTGGGAGCAGATGCCGGACACCTTCCTGGACGCCCTGCGGGACGAGTTCGGCTTCGAGCCGCCGCGGGCCCACGGCCTGGACTCGGTGAACTCGATCAAGGCAATGCGCGAGGGCCGCGTCAAGGTCTTCCTCGCCCTGGCCGGGAACTTCGTCCGGGCGGCGCCCGACAGCGAGGTCACCGAGGAGGCGATGCGCTCGTGCCGGCTGACCGCCCACATCTCGACCAAGCTCAACCGCTCGCACACCGTCTGCGGTGACACCGCGTTGATCCTGCCGACGCTGGGACGCACCGAGCGCGACGTCCAGGCCGACGGCGAGCAGTTCGTCACCGTCGAGAACTCCATGAGCGAGGTGCACACCTCCCGGGGCCGCCTGGCACCCGCCTCCCCCATGCTGCTGAGCGAGATCGCGATCCTGTGCCGGCTCGCCCGGCTCACCCTGGACGGCAGGGTGGAGATCCCCTGGGAGACCTTCGAAGGCGACTACCACACCATCCGCGACCGCATCGCGCGCATCGTGCCCGGCTTCCACGACTTCAACGCACGCGTGACCCGGCCCGGTGGCTTCCAACTGCCCAACCCGGTCAACGAGGGCGTCTTCAACACCGAGGTCGGCAAGGCCCTGTTCACTCGCAACGAGAGCGTGGTCCCACGGGCGCCCGAAGGTCATCTGCTGCTGCAGACACTGCGTTCGCACGACCAGTGGAACACCGTCCCCTACACCGACAACGATCGCTACCGCGGCATCCACGGCAGCCGCCACGTCGTCCTCGTCAACCCGGCCGACCTGAGCGAACTCGGCCTCGCCCAGGGCGATCGCGTCGACCTCGTGAGCGTCTGGGCGGACGGCACCGAGCGCCGGGCCGAGAACTTCCAGGTCGTTCCCTACCCGGCGGCCAAGGGCTCGGCCGCCGCCTACTATCCCGAGACCAACGTCCTGGTACCGCTGGACAGCGTCGCGGACATCAGCAATCAGCCCACGTCCAAGGGCATCGTCGTCCGCCTCGAACCCGTCCCGGACCGGACGCAGCCCTCACCCGCCTGACCGCGGTACGCCCGGCGAGGGGGCCCGACGGCGGCGGGTCCCCTCCGCGCCCGGGCGTCGCCGACGCGGGTCAGTCGTCGGCGGCGGCGACCAGCTTGCGCACGTTCTCGACACTGCCGCAGCCGGACTCCAGATACCGCGAACGCGCCTCCTGGAACTTCTGCCCCAGTTCCCGGCGGCGGTCGTCGGCGACGTTCTCCCGGGCGTCGTTGAGGAGTGTTCGTTCCTCCTCGTCGGCGTGGTGGTTGACCGCCGTGACCAGCTCTTCGAGCTTGTCATCCCACTCGTCGGAAGCGGTGTCCTCCACCTCGAGCAGGGCCAGCAGCGCCTCGTTGGCCTCGTGGTGCTCGTGGACGCTGTGGTCGACATCCTCACCCTCGACGTTCTTGTACCGACGCAGGGCGGGGTAGACCTCGTCCTCCTCGGCCGAGGCGTGCGCGATGAGCAGGTCCGCGAACTCCGCCAGGGCCGCGGCACGGTCCGCTTCGACGTTGCGCAGGGTGCGGAACAGTTCCTCCATACGGCGGTGGTCCCGCAGGATGAGTTCGACGACATCGGTGGACGGCACAGGGTCTCTCCTCGCTGTGTGTGACGGTGATCCGGTCTCGCGGATACCCGGCGTTCCGCGAATGAGGCCCGGCGGCTTTCATCTGCCTGTCCGAACCGGGCGTCTTCGCAGGTCCGCCGCCGTGGAGGACGCGGCTACCCGAAGGGATGAAGGCTGGTCGAACGTCGTCTGCGGCCCTGATCGATCCCCCACACTGCGACATGCGTGCCCACGTCCGCGCTCCGGGGCAGGCCCGCGCGGCACGGCGCCGCTGCGGTGCCGACGCGGCCTGGTGGGAGTACGGGGAGACGGAAGGGGGACGGGTGGCGCAGCGGCGGACTCCGTTCGGTGACAGGGCCCGTTACTGGTTCGACAGCACCCTGGCCCGCGGTGCCGCCGCGCTCGTCGGCTGGATGGCGCTGCTGTCCCTGGCCGTCGTCGTGCCGGCCAGCGCGGTGATGGTGTGGACCGACCCGGATGCCCCGCAGTCCCTCGCGGAGCGGCTGGCGGAGGTGTGGCGTCTCACCGGGGAGACGCTACGACTGGGCGGTGCCACGGGTACGCCGCTGCGGGCGATGTTGTCGGTGCTGCTCGCGCTGGTCACCCTGCTCTACGTCTCCACGCTCGTCGGCCTGATCACGACGGCGCTCACGGAGCGGCTCACCTCGTTGCGGCGGGGCCGTTCCACCGTGCTGGAACAGGGGCACGCCGTGGTCCTCGGATGGTCGGAACAGGTCTTCACGGTGGTGAGCGAGCTGGTGGCCGCCAACGTCAACCAGCGCGGCGCGGCGGTGGTGGTGCTGGCCGACCGGGACAAGACCGTCATGGAGGAGTCCCTGGGCACGAAGGTGGGCTCCTGCGGCGGTACGCGGTTGATCTGCCGCAGCGGCCCCACCACCGACCCGGCCGTGTTGCCGTTGACCAGCCCGGCCACGGCCGGTGTCGTGCTGGTTCTGCCTCCGGACGAGCCGCACGCCGACGCGGAGGTGGTGAAGACACTGCTGGCGCTGCGGGCCGCTCTGGCCGGGGCGAAACCGCGTCCGCCCGTCGTCGCCGCCGTCCGGGACGACCGGTACCGCCTGGCCGCCTGTCTCGCCGCCGGACCCGACGGCGTCGTCCTGGAGAGTGACACCGTCACCGCCCGGCTGATCGTCCAGGCCGCCCGCCGCCCCGGGATCTCCCTCGTCCACCGGGAACTCCTCGACTTCGCCGGAGACGAGTTCTATCTGATCAGCGAGCCGGCCCTGACCGGCCGCCCGTTCGGCGAGGTTCTCCTGTCCTACTCGACGACGAGCGTCGTCGGACTGATGCGCGGCGGCACCCCCTTGCTCAACCCGCCGCCGACGACGCCGGTCGCCCCGGACGACCTGCTCGTCGTCATCACCGGCGACGACGACACGGCCCGGCTGGACGACTGTGCGGAGTCGGTCGAGAAGGCCGCGGTGGCCTCCCGCCCTCCGACGCCCGCGCCGGCGGAGCGGATTCTGCTACTGGGCTGGAACCGCCGAGCGCCGCTCGTGGTCGACCAGTTGCACCGACGCGCCCGGCCCGGTTCGGCCGTCGACGTCGTGGCGGAACCGGGCGAGGCGACGATCCGCGAGATCAGCGAGGCCGAAGCGGACAGCGGAAACGGGGAGAACGGTGGGAACGGTGGGAACGGCCTGAGCCTGGCTCTGCACCACGGGGACATCACCCGTCCCGAGACGCTGCGGCGCCTGGACGTCCACTCCTACGACAGCGTGATCGTGCTGGGGCGGGACCCCGCCCCGGGCCAACCGCCGGACGATCCCGACAACCGCACGCTCGTCACCCTTCTGCTCCTGCGCCAACTGGAAGAAGCCACCGGGCGCGAGCTGCCGGTCGTCACCGAACTGATCGACGACCGCAACCGGGCGCTGGCCCCCATCGGCCCCGGGGCCGACGTCATCATCAGCGGCGAGCTCATCGGCCTGCTCATGTCCCAGATCTCCCAGAACCGGCACCTGGCCGCGGTCTTCGAGGAACTGTTCTCCGCCGAGGGCGCCGGGGTCCACCTGCGGCCGGCGACCGACTACCTGTTGCCAGGGAGCACCACGTCCTTCGCCACCGTCGTGGCCGCGGCACGCCGTCGCGGCGAGTGCGCCATCGGTTACCGCGACCACGCCGACGCGTCGACGCGCCCCCACTACGGAGTGCGGATCAATCCGCCCAAACGCGAGCGGCGCCGGTGGACGGCCGAGGACGAGGTGGTCGTCATCGGGACGGACTGAGGTGGTCGTCATCGGGACGGACTGACGGAAGGCTCGGACGGAGCCCGCGGAGGTCCCGGCCCGTCCCGGACGCGTAGACTGCTCCCCGTGCAATCGAGTTCCGCGTCCGTAGGGGGCGAGATCGTCATCCGCCGGGCGGTCGCCCGGGACGCCAAGCGGCTCACGCGTCTCGTACGCGGCTCACGAGCCTACGAGGGCCCGTATGCGGCGATGGTCTCCGACTACCGCGTCGGGCCCGACTACATCGAGAACCACCAGGTCTTCGTAGCCGTCGACGCCGAGGACGCCACGGACCGGGTGCTCGGCTTCTACGCGCTGCTCCTCGCGCCGGCGGAGCTGGACCTGTTGTTCGTCCAGGACGGTACCCAGGGCCGCGGCATCGGACGGCTGCTTGTCGATCACATGAAGAGGCGGGCCCGCGCGGCAGGGCTGGACCGTGTCCGGGTGGTGTCGCACCCTCCGGCCGAGGGCTTCTACCGCGCTGTGGGCGCCCTGCCCACCGGAACCGCCCGCGCGAACCCGCCCGCGGTGGCCTGGGACCGACCCGTGCTGGAATTCCTGATTCCGTAACCGCCGACCTGATCACGTCGCGCGGGCGGGAGCGGAACGGCCTCGGACAAGATCTCCGCCTCCGTGCATGCGAGCCCGCGCAGGGGGTAGCCGCCGAGTGGCCCGTCATGCGAGCGGGCCATCGGAACGGGGAGGGCCATCATGGCGACGACGACCGCACGGATTCCGGAGCGGCTGCCGGCCCGCTTGCGCGGAGGCGTGCTCAGCACGGCCTGAGGCCAGGATCAGGTCCAGGCCGCCGCTTTCTCCCTGGCCGACGGGTGCGGTGACCGACGGAAAGCAGAACTATCGTAGGAACACATGAGATGTTCTCATCGCGCGGGAGGCGTCGGCGCGCGTGCGTGGCTCGGGGGTAACGTGGCGGTTGACATGGGTGAGACGGGACTGGACGGTTCGTCGACACAGCGGGCACCGGAGGGTGCGGATCCGCGGGCGGCCTCGGTGACGTACCGGCGGGAAGCGCTGCGGATCGCCGACGCCCGTCACTTCGCGACCGACTACCTCACCCGTTCACAGGGGGACCTTCGGTCGCCGGTGC
>MUMD01000432.1 GCA_002155895.1 Streptomyces rochei
GGCGGCCCGCAGCATGAACAGGGCCGCCCGGTCCTTGATGCTGGAGAGCGGATTGGCCGACTCCAGCTTCGCCAGCACCCGTACGTCGTCGGGGACACCGGCCGGCCGCAGCCGCACCAGCGGCGTCGAGCCGACCAGATCGTCGATGCCGTCCGCGACGGCCGGGCGCCCGGCGGGCACGGTCCGCGTGTCGCTCACCGGTCCCCCTCCATCCGCACGGTCAGCCGGGTGGCGACCAGCTCCTCGCAGAGCAGGACCGCCTTGGCGGTGTCCTCGGCGGTCACGGCGACCATCCCGAGGCGGTCCCAGTTGTCCCGCGCCGCCCGGACCACGGAGCCCTTGCGCGCCGCGATGTCCACGACCAGCACGTCGGGGTGGGCGCGCAGTTCGGCGACGCCCGTGACCTCGGCGACGGTGCCGGGCCGGCCGGTGACGCCGCGCGCGCAACCGGCGGCGCGGGCCTCGGGCCGTCCGTCGAGCGGGTCGACGAGCCCGAACGGCCAGGCGATCGCGTACCGCGTGAGGTCGATGCCGTACGCGGCCTCGACGAGGGTCTGGATGTGGCCGCCGCCGTTGCGGTTGTGGCCCTCGATGACGAGCGGCCCGCGCGGGGAGAGCCGTATCTCGGTGTGGCCGGGCCCGTCCTGGACGCCCATCGCGTCGAGGAACGCGGCGACGGCCTCCTCGACGGCCCGCTCGTCGTCCGGGTCGAGCCGGGCCGGCAGGGCGTGGCCGAGTTCGGCGAAGTGCGTCTCGTCGACCAGTTTCTCGGTGATGGCGACGACGACGTGGTGGCCGGCGAAGCTGAAGGTCTCGACGCTGAACTCGGGGCCCGGGATGTACTCCTCGATGAGGTAGTCGTGGACCTCGTAGAGCGTGGTGCCCCGGTCGACGCCCGCGTCGCGCACGGCGCCCACCCGCTCCCACACCGCGTCCACGTCCTCGGGCCCGGACACCTTGAAGATCCCGAAGCCCGCCGTGAGGTCGACCGGCTTGACCACGAAGGGGTAGCCGTGCGCGCGGCCGAAGGCGGCGAGGCTGTCCCGGCCGGTCAGCGGCTCGGCGCCGATGGCGAACCGCGGCGCGGTCGCCGCCAGGTGACGGCGCATCGCCAGCTTGTCCCGCAGCAGCCGGGCCGTCTCGTACCCGGTGCCGCCGAGGCCGAACAGGTCGTTGACCCGTCCGGCGATCTCCAGACCCGGTTCGGTCAGCGAGATCGCGGCGCTGAAGTTCCACAACTGGTGGGCGGCCCTGGCCAGCGGCTCCACGACCGTCCAGTCGGTGAAGTCGGCGATGAAGGTGACGTCGGCGAGACGGACCTGCTCGGGGTCGAACTTGTCCTTGTGCTGGATGAGGATCACGTTCAGGCCGAGGTCCCTGGCGATGCGCAGGGGTTCGGTGAGGTGGCCGAGGACCAGCAGCGTCCGCTCCGGCACCATCGGCCGGTCGGGCTCCTTGTGCACGGCGTTGACCAGCTCCGACCGGCGCGTCACCCGCAGGAGGGCCTGGGCCTCGCGGGCCCGCCGCCGGGCCTGGTCCGCGTCGGCGCCCGTGACGACGACGAAGCCGTGCCTGCTGCCGGAGTGCACCGTGACGGGGAGTTCGTCGCCGGGACCGAACGGGAAGTGCAGGTCGTGGACGTGGTCCAGCTCCTCGACGGCGTCCAGTCCCTCGACCCGCTCGACCGTCCCCGGCTCCAGCTGGAAGAAGGAGATCGCGCCGGTCCGCCCGGCGGGGCGGGGTGCGCAGGGCCGGCCGGCCAGGGCCTCGAAGACGGCCGCCTCGATGTCGTAGCCGGTGGCGAGGCGGATCAGGTGGGGGATGCGGTCGCCGCCCAGCCGGGCCTGGGACTCGACGACGCGGGGTCCGTCGGCGGTGAGGATGATCTCGGTGTGGGCCGGTCCGAAGCGGTGCCCGGCGGCGTCCAGGAGCGAGGTGACCAGCTCTGCGGCCGCGCGGGCCGTCTCCGCCGGCAGCGGCGCCGGGAAGAGCTGCCCGGTCTCCACGAACAGCGGTCCCTCGGTGACCTGCTTCTCGGTGATGCCGACCACGTGGTGGACGCCGTCGGCGCTGAGCGTCTCCACGCTGAACTCCGGGCCGGACAGGAACTCCTCGACGATCACCGGACCGTCGTAGCCGAAGGCGGCCAGCTCCCGCCGCCACTGCTCCAGCTCCCGCGGGCCGGACAGCCGGCGCACGCCCGCGCTGCCCTGGAGCCGGGTCGGCTTGGCGACGGCCGGGTAGCCGAAGCCGTCGAGGATGCCGGGCACCTCGTCCGGGTGTCCGGCGACGGCGGTGCGGACCGGGGAGAGCCCGTGCTCGGCGAGCAGGCGGCGCATGGCCGCCTTGTCGTTGAGCGCGCGCACGGCGTCGGGCGGGTTGAGGGCGAGCCCGAGGGCGTGCGCCTCCTCGGCGGCGGGCAGCATCGTGGACTCGCGGCCCAGGTGCAGCACGTGCGCCACGTCGTGGGCGAGGGCGGTCTCGCGGACCAGGGCGCGCAGGGCGGCCTCGTCGTCGAAGTCGGTCAGGAGCAGCTCGGCGGAGTGCCGGGCCACGTCCCGCAGGTAGTCCTCCGACTGGAGCGCCGGGTCCCAGAGGGACCACACCTCGAATCCCGCGGCGACGGCCTTCTCCACCAGCTGCCGGTAGGGCTGGACCATGAGGATCCGGCGGTTCTCGGTCACTGTGCGTTGTCCTTTTCCGGGAGTTCGGGGATCGCGGCGGCCGCGGCCCGGGCGTCCTGGGCCCGGAACAGCGACCGGTAGAGCACGATGGCGCCGGCGCCGAAGACGCCGAAGAGGCCGGCCATCCCCCAGTCGGGGACGACGGCGCTGACCGTCACGCACAGCGAGCCGACCAGCAGTCCGAGGCGGACCTGGAGGCCGTACGCCGCCATGTACTTGGTGCGGGACTCGTCGGGCACCGAGTTGGCCAGCAGGGTCTGCTTGACCGGGGCGCTCATCAGCTCGCCCGCCGTCACCACGAAGGTCGCGACGATCAGCGTCCAGGCGTCGCCGCTGACCGCCCAGACCATGTAGCCCGCCGTGAACACGGCGACGCCGGTCACCAGGCGCCGCCGCTCGTCGGTCCTGCCCAGCAGCCGCCCCACCCACAGGGCGCAGCAGACGATCAGCAGGGTGTTGACGGCCCGCATGATGCCGAGCATGTTCACGCCGTTGACGTCCACCCGCCAGGAGCCGACGTGGAACAGCTCCTGCGGCGTGAAGTCCTCGCCGAGCCGCACCGCGATGGACGACGAGATCTGCACCTCCACGGAGCGGACCAGCAGCGCGGCCAGGGCCAGGCGCAGGAAGAGCCGGTCGCGTACGACCGAGACGTAGCCGGTCAGAGCGGACTTCACGCCCCGGGGGTGGGCGACGCCGCCGGCGGGCGCCGTCTCCGAGACGCCGAACCAGGTCACCGCGGTGACCGCGCACAGCATCACGGCGGCGGCGGTCAGGAGGTGGAAGAAGTAGCCGTGGTAGAGGAAGCCGCCGACGAGCGAGCCGAGCATGAAGGCGACGTTGGTGCACCAGTAGTTGATGGTGTAGACGCCGGTGCGGGTCTCGGGGGTGGTGAGGTCGACCAGCATGGCGTCGTTCGCGGGCAGCGCCACGCCCGCGCAGGAGGCGGCGGCCAGGTACAGGACGTACATGACGACGCCGTCGCCGTTCCCCACGGGGGAGGCGACGAGGGCGAGGCCCGCGTAGGACAGGCCCGCGCCCAGCTCGCCGGCGAGCAGGACGGGGCGGCGGCCGTAGGTGTCGGAGAGGTGACCGCCGACGAGGTTGCAGGTGATGGCCGCGGCGGAGACGGCCAGGGTCATCAGACCGGCCGTGGCGACGCCGTACAGCTTCGCGAAGTGGATCACCATCAGCGGGACCAGCATGATGTCGAAGAACCGCTGGACGAACGCGATGACGATGCGCAGCCGCAGCGTGCGGTGCAGCTCCCTGAACCTCACCGCTCGGCCTCCTCGTCCGCCGCGTCGGGCCACCAGCTCAGGTAGCGCTCGCCGGTGTCGGGGAAGACGGCCACGACGGTGGCGCCCGCGAGGTCGTGCCGGCGGGCCAGCACGGCGCACGCGTGGGCGGCGGCGCCGGAGGAGACGCCGACCAGCAGTCCGCTGCGGGCGGCGATGTCCCGGGTGGCGGCCGCGGCGTCCGCGTCGTCGACGGCGACGACCTCGTCGATCAGGGCGGTGTCGGTGACGGGGCTGATGAAGCCGCCGTTGAGACCGGGGATGCGGTGCGGGCCGGGCTCGCCGCCGGACAGCAGTGCCGAACCGGACGGCTCCACGGCGACGATCCGGAGGTCCGGGTTGTGTTCCCGCAGGTGGTGGCCGATGCCGGTGAGGGTGCCGCCGGTGCCGACCGAGCAGACCAGGACGTCGACGCGGCCGCCGGTGTCCCGCCAGATCTCGGGGCCGGTCGTCGTGCGGTGGGCGCGGACGTTGTCGGCGTTGGTGTGCTGGCTCGCGTACCAGGCGCCCGGCGTCCGGGCGGCCAGCCGCTCGGCGTGCTCGACGCAGCCCGCGAAGCCGAGGGTGTGGTCGGTGAACTCGACGCGGGCGCCCAGCAGGCGCAGGGTGGCGACCCGTTCCCGGGTGGCGTTGTCCGGCAGCACGATCACACAGCGGTAACCGCGCGCGGCGGACAGCGCGGCCAGCGCGATACCGGTGTTGCCGGACGTGGACTCGACGACCGTCCCGCCCGGCCCCAGCTCCCCGCGCTCCTCGGCGGCCCGCAGCATGAACAGGGCCGCCCGGTCCTTGATGCTGGACAGCGGATTGGCCGACTCCAGC
>MUMD01000433.1 GCA_002155895.1 Streptomyces rochei
CGGCCGCGGCCGCGTCGCGCATCCCGCCCGTCCCTTCGAGGGTGATCCCGCGCAGGACCGCTCCCGGCTGGAGGCCCTAGCCTGGATGGGCGAACGAACCTGCTGTCTGCTCTTCACCCGCGACCACAATGAAGCCGAGGAGGAGCAGTTGCGTGACACCCTCACCACCCTCGCCCACCGCGGGCTCGGCTACCACGCCGCCGGCTGACCCGCTCGAGGGGCCGGTTCGCCAGGCCCCGCGCCTGGATCGCGCGTGCAAGAAGGATCCCTTGGCCGGCCAGTTGCACGGTCCTGACCGAGAGGAACCGTCCCTGCGGGCGTCGGAAGAAGGTTCAGTCGTCGACCGGTGAAGTCACTCCCACACCACGACGTTGCGTCGCACGGGCACCGTCGACGCGTCGGCGGCGAAGAGTTCGGGCGAGTGCGCACGGATGCGTTCGATGTCGCTGAAGACGGCCCGCAGGTGAGTGCGCATTGCCGTGTGGGCGAGCGGGACGTCGCCGCCGACGATCGCCTCGAAGATCTCGTGGTGCTGGGCGGCGAACGCGGCCGGGGACGCGTTCTCGTGCAGGCCCAGGCGCCGGGCTCGGTCGAGGTGGCCCTTGGCTGCGGCGACGGTGGTCCAGACGTTGCCGTGTCCGCTCAGCCGCATCAGGTTCTGGTGGAACGCCTCGTCGAGTTCGAAGAACTCCTCGAGGTCAAGGTCCGCGCGCTTCTGGCGGTCCAGGTTGACTCGCAGGTCCCCGACGATCGCGGGGTCGAGATGCTCGGGAAGGGCGTGGAGCGAGGCGAGTTCCACCGCCTCCCGGAGGAACTGCGCGTCGGCGACCTGCGCGGGATCCACCCGCGACACGAACGACCCGATCTTCGGAAAGACCTGTACGAGGCCCTCCTGGGCCAGCAGGATCAGACTCTCCCGCACGGGCGTGCGGCTGACGCCCAGTGACGCGGCGAGTTCGTTCTCCGAGAGGGCCGCGCCCGGAGCGAGTTCGAGGGTCAGGACCATCTGGCGCAACTTCTGGTAGATGTCGCGCCGACTCGTCCGCCCGTTCTTCTGAGGCATGTGCACATCGTACGTAGGACAACGGCACAAGTATTGCCACACTCGGCGACAGGTGCTTGTATACAAGCACTTCGCGACCAAGGAGTACCTGTGAGCAAGATCGAACGCGTCGAAGTGTTCGTGGCCTCGCCCGGCCGTACCTTCGTCACCCTGCGTATCACCACCTCGGACGGAGCGACAGGGCTCGGTGACGCCACCCTCAACGGTCGTGAGCTGGCGGTCGCGAGCTACCTGCGCGACCACGTGGCACCACTGCTGATCGGCAGGGACCCCGCCCGGATCGAGGACATGTGGCAGTACCTCTACAAGGGTGCCTACTGGCGGCGCGGGCCGGTCACCATGACCGCGATCGCTGCCGTCGACACCGCATTGTGGGATATCAAGGGCAAAACAGCAGGGCTGCCCGTCTACCAGCTCCTCGGCGGCCGGTCCCGTGACGGCGTGCTGGTCTATTCGCACGCCAGCGGCACCGACATCTCCTCGCTGCTGGACGACGTCGAGCGCTGTCTGGAGCTGGGTTACAAGGCTGTACGGGCCCAGGCCGCCGTACCCGATGTCGGCGGCACGTACGGGGTGCGCAAGGGCAAGGTCTACGAGCCGGCCGCGACCGAACTGCCCGACGAACAGCCCTGGGACACCGAGGCCTACCTGGGGTTCGCGCCCACCTACCTGGAGGCAGTGCGGGAACGCTTCGGCTTCGGCTTCCACCTCCTGCACGACGTGCACCACCGGCTGACCCCGATCGAGGCTGCCCGGTTCGGAAAGAGCGTCGAGGGCTGCCGGCTGTTCTGGATGGAGGACCCGACCCCGGCCGAGAACCAGGAGTCGTTCCGGCTCATCCGCCGGCACACCACGACACCGGTCGCGGTCGGCGAGGTGATGAACTCGGTCTGGGACGTTCAGCACCTGATCACGGAACAGCTCATCGACTACGTCCGCACCACCGTCGTCCACGCGGGCGGCATCACCCATCTGCGACGGATCTTCGACCTCGCCGCGCTCTACCAGGTGCGGACCGGGTCACACGGGGCGACCGACCTCTCCCCCGTCAGCATGGCGGCCGCCGTCCACGTCGACATCGCCGTGCCGAACTTCGGCATCCAGGAATACATGGGCCACCCCGACGAGACCGCCGAGGTGTTCCGCACGGGGATGATCTTCGCCAACGGCATGCTGCACCCCTCCGATGAACCGGGCCTCGGCGTCGAGTACGACGAGAAGGCCGCGGAACGCTTCCCCTATCAACGGCGTTACCTCCCTGTGGCCCGTCGTCTCGACGGGTCGGTGCACGACTGGTGAGCACCGACACCCTCCCCCGGCTGGACCGCGCGGTACTCCCCCGGCTCGCACCCGAGCTGCGACCCGTGGTCGCTCCCGCCGAACTGCGCACCCGCATCGTTCACTTCGGTCTCGGCGCCTTCCACCGGGCGCACCAGGCCGTGTTCACCGAGCACGCTGCCGCCCGCTCCGGCGAGCCCTGGGGCATCACCGCGGTAGCCCCCCGGTCGACCGGAACCGTACGCGAGCTGCGGAGCCAGGACTGCCTGTACTCACTCACCGAACACCACCCGGGCGGAGACCGCACGCGCGTCGTCGGTGCCGTCGTCGGCGCACTCGCCATGGGACCCGAGGCCGCTGCCGTCGACGCTCTGCTCACCGACCCCGAGGTGACGGTGGTGACCCTGACGGTCACCGAGAAGGGCTACCACCGCTGCCCGTCGACGGGCGGGCTCGACACCCTGGCCGGGCCGGTCGCCGCCGACCTCGCCGCGTCCTCCGACGGACGGCTCACGACTGTGGTCGGACGACTGGCCGCCGCGTTGGCCGCGCGGATGCGCGCGGGCGCGCCCCCGGTCAGCGTCGTGTCCTGCGACAACATGGCGGACAACGGGGCGGTCCTGGGCCGTGTGGTCCACGATTTCGTCCGTGCCTCGGCCTGGCCGGACCGCGCGCGGATTTTGGACCGGCTGACGGAGTCCGTCTCCTTCCCCGCGACGGTCGTGGACCGGATCGTTCCCGCGACGAGCGAGGCCGGGCGGGCGGCGGCAGACGCCGCGCTCGGGGTGCACGACGCCCTCCCCGTGACCGGTGAGCCGTACCGGCAGTGGGTGCTGGAGGACTCCTTCGTCGCACCCCGGCCACGCTGGGAACTGGACGGTGCCCTGTTCGTCCCGGACGTCACGCCCTACCAGCTCACCAAGCTGCGGCTGCTCAACGGCTCCCACTCGGCGCTCGCCTACCTCGGTACGGCCGCGGGACTCACCACCATCGCCGAGACCATGGCGACCGGATGGGGTGAGCGCCTCGTACGGGCGCTGTGCGCGGAGATCGCCCCCACCCTCCCGGCCGGCGGCCCCGATCCGGCCGCGTACGCCGACGACCTCGTCGTACGCTTCCGCAACCCGTCCATGCACCACCGGCTGCGGCAGATCGCCTCCGACGGATCGCTGAAGATCACGGAACGCTGGCTACCCGCCCTGCGCGAACTGCGGGCACGCGGCACGAGCACCCCGGTCCTCGAACTGGCCCTCGCCGCCTGGGCGCACAGCACCAGCACGGCCGACGCACCCGCCGATCCCGCCGCCGAGGCGCTCGCCGCCTGCTGGCGGCCCGCGACCGGCCCCGCCACCACCGTACGCGCGCTGCTGCGCGTGCTCGGCGCGGCGGACCTGGCCGACGACGACAGGCTCACCGCCGCCGTGGCGAACCGGCTCCCCGCCCTGCGTACCGGAGTCGTCGAGTTCTGACCCGCCGGTGACCGCCGCCCTCCTCAGTCCGCCGCATCTGAGCCTCACTTCGATTCCCCGAACAACGGAGTTCACGATGAAGGACAGCGTCATAGCCGCTCAGCAGACGCCATCCGCACAGCGCACCACACGCGATCTCACCCGGGCCGCTGTCTCGGGCTGGCTCGGCACCGCCATGGAGTTCATGGATTTCCAGCTCTACTCGCTGGCTGCCGCGATCGTCTTCAACAGGATCTTCTTCCCGGACGTCAGCCCAGCCATCGGACTGATCGCCGCGATGGCCACCTACGGGGTCGGGTACGTCGCCCGGCTCGCCGGCGCCGTCTACTTCGGGCGGATGGGCGACCGGATCGGGCGCAAGAAGGTCCTCTACCTCACGATCCTGCTGATGGGCGCATCCACCACCCTCATCGGGGTCCTTCCCACCTACGCCACGATCGGCATCCTCGCACCAGTGCTTCTCGTCGTACTGCGCCTGGTACAGGGCTTCGGCGCAGGAGCCGAGATCGCCGGGGCCACCGTGATGCTGACCGAGTACGCGCCCGTGCGGAGGCGCGGCCTCATCTCCTCGCTGGTATCGCTCGGTACGAACTCGGGGACACTCGCCGCCTCCGCCCTGTGGGCCGTTCTGCTCGCCGTGCTCAGCGAGGACCAGCTGCTCTCCTGGGGCTGGCGGCTGCCCTTCCTGCTCAGCTTCGCGTTGATGATCTTCGCCGTGTGGCTGCGCCGGAGTCTGAAGGAAAGCCCGGTCTTCGAGCAACGCCCCGATGTCGTGGACGGCGTGGCACTTGCCCGCGACGAGGTCGAATCCGCGATCGCCACGGCCGACAACCACGAGGGCAGTGTCCTGGCGGCCGGCATCCGCCAGCGCAAGGGCAAGGCGTTCTTCCTCGCACTGGGGCTGCGCTTCGGCCAGGCGGGCAACTCCGGTCTGATACAGACGTTCCTGGTCGGCTACATCGCCACCAACCTGGCGGTCGGCCGGTCGGTCCCGACGGACGCGATCGTGTACGGCTCGCTGGCGGGATTCGCCACCGTGCCGGTGATCGGCCTGCTCGGCGACCGCTTCGGACGCCGAGCCGTCTACCTCACCCTCTCGTCCCTGACCACCGTCCTCGCCTTTCCGGTGATGCTCCTCATCACCTCCGGCTCGACCCCGGGCGTGATGATCGGTATGGCTCTCGGGCTCAACGTCGGCGTCCTCGGCCTGTTCTCACTCGAAAGCGTCACGATGGCCGAACTCTTCGGCTCCCGCACCCGCTTCACGCAGCTCGCGCTCGCCAAGGAACTCGGCGGCATCCTCGCCACCGCGATCGGCCCGGTCCTCGCGGCCACTCTTACGGCTGTCACCGGCAGTTGGTGGCCCATCGCGGCGATGCTGATCGTCTACTCGCTCATCACCTTCGTCAGCGCGTACCTCGCACCCGAGACTCGCGGACGCGACCTGGTCCGGCTGGAGGACGCCGTATGAGGACGACCACCGAAAACCCCTCGCCCGCAATCGCCGGAGAGAACCAGATGAGGGCAGTCGTGGTACACGGCCCGGGCGACGTGCGCATCGAGGAACGTGCCCGGCCGGTGCCGGAGGCGGGCGAGGTACTGCTGGCCCTGGAATGGGGCGGCATCTGCGGCTCCGACATCTCCTACTGGAAGAAGGGCGCGTCCGGCACGGCTTCGCTCACACACCCTCTCGTGCTCGGCCACGAATTCGCGGGCCGGGTCGCTGCGCTCGGCAGCGATGTCACCGGCCTCCGCGAAGGCCAACCCGTCACCGTGCACCCGGCCCGACTGATGGGCGACGGTGTCCTTCCCGAACGGATCGCCGGACGCACCAACCTCTACCCGCACGTCCGCTACTTCGGGTCGGCGGCCTTCGTCCCGCACACCGACGGCGGGTTCAGCGAGTACCGGGCGGTCCCCGCGGCCCAGATCCGTCCGCTGCCGGACGGCGTCAGCACCGAACAGGGTTCTCTGGCCGAACCGTTGGCCGTCGCGCTGCACGCCGTCGGCCGAGTTCCCGACCTGCGCGGCCGTACAGTCCTGGTCAACGGCTGCGGCCCGATCGGCTCCCTGGTGGTCGCCGCCGCACGGTACCGCGGGGCAGGCCGGGTCGTCGCCGCCGATCTGGCTTCGTCCTCCCTCGCCGTCGCCCGCGCCATGGGCGCCGACGAAACGTACGACATCTCCGTCGGTGACGGATTGCCCGAGGACGTGGACGTAGCCTTCGAGGCGTCCGGTGCCCCGGCCGCGCTCGGACCGGTGCTGCGCGCCACCGCCCGAGGAGGCATGCTCGTCCAGGTGGGCAATCTGCCCGGCACCCCCGCGGCCACCACGCTCGGCGACCTGGTGACCCGGGAGATCACTTGGATCGGCTCGTACCGTTTCGTCGATGAGATCGACGACGCGCTGCGCGCACTGGCGGACGGTCTGGACGTGTCCCCCCTGATCACCCATCGCTTCCCGCTGGACCGAGCAGAGGAGGCACTCGCCGTCGCCGCCGACCCGGAAAGCGGGAGCAGCAAGGTCATGCTGCGTCTCACCACCGATTCGTGACACGGATCGGTGAGGAGGCTGCGCCCTGTCACATGAAGGAGTGAAGTTCCTCGTACGGTGAGGATGGACCTCGTGGCCGGGGAGAGGCAGTCAGGTGGATGGCCGTCCCGTGATGGCCGGCAGTGTCGTGGTCCTGATCCGGCGGTAGGTCACGAAGCCGTTCACGGTCACCGCCACCCAGATGGCGGTACTGAGCAGAGGCCACCACAACTCCTGTACCCGCGCGCCCTCCACCAGCCCGACGACCGAGTTCAGCGCCCAGCCGGCAGCGAGGAAGAGCGCCGCCCACCTGGCCCACCGCCAGATCGCCATGGTTCCCCGGGCACGGGCTTCCTGCCTGTCGCGTCCGTCGTACCGAAGCTCTGTGTCCCTCATGACTCTTCGTCTGCCC
Source organism: Streptomyces rochei (assembly GCA_002155895.1). GTDB lineage: Bacteria > Actinomycetota > Actinomycetes > Streptomycetales > Streptomycetaceae > Streptomyces > Streptomyces rochei. The sequence continues at coordinate 6,755 of MUMD01000433.1, forward strand.
GTTCCCCGGCGCCGTCTCCTCGCCTCCGCGACGAAGGCCGGAAAATGCGGGTACGCCGTCAGCCGTCCGTCAGGCCGGTCTTCTGGCTGGGGCCGCTGGAGCGCAAGGGCGGGACGGTCGGCACCTCTGCGGCGTTCGCCATGTCGTCGGAGCTCAGCCGGAACGCCTCCGGGTAGGCGTCGCGGCGCGTACGCCGGGCCGGCTCGCTGGTTCGCCAGGTGTAGAGGCAGCGTCCGCACTGCAGGACGTCCCAGACGCCGGGCACGGGCGAGGAGTGCAGGGTCCTGACGCTCTCGTGGGCGCAGCGGGGGCAGCAGTCGGTCATCGGGGTGTCTTCCTTCGCAACGGGGTGGGCGGCCGGACGGCCGGTGTGTGAGGGCGTCAGCCGCGGGTTTCGGACAGCAGGCGCTGGAGCTTGGCCGCCCAGTCCTTCGCCTCGGGCAGGTCCTTGGTGGGCGTGGAGAAGTTGCCGCGCTGGTCGGGATGCACGGGCGTGGTGGCATCGATGATCATCTTGCTGGTCAGGCCCGCCGGCTGGGCGGCTGGGGCCAGTTCCACCACGGGCAGGTTGGGCAGGATCATCACGTCACCGGCCGCGTTGACCTTGGACGACATCGCCCACATCACCTGCGGCAGGTCGAACGGGTCCACGTCCTCGTCGACCATGATGACCGTGCTGACGTAACCGAGTCCGTGCGGGGTGGTCATGGCGCGCATGGCCACGGCCTTGGCGAATCCGCCGTACCGCTTCCGGGTGGAGATGACGGCCAGCAGTCCGTGCGTGTACATGGCGTTGACGGCCTGCACCTCGGGGAATTCTGCGCGCAGCTGCTTCAGCAGCGGGACACAGGTGTTGGGGCCCACGAGGTAGTCGCACTCCGTCCAGGGCATTCCCAGATAGAGCGATTCGAAGACCGGGTTCGTGCGGTGGGAGACGCGGTCGATGCGGATGACGGGCATGCGGCGACCACCGGAGTAGTGCCCGGTGAACTCGCCGAAGGGCCCCTCGATCTGCCGCTTGCGGCTCTCGATGACCCCCTCGATGACGACCTCGGAACCCCATGGCACGTCGAAACCGGTCAGGGGTGCTGTGGCGATCGGCGCAGGGGCGCCTCGCAGGGCGCCGGCCATCTCGTACTCGCTCTGGTCGTACCCCATGGGCATCCCGGCCACGATGGCCATCACGGGGTCGTTGCCGAGGGTGATGGCGACGGGGAGGTCCTCGCCCTTCTCTTCGGCCTTGCGCAGATGGAGGGCGATGTCGTGCACGGGGACGGGCTGAATCGCCAGCCGGTTCCTGTCGACGACCTGGAGGCGGTAGGTCCCGACGTTCTGCTTGCCGAAATGGCCGGGGTCCTCGGGGTCGCGGGAGACGACGGCGGCCTTGTCGAGGTAGAAGCCGCCGTCGCCGTCGTTGAGGCGGAACAAGGGGAGCACGGAGAAGAGGTCGACATCGTCGCCTTCCTGCGTGTGCTCCCGCCACGGGGCGTCCTCGCGTCGCTCCGGGGCGACCGGGAAGGCGTCCCAGCGACGGGCGAACTCCTCGACCTGTTCCTTGACCGGAGTGTGCTTGGGCAGACCGAGGGCGAGGGCGTGGTTGGCCCAGGAGCCGTGGACGTTGAGGGCGACCCGGGCGTCGGTGAAGCCCTTGACGTTGTCGAACCACAGGGCGGGGGCGTCGTCGCCGATGCGCCCGGCGGCGTTGGCAGCGGCGGCCAGGTCGGGTTCGGGGAGGACCGGTTCGGTGATGCGCAGCAGCTGACCCTCCTTCTCCAGCGTGCTGAGGAATTCGCGCAGGTCGTCGTAAGCCATGGGTGCTCCGTGGAAGCCGAAGGGAAAGGGTGGAAGGGCGTCGGGGCGCACCGGTGTCCCCGGAACGCGGGTCAGGAAGCCGGGCGCGGCTGACGTGCGGCGCGCATGCCCTCCCACCTCTTGGCGGCGGGCGCGGGCAGGTCGAACTGGTCGAGGAGCCGGGCCACGACGTGGTCGACGATGTCGTCCACGGACCGTGGGTGGTTGTAGAAGGCGGGCATGGGCGGCACCAACTGCACGCCCATGCGGGACAGCGCGAGCATGTTCTCCAGATGGATCTCGCTCAGCGGTGTCTCGCGCGGTACGAGGACGAGCCGGCGGCGTTCCTTGACCACCACGTCGGCGGCGCGCCCGACCAGACTGTCGGCGTATCCGGCGCGGATGCCCGCGAGGGTCTTCATCGAGCACGGCACGATCACCATGCCGTCGGTGCGGAACGACCCCGAGGAGATGGTGGCGCCCTGGTCCTCCGGACGGTGCACGACATCGGCCAGGTCGCCGACCTGATCCGCGGTCATGCCCGTTTCGAGCTCGATCGTCGCCCGCGCCCACCGGCTCAGGACCAGATGCGTCTCGACGTCCTGCAACTGGGCCGTCACCTGGAGGAACCGGACACCGAACACGGCACCGGTGGCCCCGGTCATGCCCACGATCAGTCTCATCCGGATCTTCCTTCCTCATGCACTGGCACTGAGCTGCGCCGACGTCATCACGCTAGAAGACCGGTCGAGGGCGACGGCGGTACACTTGGGACTCATCATGGGGAAAAACGGACAGGATGCGCAGCGGTCGGTCATCCGGGACCTCACCCTCCGGCGTACGGCCGGTTCACCGCCGGGTCTGGAACTCGTGCAGCTCGCGGGACTGGCCGAGCGCGCCCGACGGCACGGCAATGACCCGTACGCCTCGCTGCGCCCCGCGTTCCACCAACTCGTCCACGTGCGGCCGGGCAGCCGTGCGACCGTCTCCGTGGACTTCACCCGGTACGAGGTGTCCGACGGTGCCTGGCTGTGGATCCACCCCGGACAGGTGCAGCGCTGGGGCACGGACTTGCCGGGTGCCCAGGGTCTTCTGGTCGCGTTCCCGGCCGGTTTCCCCGACACGGAGACCGCCGCCTCCTCAGTCGCCGACGTGGCCTCCCTACACCCCCTCACCCCCGGCGCCCCGCACGCGGAAGGCCTGTCCCGGGCACTGGAGCACTTGCGGTACGAGTACGAGGCCATGGCGGAGCTGCCCCTGGAGTCCCACGTGCAGGTCCTGCGGCATCTGCTGGCGGTTCTGGTGGTGCGACTGGCCAGGGCGTACGGATCCGAGCACGGAAGGCCTACCACCAACGAGACGTTCCGCCGCTTCCGCGCCGCGGTGGAGCGCGACTTCCCGGCGACCCGAAGGGTGGAGGACTACGCGGCAGCGCTGGGCTACAACCGTCGCACCCTCACCCGGGCCACGGAGGCCGTGACCGGCATGTCGGCGAAGCGCTATATCGACGAACGCGTAGCGCTGGAGGCCAAACGGGAACTGGCTCACGGTCCGTCGACCGTCGCCGCCGTCGCCGCACGACTCGGGTTCGCCGACGCGAGCGACTTCACCAAGTTCTTCCGGCAGCGAACGGGCACGACACCGACGGGTTTCCGCAGGACGGCCCGCGGCGCCTGACCCACGCCGGTCCTCCTCCGGTTACCCGGGGACGTCGTCGGCCAGGCGGGCCCACACCCGGGCGACGGACGCGAAGCACATGGGCGAGGAGGTTCCGTCGGTGGCGCTCCGAGGCCCGCGGCTCGTTCACCTACACCTGTGCGCCCCCCTTCCCGATCGGCTGCCGGCCCCCGTTGCACGCGTCACGAGGCGGCATGCCGACTACACGACCCTGGGCCGCCCGGCCGCCGAGCCGAGCCGGCACGTGTCCGCCGCCAGCACCTGACAGCACCCGGTCGACCCTGTTCAGTGGTGCCTGTCGACGACGGCACGGACGACGGCGGCGACCTCCTCGCGGTCGGTGGGCCGCTGCCGGGGCCTGCAGCAGTCGCTCCCGTGTGGCCACGGGCAGCACACGCCGCAGAACCGGGGCCGTCGAGCCTAGGGTGGCCAGCCCGGGGTTCTTGAAGCTGAGGGGCCAATGCTCCCGCTGAGGCGGGCCCTTGTGGAGCACTTCAGCTGCTGCCTGAAGGCACAGTACGGCGTAATTGGGTCCCGGAGGTCCAGCTGGTCCCTACTCAGGTGGTCGACGGCGCCATGAAGGTAGTCGACCGCCGTCCTGCATCGGCGGGGACTGCTACTACTGATGACGAGACGTCAGAGGGAACCATGAAGGGGAACGCATGCCCGGCGAGAACCAATCGTGGGACGGTCTGGATGAGTGGGCCCGCCTGGCGGCCACCCTCAAGTACATCGACGGGTACGCCACCCAGGACGTCGAACGGTTGGTACGCCTCATCGGAGCGCAGAAGGCCGGCTCTCGCGTCATCGAGCGCATCGAGCGCATCGAGCAGAAGCCGGCCGAGCACAACATCGGTCACCTGCCGACCAGGCTCCCGACCGACAGCACGCGCCGGGTGTTTCTCTACAGCAAGGAGAACACCAGCGTCGGCTACATGATCAGTCTGATCCACCAACTCGCCGTCCAAGAACCGGGCGGCGGCGAGAACGCGACCGTGCACCAGTTGGAGTCGTTGCTGAAGGGCTTCAGCGCGGTGGAGCAGGCCGCCCGCCGGAACGCCGGCCGCCTGAGCACCGCGAACCAGGCGCTCGCCGAGGAAGGGCAGCGGTGAACGCAGAGCAGTGGAACGCCCGGTGCCCGATCGGCACGCGCGTGATGGCGTACCCCAGCGTCCGGCCGGAGGACCCGCTGGCCGCTTGAACGATTCACCAGGGGTGACCTGCTCAACCAGCGATCAGCTGCCACGGCCCACAAAACGCCGCCATCCGGTACAGCCCGTTTCTGACCTGGGCGCGCCCATGCCGTTCTTGCGCGTGACCTTCGCTGCCGCAAGGCCGATACTGCGACAGCGGGGATCCCGACCGAGCCGCACCCGACGGGGCAGACGGGCGTCACCGAAGTCAGCATCGAGTCAGCGTCAGTACCGCCGGAACCCGCTCCGAGCCGTCACGGAACCCCGAGACCGAGAACCGCCCCCACCCACTCTGAACAGCAAAGAAGCAGGTCACTGACTGGCCTGCCGGGCTCCCAGGAGGTACCCGTGAAGATGCTCATCAACGACCCGTAGTTCGGCGCGGCCGCAGGTCAGGCCCATGCTCGGAGACCCTGGGTCAGCAAACTCCCAGCATGAGTCAAGAGACGTGCACGTGGCGACCCAGCTCGTCCGCGGAATGGGCAGCTTCTTCAAGAGCTGCGCACGCACGCCCCAGAACCGTTCGCGCCCACCCGTACGCCATTCGCTACCGCGAGGCCACCGGCCGTCAACCGGACAGCAAGGACACGGTCCGCTCAACGACCCAGCGGTGCCGGCCCAGGTGTCGGGATGACTCGATGCCCTTGCGGGCGAGGCGGTGTCGGATGCCGCGGGATGCAAGCCATCGCCGCAGGTGGCGGTAGTCGTAGCCCTTGTCACCGAGCAGTTGCCGGGTCGCCTGCGCCGTGGGCCGCGACGTGAGCGAATGGGCGGGATGCCGCGGACCAGCGGGATGAGGGCCTGGCTGTCGTGGAGGTTGGCGGCAGAGATACCGACCGACAGAGGAAGGCCCTGACGGTCGACGAGGAGGTGAATTCTCGATCCCTTCTTGCCGCGGTCGGTCGGATTCGGTCCCGTCAGCTGCCCCCTTTGAGGGCCCGAACGCTGACGGAATCGATTGCGCACCGGGACCAGTCCAGCTCACCCCGGGCGCCGAGTTCGGCCAGGACCAGGCGGTGGAGCTTGGCCCACACCCTGGCCTCGGTCCACTCGGTGAACCGGCGGAAGGCGGTGACCCCCGACGGACCAAAGCCCGGCGGTAGTTCGTTCCAGGTGCAGCCCGAGGTGGCCACGAAGATGATCGCGGCCAGCACCTCGCGGTCCCCTCGCTGACGGTGCCCTCCACCCTGCGGGCGAACCGACGCCGGCGGCACCCGCTGAAAGAGGGCCGACAGGCCTTCAGGCGCCATCCGCTCGACAAGCGCAGCAGTCATCGCTCCAGACTGCCGCCTTACAGCTCCTAACGGAATGACCGAGTCAAGGCTGCGCTTGGCTTCCTCTGAAGACCGGCGTCAGGTTGCAGGGGACAAAACTCCTGGTCGCACGGGGTGTCGCGCCCGTAGGCTGCACACGTGATCGAGGAAGAGGAGACCAACCCGGCTGTCCGCGTCGGAGGTGACCGGTATCGAACGATCAGCCTGCGCTTCCACCAGCTGACACGTTCCTTCCCGGAAGAGCGTGATGACCTGATGCGCGACTTCCTCGTGACAGCTCACGGTGAGTCGGCGCGGATCGAGGGCATGGTGAGAACCTGGGACGGTGACGGCCTCGACGTCTTCCTTGCCGAACTGGCAGAGGCGTTCCGAGGATGGAACGGCACCAGGACCTGGGGCTCTCTTGAGGATGACTTGACGCTGGCTGCCGAACACGCAGGATCGCACGTCCGGTTGACGTGGGGGCTACACGACCGTCTCCCCGACGACGAGTGGCGTTTCGAAATGACGACCATCCATGCTCCTGGAGAAGACATGCGCCGCCTTGCCATCGAGATGCGTACCTTCCTGGAGTCGGACCCGCTGTAGTAAGCGAGGGCAGCTCGTCAGTCGTCTACGGCCGGCACAACACGCCAAGTTGTCGATGGGTGATCAAGCAACAGGCGAGTTTGAGGAATGCTTCGTGGATGTCGGCTCGCCGTTCCCAGCGGATCCGCAGACGTCGGAAGCCGTGCAGCCAGGCAATTGTCCTCTCCACGACCCAGCGGTAGGTGCCCAGTCCGGTGCCGTGCAGGGTGCCGCGGCGGGCGATCGCGGGCACGATGCCGCGGGCGCGGACCTGGCCTCGGTAGAGGTCGTGGTCGTAGTCCCGGTCGGCGAACAGGGAGTCCGGCTTGCGGCGGGGGTGGCCGACCCGGCCGCGGACCGGCGGGATCGCGTCGAGCAGGGACAGGAGCTGGGTGACGTCGTTACGGTTGCCGCCGGTCAGCAGCACCGCGAGCGGGGTGCCGTGTCCGTCGGTGATCAAGTGATGCTTGGAACCGGCTCGTCCCCGGTCGACCGGCGATCGGGGCCCGTGTGCTGCCCCCTTTTTAGCGTCCTGACGTGGGAGGAGTCGACCACGCAGCGGGACCAGTCCAGACGTGCGGCCGCGCCGATCTGCACCCGCACCACGGCTGGCCGGCCCTGGGCGCCTTCTGCGGGGTCTCGCTGGTGGCGTGCGCCGTCTGGGCGTTCGTCTTCCGCGCGACCGCTGAGGCGGGAGCCGCTGGAGTGGGCGCTGCACGCGCTCATGCCACGAGCAACCGGTCCCGCAGCCGGGCGGTCACGGCGTCCGTGATGCCGACCCGCTGCCCGAGGTAGCCGCGGACCGACCCGTACCGGGCCGTCAGGTCCGCGAACACCAGCTCCATGACGGCGGCGGGCGCACGCCCGTACCCGGGCCACTTCAGCTCCCGTCCCGGGTGGGCGGCGCGCCAGTCGGCGATGAGCCGTTCGGTGGCCAGCTCGGTGACCACGAAGTCCTCCCCCACCTGCTCCGCGGACACGCCGAGCAGGGTCAGCACGAACGCAGCGATGAGACCGGTGCGGTCCTTTCCGGACGTGCAGTGGAACACCACGGGGCCCTCGTCCCCGGCGATGATCTCGATGGCCTCCCGGATCTCCGAGTGCCCGTCCTCGGTCACCTCGGCGAACCGGTCCGCGAGGTACCGCCACGGGTCGAGGGCGGGGTCGATCTCGGCCTGGTCGTACGGCCGGTGCTCGATGCTGCAGTTCGCGTACCGGAACCGTTGCGCCTCGGGCACCCTGCCCTTCGCCTCGATCTCCCACGGGTAGCGCAGGTCGACGACGGTGCGGACGCCCAGCCCGAGGAAGCGCTCCCAGTCGGCTCCGCGCAGCTTCCCGAGCGAATCGGCCCGGTACACCTTCCTCCACGCAACGGTCCGCCCGTCGACGGTCCGATATCCGCCCAGGTCACGGAAGTTGTGCAACCGCTCGAACCCGATGTGCCGCTCCACGCGTACGCCCCCCATGCTCGCCGACCTCCCCGGTGCCGACCGCCCATCGTAGGCGGCGGCATCGGCGCGGGCGGCAGGAGGGCGCGGTGCCGGACACTGCCCGTCACCCTGCCGTCGGGCCGGGATCGGAGGCGGGGTGGGTTCTCGGGGTGTC
>MUMD01000434.1 GCA_002155895.1 Streptomyces rochei
GCGGGCGGCCGGCTGGGAACGGATGGTGTACTGCCTCGTCGTCAACCACCTCGTGGAGATCGCCGCCGCCCTGGCCGAGCACCACCCCGGCCTCGACCCCTGGCCCGCCGCCCGCCGCGCCCTGGCGCGCCACGACGACCTGCCGGAGATCCCGGCCCTGCTCGCCGCGCCCACCCTCCCCGGCAAGACCAATCTCCTGCTCCGCTGGACGGGCGCGGACGGCGCCGACGCGCGGTACCGGCCGCTCGCCAACCCGCTGCGGAGGGTGTGAGCGGCGTCCGCCGTGCTGCTTCGCGGCTCCCTGGGCGAAGCCGTTGTGGATGTACCGCTGGAGGAACAGGAAGACCACCACCGGTGCGGCCGCCCCGGGGGCGGGACGCCGTCGCGTCACCGGGCCGGCCGGCGTGCATATGCTCGCCCCATGCTCACCGAAGTCACCGCCACCCGCTACATCGAGCCCCTGCGCTCCGGCGGCTCCGTCCCCGCCGTCGTCGAGGCCGACGACCTCGGCACCTACGTCCTGAAGTTCACCGGCTCCGCGCAGGGCCGCAAGGCGCTGGTCGCCGAGGTGATCGTGGGGGAGCTGGCGCGGGAACTCGGGCTGCGGGTGCCGGAGCTGGTGCTCGCCCACTTCGATCCGGCGATCGGCGCCGGCGAACCGCACCAGGAGGTGCGGGACCTGCTGGACGCCAGTGCGGGGCTCAACCTGGGCATGGACTACCTGTCGGGTGGCGCCGACCTCACGCCCGAGCTGGCCGAGGTGTTCCCGGTGGACGCGGCGGAGGCCGGCCGCGTCGTCTGGCTGGACGCCCTCACCGTGAACGTCGACCGGACCGTGCACAGCTCCAACCTGATGGTGTGGCCCACCTCCGGCGCGGTCCGGCCCCGGCTGTGGCTGATCGACCACGGCGCGGCCCTGGTCTTCCACCACCGCTGGGGCGCCTCCCCGCCCGAGAAGGCGTACGACTTCCGCCACCACGCCCTCGGTCACCACGCCCCCGACGTCCGGGCCGCCGACGCCGAGCTGGCGCCGAAGGTGACCGAGGAGCTGCTGCGCGAGGTCGTGGCACGGGTGCCCGAGGAGTGGCTGACCTGCGAGGCGGGACTGGAAACGCCGGACGAGGTGCGCGCCGCCTACGTCGGCTACCTGCACGCGCGAGTCCGCGCCTCCGGCCAGTGGCTGCCCACCGACTTCCCGAGCCGTGAGGAACTCGCCGCCGAGAACGCGGCCCGAGCGGAGCGCACCCGGCGCGGCCGGCCCGACTGGCTGAAGCAGGTCCCCGATCTGCACGGCAAGCCGCCCGCCGAGCAGGACTGGTCCGTGCACCTGGACTGAACGCGCGACCGCGCCCCCGGTGCTGTGCGGTACCGGGGGCGCGGTCGGGTGCGAAGGCGGAGCCGGGCTCAGCCCTTCAGCTGCTCGTACGCCGGCAGCGTGAGGAAGTCGGCGTAGTCCTCGTCGAGCGAGACGGTCAGCAGCAGGTCGTGGGCCTGCTGCCAGTTGCCGGCCGCGAAGGCCTCGTCACCGATCTCGGCGCGGATGTTCGCCAGCTCCTCGGCGGCCACCTTGCGGGCCAGCTCGGCGGTGACCCGCTCGCCGTTGTCGAGGACGACGCCCGCGTTGATCCACTGCCAGATCTGGGAACGGGAGATCTCGGCGGTGGCCGCGTCCTCCATCAGGTTGAAGATGGCGACGGCGCCGAGGCCGCGCAGCCACGCCTCGATGTACCGGATGCCGACCTGGACGGCGTTGACCAGGCCCGCGTACGTCGGCTTGGCGTCCAGGGAGTCGATGGCGATCAGGTCGGCCGCCTTGACGTCGACGTCCTCGCGCAGGCGGTCCTTCTGGTTCGGCTTGTCGCCGAGGACCTTGTCGAAGGACTCCATGGCGATCGGGACCAGGTCGGGGTGGGCGACCCAGGAGCCGTCGAAGCCGTCGCCGGCCTCGCGGTCCTTGTCGGCGCGGACCTTCTCGAAGGCCACCTTGTTGACCTCGGCGTCCCGGCGCGACGGGATGAAGGCCGCCATGCCGCCGATCGCGTGCGCGCCGCGCTTGTGGCAGGTGCGGACGAGGAGTTCGGTGTACGCCCGCATGAACGGGGCGGTCATCGTCACCGCGTTGCGGTCCGGCAGGACGAACTTCTCGCCGCCGTCACGGAAGTTCTTGACGATGGAGAAGAGGTAGTCCCAGCGGCCCGCGTTCAGCCCGGAGGCGTGGTCGCGCAGCTCGTAGAGGATCTCCTCCATCTCGTACGCGGCCGTGATCGTCTCGATCAGGACGGTGGCGCGGACGGTGCCCTGCGGGATGCCGACGTAGTCCTGCGCGAAGACGAACACCTCGTTCCAGAGGCGGGCCTCCAGGTGCGACTCGGTCTTGGGCAGGTAGAAGTACGGGCCCTTGCCGAGGTCCAGCAGACGCTGGGCGTTGTGGAAGAAGTACAGGCCGAAGTCGACCAGGGCGCCGGGGACCGGGCGGCCGTCGACCTGGAGGTGGCGCTCGTCGAGGTGCCAGCCGCGCGGGCGCATGACGACGGTCGCCAGCTCCTCGTTCGGGCGCAGGGCGTAGGACTTGCCGGTGCGCTCGTCCGTGAAGTCGATGGTGCGGGTGTAGGCGGCCATCAGGTTGAGCTGGCCGAGGACGACGTTCTCCCAGGTGGGCGCCGAGGCGTCCTCGAAGTCCGCGAGCCAGACCTTGGCGCCCGAGTTGAGGGCGTTGATGGTCATCTTGCGGTCGGTCGGGCCGGTGATCTCGACCCGGCGGTCCTGGAGCGCGTCCGGAGCGGGGGCCACCTTCCAGGAGTCGTCCGCGCGGACGGCGGCGGTCTCCGGGAGGAAGTCGAGCGTGGAGGTGCGGGCGATCTCGGCGCGGCGCTCGGCACGGCGGGCGAGGAGCTCGTCACGCCGGGGCGTGAACCGCCGGTGCAGCTCGGCCACGAAGGCGAGCGCCGCATCGGTGAGGACCTCCTCCTGCCGGGGCAGGGGCTCGGCGTCGACGATGGCCAGCGTGGACGGCGCTGGTGCGGACATGAGCTGTCACTTCCTTCAGCGGTGGCACCGGGTGCCAACGGGCACGTATGGGGCATAGAGCACTCGTTGTGCGGTCGAGTGCTTCTGGTCAGTGGATAGTAGTTTCCTCATCGTGGAACTTCAATGGTTTGTTGACGTCGAGATTCTCTGAGTCGAGGGACAGTGGCGCCCAGTGCCACACCCCTCACTCAAGGTGGCGCAGGTCGGCCTCGGTGTCGATGTCGTAGGGCCGTGCCACGTCCCCGCACTCCACGAGCGCGATCTCCGCCTCGTGTTCCCTCAGATAGGCGCGTGCCCCCCGGTCCCCGGTGGCAGTCGCCATCACGCCCGCCCAGTGGTCCGCGCCGAGCAGGACCGGATGGCCGCGCACGCCGGCGTACGTCGCGGACACGAGCGAGGCCGCGTCCCGGAATCCGTCGCGCACCCGCGTCATCGCCCGCGCGCCGATGCCGGGCTGGTCCACCAGCGAGACCAGCGCGGCCCGGGCCCCGGTGGCGGCGAGCGAGTCGAGTCCGGCGCACAACGACGACCCCATGCCCCGCTCCCAGTCGGGGTTCTCCACGAGCACGCACCCCTCGTGCCCGTCGAGGATTCCGTCGAGCGCCATCCGCTCGCGCACGGCTGCGGCGCGCGCCCCCAGGACGACGTGCACGCGGGTGCATCCGGCGGCGCGCAGAGCGTCGATCGCGTGTGCGACGAGTGGATGTCCACGGTGTTCGAGCAGGGCCTTGGGCCGTCCGCCGAGCCTTCGTCCGCCCCCGGCGGCGAGCAGCAGCCCCGCCACCAGCTCCTTGGTCTGCGTCATGCGTCCTGCATACCTGACGGGCCGCCAAACTCCGGGCCCGAGACGGGTTTTCCGGAGACTGAATTTCGGTCCGCGCGGTGGCGCGTCCGGTGCGGGTGGCGTTTACTGGCCCGCGTCCCCGGCGCCCGCCCGGCGTCAGGGGGCGCTCGGCACGTTCACCGCGCAGGGGCGCACAACGGGGTGCGAGGGGGAGGGCTGTGTTGCGTAGCTCGGGGCAGGGGCAGGTGACCGTCAGCGACGAGGACGTGAGGGTGGTCGCGCTGCGCACCGCCGTGGCGCGGTTGCGCCGCCAGCTCGCCGTGCTGCCCGCCGACTTCCCGGACCGGGCCGTCGCCGAGGACGAGCTGGCCGATCTCGCCGCGATGTCGGAGCACGGTGTCCCGGAGGTGAGCCGGCTGCACCGCTCGCTGCTGCTGGTGGCGGGCGCGATCGGCTCCGTCAGCGCGCTGTCGCGAGGGCTGACGGAGGTCTGTCACGCGGTGGAGCTGTTCGGCGATCCGCCGCGTCGCTGAGCCGGTGACCGGGGCGGCACCCGCGACGCGGGTCGCGTCGGCGCCGCGGACCGGTCTCCCGGGCGGGTCCTAGGCGGCCGGGTTGCCGTTGCCGTTGCCGTTCGAGGTGAGCAGCGCTTCCGACAGCTCCGCCGCCACCTGCTGCAGCAGCGGCACCATCCGGTCGGTCGCGGCCTCCGTGACCCGGCCGGCCGGGCCGGAGATCGAGATCGCGGCGGCGGTGGGGGAGTTGGGTACGGAGACGGCCAGGCAGCGGACGCCGATCTCCTGCTCGTTGTCGTCGATCGCGTAGCCCTGGCGCCGCACCTCCTCCAGCGCCGCGATGAAGCCGTCCGCAGTGGTGATCGTCTTCTCGGTCGCGGCCGGCATGCCGGTGCGGCCGAGCAGGGCCCGCACCTCGTCCGCCGGGAAGTCCGCGAGCAGCGCCTTGCCGACGCCGGTGGAGTGCGGCAGGACGCGCCGGCCGACCTCGGTGAACATGCGCATCGAGTGCTTGGACGGCACCTGCGCGACGTACACGATCTCGTCGCCGTCGAGCAGCGCCATGTTCGCCGTCTCGCCGGTCTCCTCGACCAGGCGGGCCAGGTGGGGGCGGGCCCAGGTGCCGAGCAGCCGGGAGGCGGACTCGCCGAGCCGGATCAGGCGCGGGCCGAGGGCATACCGCCGGTTGGGCTGCTGGCGTACGTAGCCGCAGGCCACGAGGGTGCGCATCAGGCGGTGGATGGTCGGAAGCGGCAGTCCGCTGCTCGCGGACAGCTCGCTCAGGCCGACCTCGCCGCCCGCGTCCGCCATCCGTTCGAGCAGGTCGAAGGCGCGTTCCAGGGACTGGACGCCACCTGTGGCGGACCTGGCGGAGTCGGTGGTGCTGGCGCTGGACGTCGGCACGGCACGTTCCTTTCGGGGCTGGCGGGAGGAAAGAAGCGTACCCGGCAGCCGGTTGACTACCGGCTTGTACGTAGCTACGTTCTGCTTGCTGGAATTCTAATTCCGCTTTGTGGAAACGTCCAGGGCTGAGCCGTGGGCATGCCCGCACAAAGGGTGCCTCTTGACGGCACGGGAGCGGGAATGAAGACTCCTTCGACAGGAGGCTTCAACAGAACGTTGAAAAACTCGGCGGCAGAAAGAGGGGTTTCGGGTGTCCGGAGCTGAACTGGTGCTGCGCTCGACGCGCGTCATCACCCCCGAGGGGACACGCGCCGCGTCGATCGCGGTGACCGGGGAGAAGATCACGGCGGTCCTGCCGTACGACGCCCCCGTACCGGACGGCGCCCGGCTGGAGGACGTCGGCGACCACGTCGTCCTGCCCGGCCTGGTCGACACCCACGTGCATGTGAACGACCCCGGCCGCACCGAGTGGGAGGGCTTCTGGACCGCCACCCGCGCCGCGGCGGCCGGCGGCATCACCACCCTCGTCGACATGCCGCTGAACTCCATACCGCCGACCACCACGGTCGACAACCTGCGCACCAAGCGCGAGGTCGCCGCCGACAAGGCCCACATCGACGTCGGCTTCTGGGGCGGCGCGCTGCCCGACAACGTCAAGGACCTGCGCCCCCTGCACGAGGCCGGGGTCTTCGGCTTCAAGGCGTTCCTGTCCCCGTCGGGCGTGGACGAGTTCCCGCACCTCGACCAGGAGCAGCTGGCCCGGTCGCTGGCGGAGATCGCCGCCTTCGACGGCCTGCTGATCGTGCACGCCGAGGACCCGCACCACCTGGCCGCCGCCCCGCAGCAGGGCGGTCCCAAGTACGCGCACTTCCTCGCCAGCCGCCCGCGCGACGCCGAGGACACCGCGATCGCGACCCTCCTGGCCCAGGCCAAGCGGTTCAACGCCCGCGTGCACATCCTGCACCTCTCCTCCAGCGACGCCCTGCCGCTGATCGCCGAGGCCCGCGCCGACGGCGTGCGGGTGAGCGTCGAGACCTGCCCGCACTACCTCACCCTCACCGCCGAGGAAGTGCCCGACGGCGCCAGCGAGTTCAAGTGCTGCCCGCCCATCCGCGAGGCCGCCAACCAGGACCTGCTGTGGCAGGCGCTCGTGGACGGCACCATCGACTGCGTGGTCACCGACCACTCGCCGTCCACCGCCGACCTGAAGACCGACGACTTCGCCACCGCCTGGGGCGGCATCGCCGGCCTCCAGCTCAGCCTCCCGGCGATGTGGACCAAGGCCCGCGAGCGCGGCCTCGGCCTGGAGGACATCGTGCGCTGGATGTCCGCGAACACGGCCCGCCAGGTCGGCCTGGACGGACACAAGGGCGCCATCGCGGCCGGCCACGACGCCGACTTCGCGGTCCTCGCCCCGGACGAGACCTTCACCGTCGACCCGGCCGCCCTCCAGCACCGCAACCGCGTCACCGCGTACGCGGGCAAGACCCTGTACGGCGTCGTGAAGTCCACCTGGCTGCGCGGAGCGCGCATCGTGGCGGACGGCGCGTTCACCGACCCGAAGGGACAGCTCCTCACCCGGACCCCGTGACCCACGTCCGGACCTGCCCGACCCACACGACGAACGAACCCGAGAGGAACACCTGATCACCGTGACGGCCCAGCAGAACACCTCGTTGGCCAGCTTCACCGGAGACGCGAACCCCTACGGAGGCGGCGACCCGTACGCGGACTACCGCACCGCCGACCTCCCCTTCACCCAGTACGCCAATCTTGCCGACCGGCAGCTCGGCGCGGGTGTCGTCGCCGCCAACGACGAGTTCTTCGCCCAGCGCGAGAACCTGCTGGTGCCCGAGCGCGCCGAGTTCGACCCCGAGCACTTCGGGCACAAGGGCAAGGTCATGGACGGCTGGGAGACCCGCCGGCGCCGCGGTGTCTCCGCCGAGCACCCCTGGCCCACCGAGGACGACCACGACTGGGCGCTGATCCGCCTCGGCGCCCCCGGCGTGATCCGCGGCATCGTCGTCGACACCGCCCACTTCCGCGGCAACTACCCGCAGGCCGTCTCCGTCGAGGGCACCTCGGTCGCCGGCTCCCCGTCGCCCGAGGAACTGCTCGCCGACGACGTGAAGTGGACGACCCTCGTCCCGCGCACCGCGGTCGGCGGCCACGCCGCCAACGGCTTCGCCGTCTCGGCCGAGCAGCGCTTCACCCACCTGCGCCTCAAGCAGCACCCCGACGGCGGCATCGCCCGCCTGCGCGTCTACGGCGAGGTCGTGCCCGACCCGGCGTGGCTCGCCGCCCTCGGCACCTTCGACGTCGTCGCCCTGGAGAACGGCGGCCAGGTCGAGGACGCCTCCAACCTCTTCTACTCGCCGGCCACCAACACCATCCAGCCGGGCCGCTCCCGCAAGATGGACGACGGCTGGGAGACCCGCCGCCGCCGCGACCAGGGCAACGACTGGATTAGCTACCGGCTGGTGGACCGCGTCCAGATCCGCGCGATCGAGATCGACACGGCGTACCTGAAGGGCAACTCGGCCGGCTGGGCCTCGGTGTCCGTGAAGGACGGCGAGTCCGGCGAGTGGCGCGAGGTCCTGCCGCGCACCCGCATGCAGCCCGACACCAACCACCGCTTCGTCCTGCCCGAGGCGGCCGTCGGCACCCACGCGCGCGTGGACATCTTCCCCGACGGCGGCATCTCCCGCCTGCGCCTGTTCGGTTCGCTGACCGAGGACGGCGCGGCCCACCTCGCCGCCCGCCACCAGGAGCTGGGCGGCTGACCCACCCCGTGGACCCGTGGGGCGCGCCCGGCCTGGACAGCACCGGCGCGCCCCACGCGTGTCTCCCGGCCCCGCCGCCGGGGCGGACGGGCGCCGTCGTCACCTCCGGCGCGGCGGTGCCCGCTCCGTCGTCACCTCCGGCGCGGCGGTCCCCGCCCCGTCCTCGCCGCCGGCGTCAGGCGGCGTGACCGCCGTCCACCGAGAACTCCGCCCCGGTGACGTAGGCCGCCGACGCCAGGTGGGCGACGGTCGCCGCCACCTCCTCGGCCCTGCCGAAGCGGCCCAGCGCGGTCATCGCCGCCTGCCCGTCGGCGTACGGGCCGTCGGCCGGGTTCATGTCGGTGTCGATCGGCCCGGGGTGGACGATGTTCGCGGTGATGCCCCGCCCGCCCAGCTCCCGGGCCAGCGCCCTGGTCAGTCCGACCAGCGCCGCCTTGCTCATCGCGTACAGCGTCCCGCCGGGACCCGGCACCCGCAGCGCCATGCAACTGCCGACGGTGATGATCCGCCCGCCGTCCGTCATACGGGCCGCGGCCGCCCGTGACGTGAGGAAGACGCCCCGCACGTTGACCGCCAGCACCCGGTCCACGTCGGCGACCGAGAAGCCGTCGAGGGGGCCGAGCAGGCCGACGCCCGCGTTGTTGACCAGCACGTCGAGCCGGCCCAGCGCCTCGGCGGTACGTTCCACCGCCTCCGTCGCCCCGTCCGCGTCGGCGCTGTCCGCGCGCAGCGCCACCGCCCGGCGGCCCATGGCCTCGACGGCCCGGACGACCTCCTTGGCGGCGTCCTCGCGGTTCACATAGGTCAGGGCCACATCGGCACCGTCCCGCGCCAGCCGCAGCGCGGTCGCCGCGCCGATGCCGCGGCTGCCGCCGGTCACCAGGGCGGTACGGCCGGCGAGAGGGGCCGGGAGGAGTGCGGAAGGAGCCGGGTTCGTGTCCGTGTTCGTGTAGGTGGTCGTGCTCGCGCTCGTGTTCATGGCTCCATCCCACCGGCCCGGCCCGCCGGACGCTGGCGGCGAACGGACACGGACCTCAGGGTCGGACGCCACACCCGTGTGAACTCCCCGAAAACACATATGACGTCCCGGGAAACTCCACCGTCTTGTCATTGACATGCCACTGTCTACGCGCGTCATCATGAGGCCATGCGATTCCCCCCACGCGTCGCTCGGTTCGGCGCAGCAGCCGCAGTCCTGTCCACCCTCCTCGTCGGCGGCGCCGTCTCGGCGAGCCCGGCCGGCGCCGCCCCCGCGGCGGTCGGCGACATCTGCTACAGCGACCTGCCCTCCCAGGCCCACGACACCCTCGACCTGATCGAGCAGGGCGGCCCCTACCCGTTCGAGCAGGACGGCACCATCTTCCAGAACCGGGAGGGCATCCTGCCCAGCCGCTCCACCGGGTACTACCACGAGTACACGGTGATCACCCCGGGCTCCGACACCCGGGGCGCCCGCCGCATCGTCACCGGTGAGTCGTATCAGGAGGACTACTACACGGCCGACCACTACGCCTCGTTCGACCTCGTCGACCACGGCTGCTGAGGGCGGCCACCGCCGGTCCGGGGACTCGGCTCACCCGGACTTCCGGCTCTCGGCGGCGGCGAACAGCGCGCCGCCGAGAGCGAGCAGCACGACACCCGCGTACACCTCGTAGCCGTCGAGGAAACCGATCCGCTGCACCAGGCCCCATTTCCAGTCGGTGAACTCGTGCACCAGGGCGGCCACGCCCTGGATCACGGCGATCAGCCCCAGGAACTCCAGCAATTCCTTCATGCCCCGACCCTCGCCCCGCGGTCCCCCCATACACATCGGCCGCGGGGCGAGTCCTGCCCGTCACAAGGCGCCGTCCGGCGGGCCCCGGTGCGCCGAAAGTATCCGGTCCCTCGACTTGGGTCGGCGATCCCCCCCGCCCGGCCGTCCCGGTCACGACCGGTGCGTAGATTTGTCGACTGTGAACGGTGACAAGCAGGCCACGGTACCCACGGCGCTCCCGGGGCGGCGCTGGGCGCTGCCCTCGGCGCTGGTCGAGGACCTGTACCCGGAACGGTCCCGTCCCGGCGGCAGGCCCCGGCGCACCGCCCGCGACTGGTTCGTCGACTTCGGCTGCTTCCTGCTGGCGGTCACCATCGGACTCCTGGCCGCCGACGTGCTGGACGACGAGAACCTCTCCGCCGCCATGGCTGTCGCCGACCAGGTGATCGGAGCCCTGTCCTGCGCCGCCGTCTGGCTCCGGCGCAGGTGGCCGGTGGGCCTGGCCGTGGCGATGGTGCCGGTCTCGCTCCTGTCGGCCACCGCGGGCGGCGCGGTCCTCCTCTCCCTGTTCACGCTCGCCGTGCACCGGCCGTTCCGGTACGTGGCCTGGATCGGCGGCGCGAGTCTCGCCGTGACGCCCCTGTTCTACTGGATGCGTCCGGAGCCGGGCCTGCCCTATCTCGCGTCGCTCTTCATCAGCGTGCTGCTCGGCGTCACGGTCATCGGCTGGGGCCTGCTCGTCCGCTCCAAGCGGCGGCTCCTGCTGAGCCTGCGCGACCGTGCCCGGCACGCCGAGGCGGAGGCACGGCTGCGGGCCGAACAGGCGCAGCGGCTGGCCCGTGAGGCCATCGCGCGCGAGATGCACGACGTGCTGGCCCACCGGCTGACCCTGCTCAGTGTGCACGCGGGCGCCCTGGAGTTCCGGCCCGACGCGTCCCGCGAGGACGTCGCGCGGGCGGCCGGCGTGATCCGGGAGAGCGCACACGACGCCCTCCAGGACCTGCGGGAGATCATCGGCGTGCTCCGCGCCGGGGAGTCCGAGGACGCGGGCCGTCCCCAGCCGACGCTCGCCGCGCTCGACGGACTGGTCGCCGAGTCCCGGGAGGCCGGCATGAAGGTCGTCCTCGCCGCCCGCGTCGCCGACGCCGCCGAGGTTCCCGCCTCCGTCGGCCGCACCGCGTACCGCATCGCCCAGGAGGCACTGACCAACGCGCGCAAGCACGCGCCCGGCACCGAGGTCACCGTCTCCGTCTCCGGGGCCCGGGGCGACGGTCTGGTGCTGACCGTCCGCAACACCGCACCCGAGGGGGAGGTTCCGCACGTACCCGGCTCCGGGCAGGGGCTGATCGGCCTCACCGAGCGGGCCTCCCTCACGGGCGGCACCCTGGACCACGGCCCGACCCCCGAGGGCGGCTTCGAGGTACGGGCCCGGCTGCCGTGGGGATGACCCGGGCACCCGGCGCGCGGTGCCGCCGGCGCGTGAACGGGCAGTGACACCGTCGGCCCGAACGGGCAGTGACCCCGTCGGCCTGAACCGACCCCCGTCGACCTGATTACGTAGAGGCCATGACTGCCATCAGACTCCTCCTCGTCGACGACGACCCGTTGGTGCGGGCCGGGTTGTCCTTCATGCTCGGCGGGGCCGACGACGTCGAGATCGTGGGGGAGGCAGCCGACGGCGACGAGGTCGCCGGGCTCGTCGACCGCACCCGCCCGGACGTCGTCCTCATGGACATCCGCATGCCGGGCGTGGACGGTCTGACGGCCACCGAGCGGCTGCGGGGCCGACGGGACGCCCCGCAGGTCATCGTCCTCACCACCTTCCACGCCGACGAGCAGGTGCTGCGGGCGCTG
>MUMD01000435.1 GCA_002155895.1 Streptomyces rochei
CCCGCACCGGCAGCCGCGCCTCAGCCCGCGACATCGAAACCCTCCCCGGTCAGCGCCACGAACGCGTCCTCCAGGGACGCCCGTTCCACTCCGAACCCGCGGACCCGGACGCCGGCCGTGACGAGCGCGGCGTTCAGGTCGGCGAGGTCCCGGCCGGGTGGCTCGGCGGTCACCCGGTCCTCGGCGACGACCACGTCACCGGCCCCCTGCTCCTTCAGCACCCGGGCCGCCTCCCCCACGTCCGGGGTGGTCACCACCAGCCGGCCGCGGGCACCGGCCGACAGCTCGGCGACCGGGCCCTGGGTGATCAGCCGTCCCCGCGCCATCACGGCGGCGTGGGTGCACACCTGCTCGATCTCGTCCAGCAGGTGGGAGGAGAGGAAGACGGTGGTGCCGTCGGAGGCGAGTTCGCGCACCAGGGTGCGGATCTCCCGCATGCCCTGGGGGTCCAGTCCGTTGGTGGGCTCGTCCAGGACGAGCAGGCGGCGCGGCTGGAGCAGCGCCGCGGCGAGTCCGAGGCGCTGCTTCATGCCGAGCGAGTACGCCCTCGCCTTCTTGCCGGCGGCGGCCGCCAGGCCCACCCGGTCCAGCGCGGCCCCGACCCGCTCGCGCCGGGTGCGCGGGTCGGCGGTCGGGTCGGCCGCGTCGTAGCGCAGCAGGTTGTCCCGGCCGGAGAGGAAGCCGTACAGGGCCGGTCCCTCGATGAGGGCGCCGACCTGGGGCAGTACGGCGCGGGTGTCGCGCGGCACCGGTCTGCCGAGGACGGCGGCGGTGCCCGAGGTCGGCTCGATCAGGCCCATCAGCATGCGGATGGTGGTGGTCTTGCCGGATCCGTTGGGGCCGAGGAAGCCGAAGACGCTGCCCGCCGGGACGGTCAGGTCGAGACCGTCCACGGCGAGCTGTCCGCCGCGGTAGCGCTTGGTGAGCGCGCGGGTGGCGATGACGGCCTCGGCGTCACCTTCCCGCCGCGGGTGCTCCGTGCGCTCCGGCTCCGCGGTGGACGCTCCGGCCATCGGCTCCCTCTCCTCCTCGCTCCCGCTCCACACCGTCCGTACTGCCTCGTGCTGCCTCGTGCTGCCTCGTGCTGCCTCGGACTGCGGCGTGCCGCTGCCGTCCGCCGCCGCGGGCGGGGAGGCTACTCGGCCGCGTCGGCCGCCTTCACCAGCGCCTCCTTGGTGACCGCGCCGGCGTAGACCTTGCCGTCGTCCGTGATCAGGGCGTTGACCAGACGGGTCTTGAAGACCGTGCCGGAACCGAAGTCGCCCTTGACCTGGTCGCCGAAGGAGCCGAGGAAGCCGGAGAGGGCACCGGCGTCACCGCCCGCGGAGGCGGTGGGCAGGCCCTGGCCGCCGGTGTCGAAGGCGGCGATCGAGTTCCAGCCCTCGCCGATGACCTTCAGCCCGTCCAGCCCCTCGGCGGCGTCGCCGCCGACCGGCTCGCGCCCGTGCTCCGGGGCACCGGCCGTCTCGTCGGCCTCGGTCACCTTCGCGCCCTCGGGCGGGGTGAAGTCGAAGGTCGACGCGTCCGGCTTCGCGAAGCTGACCTGGGTGAAGCCCGCGTCCACGACGGCGGCGCCGCCGCTCGCCGGAGTGAGGGTGAACTTCAGCGGCATGCCCGTCTTCGCGTCCACCGCGATGCTGACCGCGCCGACCGTGGAGCCCTCCTGCTTGGGCTCGATCACCAGCCGGTACGCGTCCCGGCCGGCCACCTGGGCGGTGCCGTCGACGGTGACCGAGGTGGTGTCGTCGACCGCCTTGAGGGCCTGGTCGGCGAAGTCCTTCGGCGTGGCCGGCACGTCCTTCTCCGGCTTCGCCTGCTTCTCCGGCTGCCCGGGCGCCTCGGACCTGGTCGCGTGGTAGACCTCGTTGGACGCGCTGTCGTAGCCCCAGACGTCCTTGCCGTCGTGGATCAGGCTGTACTCGGCGGCGTTCTCCAGCAGTGACAGCTTCTGCCGGTCGGGGCCGTCCGCCGCGACCCGCAGCGTGTGGGTGCCGGAGACCAGCTCGGTGAGCTTGGCCGACGGGTCGGCGGCGGAGCCGTCCTCGCCGCCGGACGCACCCGGCTTTCCGGACATGACGGACATCAGTCCGCTCTCCAGGCCGCCGAGGTCCGGCAGGCCCAGGTCCGTGCTGATCTTGACCGTGCCGGACAGCTGCTGGACGTCCGACTTGGCGATCTTCTCTATGAGTTGCTCCGCCGTGACCTTCGGGAGGTCGGGGTCCCCGGAGTCGGCGATCGCGGGGACCAGCCCGATCGTCACGGCCGCCACCCCCATCACCGCGACCGGGACGACGTAGCGCGCGGCCTTGCGCCGTCCGGCGCGCAGGCCCTCGCCCTCTTCGGCGGTCCTGTTGTCGTCGGAATCGATCGGTGCCATCTGTGCCCTACCTCCGTCGTCGGCGGCGGCTGTCTCGCGACCTCGCACTCGCTGTCTCACCCGTGAGCCGCCATTCTCACCCGAATCGGTGAGGATTGGTGTTTTCCGTGGTGTCCATCTGACCAAATCGGCCGGGAAGAAGCGTCAGACCGCGGGCTCAACTCCGCGTACTCCTGCGGGATGACACGGAGGGGCCCCGCCTCCCCCCGCCCGTAGGGGGTGGCACACCCCGGGCGCGCGAACGCACCCGTCGGCCGTGACCCAGGTCACTTCGGCCGCGGGTGCGGTGGGAGGTTCAGCCGGCCCGGTGCACCACGGCGTCGCACAGCTCCACCAGCGCCGACTTCGCCTCGCACTCCCGCAGCGGGGCCAGCGCCGCCCGGGCGTCCTTGGCGTAGCGCACGGTGTCCTTGCGCGCCTGCTCCAGCGCGGGGTGGGCGCGCAGCAGCCGCAGGGCCTCCGCGTGCCGCGCGTCGTCGGACAGGTCGGAGTCCAGCAGCTCGCACAGGGCGACGTCCTCGGCCAGCCCCAGCCGGGCCGCCCGCTCGCGCAGCCGCAGCACCGGGAGGGTCGGGATGCCCTCGCGCAGGTCGGTCCCGGGGGTCTTGCCGGACTCGTGGGAGTCGGAGGCGATGTCCAGGACGTCGTCCGCCAGCTGGAAGGCGACGCCNNGCGCCGAACCGGCAGGAGACCGCCACCAGCGATCCCGTCTTGCCGCCGAGCACGTCCAGGTAGTGGTCGACCGGGTCCCGCCCGTCCTGGGGGCCCGCCGTCTCCAGGATCTGGCCGGTGACCAGCCGCTCGAAGGCGAGGGCCTGCACGCGGACCGCCTCGGGACCGAGGTCGGCGAGGATCTGGGAGGCGCGGGCGAAGAGGAAGTCGCCGGTGAGGACCGCGACGGAGTTGCCCCAGCGGGTGTTCGCACTGGGCACGCCGCGCCGCACGGACGCCTCGTCCATCACGTCGTCGTGGTACAGCGTGGCGAGGTGGGTCAGCTCCACCACGACCGCCGAGGGCACGATGCCCGGGGCGTAGGGGTCGCCGAACTGGGCCGAGAGCATCACCAGCAGTGGCCGGAACCGTTTGCCGCCGGCCCGCACCAGGTGCTGGGCGGCCTCCGTGATGAAGGGCACCTCGCTTTTGGTTGCCTCAAGCAACCCTTCCTCGACCGCGACCAATCCGGCCTGGACATCGGCTTCCAGAGCCTGGTCCCGCACGCTCAGCCCGAACGGCCCGACGACGGTCACGAGGGGTCTCCTGTCTGCTGGTGTCTACTGGCGATTACCTGGTTTGTCGATAGGTCGCTGCCACCACTCAAGTCAGCGTATCCGGTCACGTTTCGATCACCGCTAGCGCCCACCGTTACAGGCCGGTCGGTATCGGATCATGCGCGGTATGTTTTTGATCAGGAGATATGAGCAGATATTGATCGACATCCTCGGAGCCGAAAGCCGCCACCGAAGATCACATCACCCCTCCCAACGGCCCGCACTCCGAGTACGTCACCCACCCGGCC
>MUMD01000436.1 GCA_002155895.1 Streptomyces rochei
CGCCTACGCCAACCCCCTCCGTGCCACCGCCGGCTCCCGGTGCCCCGCGATGGTCGCCACCATGTCCAGCACCTGCCGCGTCTCCGCGACCTCGTGCACCCGGTACACCTGCGCGCCCAGCCACGCCGACACCGCCGTCGTCGCCAGCGTCCCGATCACCCGCTCCTTGACCGGCCGGTCCAGCGTCTCCCCGACGAAGTCCTTGTTGGACAGCGACACCAGCACCGGCCACCCGGTCTCGACCATCTCCCCGAGCCGCCGGGTCGCCTCCAGGCTGTGCCGCGTGTTCTTCCCGAAGTCGTGCCCGGGATCGATCAGCACCGACTCCCGCGGCACCCCGAGCGCCACCGCCCGCTCGGCCAGCCCCACCGTCACCTTCAGGATGTCGGCCACGACGTCGTCGTACGTCACCCGGTGCGGCCGCGTCCGCGGCTCCGCGCCACCGGCATGCGTGCACACCAGCCCCACCCCGTACCGCGCCGCGACCTCCGCCAGCTTCGGGTCGACGCCGCCCCACGCGTCGTTCAGCAGGTCCGCCCCGGCCTCGCAGACGGCCGCGCCGACCTCGTGCCGCCAGGTGTCCACGCTGATCACCACGTCCGGGAACCGCCGCCGCACCTCCGCGACGAACCCCACCGTCCGCCGCGCCTCCTCCTCGGCCGACACCTCGTCGCCCGGCCCGGCCTTCACCCCGCCGATGTCGATGATGGCGGCCCCGTCGGCCACCGCCTGCTCCACGCGCGCGAGGGCGGGCTCGTCCTGGAAGGTCGCCCCCTGGTCGTAGAAGGAATCCGGGGTCCGGTTCACGATCGCCATGATCACCGGCTCGTGCGCCGCGAATTCACGCCTGCCCAGTCTGAGCATCCCCTGTGACATCTCCTCGTCCACACCCTTCTCGTCCACTGAACCGGGCGCGGCGAGAAGGAACCGGACTCCCGGCCTCCGGCCGCCTGCGGCCCCGACTGTCAGACTCGCATGGCACGATCGGACCCGGCACAACCGACTCCGGTTCGATCGGGAGCCGGCTCGGACCCGGACGCAGATCGAACGACCGACCCAACGACCGACCATGGGGGCCCCAGCGATGGTCATGTTCCTGTTCCTCGTCGTCGCGCTGGCCGTCGTGGTCGCCGCGGTGACGCTCGCCGTGGTGAGCGGCGGCGACAGCGGGCCGCTGCCCGACGCCCCGCCCGAGCGGCTGCGGGACTCCCTGCCCCCGGACCGCCCCGTCGGCCGCGCGGACGTCGAGCGGCTCCGCTTCCCGCTCGTCGCGCGCGGCTACCGCATGGCGGACGTCGACGACGCCCTCGGCCGCCTCGGCGCCGAGCTGGCCGAGCGGGACGCCCGCATCGCCGACCTGGAGTCCGCGCTGGCCGGCGCCCGGGCCGCCGCCCACCGGCACGTGTCCATGGAGAAGCCGCAGCCGGAGGAGCAGCAGTGAGCGCGGGGGAGGCGGTCGCCGGGCCGGACGGAGCGCCGCGCTGCCCCTGGGCCCTGTCCACCACGGACTACGTGGCGTACCACGACGAGGAGTGGGGACGTCCGGTCCACGGCGACGACGCCCTCTTCGAGCGCCTCAGCCTGGAGGCCTTCCAGTCCGGTCTGTCCTGGCTCACCATCCTGCGCCGCCGCCCCGGCTTCCGCGCCGCCTTCGCCGGTTTCCGGATCGCCGAGGTCGCGGCCTTCGGCGACGAGGACCGCGACCGCCTGCTCGCCGACACCGGCATCATCCGCAACCGCGCCAAGATCGACGCGACCCTCGCCAACGCGCGCGTCCTCGCCGACTGGGCCCCCGGTGAGCTGGACGAGCTGATCTGGTCGCACGCCCCGGACCCCGTCGGACGTCCCGTGCCCCGGACCCTCGCCGACGTCCCGGCCGTCACCCCGCAGTCCACGGCGCTGTCCAAGGCACTGAAGAAGCGGGGCCTGCGCTTCGTCGGCCCGACGACCGCGTACGCGCTGATGCAGGCCTGCGGACTGGTGGACGACCACCTGGAGACCTGCGTGGCACGCCGGGGCCCCGGGGACGGCCCGGGAGACGGCCACCGCACGCGGCAGCCGGTGACTCACCGGCCCAGATAGCGCGGCGTCTCCTTCTCCACGAAGGCACGGACGGCGATCGCGTGGTCCTCGGAGGACCCGGCCCGGGACTGCAGCTCGTCCTCCTTCTCCAGGGCCTCGTCCAGCGAATGCGTCAGCGCGAAGGCGACCGACTCCTTCAGCGCCGCGTAGGCCACGGTCGGCCCCTCGGCCAGGGCCCGCGCCACCTTCTCCGCCTCGGCGCGCAGCTCGGCGGCGGGCACGACCCGGTTGGCGATCCCCAGCTCGTACGCCTCCTGCGCCTTCACGGTGCGCGGGAAGAGCAGCAGGTCGGTGGCGCGCCCGGGGCCGACGACGCGCGGCAGCGTCCAGGAGATCCCGGAGTCGGCGGTGAGCGCCACGCCGGCGAACGAGGTGTTGAAGGACGCGGTGTCCGCGACGATCCGGTAGTCCGCCGCGAGCGCGAAGCCGAAGCCGGCCCCGGCCGCCACGCCGTTCACGGCGGCGACCACCGGCTTCCGCGCGTCGGCCAGGGCCCGCACGATCGGGTTGTAGTGCTCGCGCACCGTGCTCATGGTCTGCCCCGAGCCCGTCTCCCGGTCGGCGGACAGCAGCCCGATGTGCTCCTTGAGGTCCTGCCCCACGCAGAACGCCCGCTCCCCGGCCGCCGTCAGCAGGACCGCCCGTACGGCCTCGTCGGCCGCCGCGGAACGCACCGCGTCCCGGAGCGCGACCTTGGTCTCGATGTTCAGCGCGTTCATCGCCTCGGGGCGGTTCAGCGTGATCGTCGCGAGCCCGTCGCTCACCTCGTAGAGCACGGTGTCGGCCATGGGTTCCCCTCCGCGTCGTAGACGGTCGTGGTGGTACGTGTGTCCGGGACTCAGCATGACGGAGATCACCGGAAGTGGATCGCCCCGCGGATGTGACCTGCGTCAAAGGATTCCGGTCCGTATCCGTCGTGAGGATGTGCGCGGGGGCGCGCAGTATCGCAGTCACATCGCCGAATTGAGTGGTTTTGCTCGCGCGCGTTGCCCAAGCGATGCCGACCGATGTTGGTCATCGGGTCGTGGGATGCGGGATAATGGCTGGGAAGCAATGTGTTCGATGCCGGTGTCGCGCGTCCGGGCCGGACTGCGCGTGCCCTCACGGGCCGTCGGCGGTGACGGTGAGCTGGTATCAGGAAGGGGAACGAGCATGGCGGCCATGAAGCCGCGGACGGGCGATGGCCCGCTCGAGGTGACCAAGGAGGGGCGGGGCATCGTCATGCGCGTTCCGCTCGAAGGCGGCGGGCGGCTCGTCGTCGAGCTGACCCCCGATGAGGCCGACGCGCTCGGCGACGCCCTCAAGCAGGTCGTCGGCTGACGCGCGAGCGACCATACCCGTTCAGTCGCCCCGGTACCGCACGCGGTGCCGGGGCGACTGCGTTCGCTGCCCGCGGCCGTACGCGCGAGGGTTCACCGCTTCACGGCACACAGCAGGCCGTCGCCCACCGGCAGCAGTGAGGGCACCAGTTCCTGGCTCTCCCGCACCGCGCGCAGCAGCTCCCGCAGCCGCAGCACCTCGGTGGGCTGCGGCCCGGAGTCGATCGTCCGGCCGGTGCCGAAGACGCCTTCGAAGGCGACGAGGCCTCCGGGACGCAGCAGGCGCAACGATTCAGCGAGGTAGTCCAGGTACTCGAGGCGGTCGCCGTCGCAGAAGACGAGGTCGTAACCAGCGTCCGCGAGCCGGGGCAGGACGTCCAGGGCGCGGCCGGGGATGAAGCGGGCCCGGTTGCTGGCGAAGCCCGCGGCGCGGAACGCCTGACGGGCGAACTGCTGGTGCTCCGGCTCGGGGTCCACGGTGGTCAGCACGCCGTCCGGCCGCATGCCGTGCAGCAGATGGATACCGGAGACGCCGCAGCCGGTGCCGATCTCCGCGACCGCCTTCGCGTCCACGGCGGCGGCGAGCAGTCCCAGCGCGGAGCCCGTGCCCGGGGTCACCGAGCGCAGGCCCGCCTCGCGGGCCCGGTCGCGTGCCCAGAGCAGCGCGTCGTCCTCGGCGACATAGGCGTCGGCGAACGCCCAGCTCGTCTGCCGGTTGCCGGTAATGACCCTCTCCTGTCCCCGTGGTTGCCTCGGCGTGACTGTATCCGTTGGCGTCGGGAACCCGCAGATGGGACCAGTCGTTTAAGAGGAGAGCAAGGAGAGACGACTGGACGGCCGGACGCGACGGGGGCGGCGAAGTGGGCCAGGGTGCCGAGCAAGTGCTGACGCAGCCGTACGAGCCGTGTCAGCCCAGATCAAATTCTCGTAAAACCGCTTATCCGGAGCTAACGGGCGAGGTGGCTATGGTAGGGGCTCCACTGGACACCACCAGAGCCGACAGGGGAGGTGCGGCCGCACCCGCGGATCGGGGGGGAGTGCTGCGGCGCTTCCTCGGATCGGCAGGCAGGCCGAAATCCGTGAACGACACCGCTGCTGACCACAGCCACGCCGACCGTCCCGCCTCGGGACACGCCCAGACCGCGACCTTCACCAGCGACGCGGACGGGCAGGCGTGGACTCCGCCCACCTGGGAGGAGATCGTCAGCACCCACAGCGGCCGGGTCTACCGCCTCGCCTACCGCCTCACCGGCAACCAGCACGACGCCGAGGACCTCACCCAGGAGGTCTTCGTCCGTGTCTTCAGGTCCCTGTCGACCTACACGCCCGGCACCTTCGAGGGCTGGCTGCACCGGATCACCACCAACCTCTTCCTGGACATGGTCCGCCGCAAGCAGCGCATCCGCTTCGACGCGCTCGGCGACGACGCGGCCGAGCGGCTGCCCAGCAAGGAGCCGACCCCGCAGCAGGTCTTCCACGACGCCCACTTCGACGCGGACGTCCAGCAGGCCCTGGACACCCTCGCGCCCGAGTTCCGCGCGGCGGTCGTCCTGTGCGACATCGAGGGGCTGTCGTACGAGGAGATCGCCGCGACGCTCGGCGTCAAGCTCGGCACGGTCCGCTCCCGCATCCACCGCGGTCGCTCCCAGCTGCGCAAGGCCCTCGCCCACCGTTCCCCCGAGGCGCGGGCCGAGCGTCGCTCGTTCGCGTCCCGTGTTCCCGCACTGGGAGGAGGGGGCACGAGCGCGTGAGTGGGTCACGTCCGGAATCCGAGGGACACCTCGCAGAGCAGCATCTGGGAGACCGACTCTCCGCCCTGGTGGACGGTGAGCTCGGTCATGACGCGCGGGAGCGCGTCCTCGCGCACGTGGCCACCTGCCCGAAGTGCAAGGCGGAGGTCGACGCGCAGCGCCGGTTGAAGAACGTCTTCGCCGAAGCGGCACCGCCCGCTCCGTCCGAGAGCTTCCTGGCCCGCCTCCAGGGGCTGCCCGGCGGCGACGTGGACGGTGGCGGTTCGCCGCTGGGCGGCGAGGGCTTCTCCAAGGGCCTCGACGGGGTCTTCGGGGCCAAGCGCGGCGAGCGGTTCGAGTTCGGTTACGTCCCCGCCCGGCCGCACTCCTCGTCGGTACTGGCGCCCCCCTCGCCGGGGCGCGGCTTCCGCATCCACGACGTGAGCCGGCACGAGGCCGAGCGGTCGTCCTCCCGCGGCCTGCGGTTCGCGTTCGCCGCCGCCGGAGCGGTCTCGCTGGCCGCGATCGCGCTCGGCGGCGTCACCGTGGGCACGCCGGACACCAGCACGGAGGCGCGCGGCTCCGGGAGCGGCAGCAATGTGACACCGGCGCGCACCCAGGGCGCGGGCGCGGCGACCCCGGAGAGCCAGCGCCGCCGCTCGGGCACGCCGCTGCTCGGACAGGCCCAGGGACAGCGCGTGCTCGGCGACACCCCCGTGGCCCCCACCGAGGCGTCCGCGCCGCTGCTTCCCGGACTGCCGGCCCCCGCCGGAGCCGATCCGCGGGAGCAGACGCTGCACGCGCTGACCACACCGGTGACGGCCGGCGCCGCCGCCGTCTCCCCGCTGATACGCCCGCTCGAAGCGGTACCGCCCCTCGCACTGGCCTCCTGGTCGGCGAGTGCCGACGTCAGGCCGCCGGACCTGTTCGCCGCGCCCGTCCCCGACCCGCTCCCGTCCCCCTACCCGGCGGCCTCCCACCGGTCGGCCCGCTGACCGGGATCTGCGCACCGGCCCGCGGACCTGATTGAATCCCGGGACGGCGCCAGAGCCTCGGCGCCGACGATCCGCGGCCGTCTGTGGGGGAGAACATGAACGAGGGGAAGCCCACGAAGGGGAAGTGGTGGAGCCGTCCCCGCTCGTCCGACGGCGCGGCCGACGGCGATTTCGAGCTGCAACGCCCTCGCACGGCCCCCACCACCGTCACCGGTGACGAGGAGTCCGCCGGGGGCGACTTCGAGCTGGAACGCCCGGCGGCGCCCGCCGGGACGGACACGGGGGACTACGAACTGGACCGGCCGGCGCCCGGTCCCGCCGACGCGCCCCCGTCGGTGAAACCGCTCCGGCACACCGCCCCTCGGGACCCCGGTCCGGAAGACTCCGATCCGCGTCTCCCCGGGGCCGGGGAGACGGGGCTGCGCGGTCCTGGCGCCGACCGGACCGACCCGCACGGCCCCGGCACCGAGGACACGGACGAGCGTGCGCGCGCCACCGATGCCGCTGGCCCCCGCACGGCCACGGGCGGGGACGCCGAACCGGGAACGGGCGAGGGCGGCACCCCCGCCACCGCCACCGACCCCGTTCTCACCGCGGGCCCCGCCTCTACGTCCGTCGCAGCCTCCACGCCCGTCGCCGCCGCGTCGAGGACGGGACCGACGCGGCGGCGACGGGCGTG
>MUMD01000437.1 GCA_002155895.1 Streptomyces rochei
GCCTGCGCAGGAGGCGGTAGGGCCCCAACTCCCGCGGGTCGTCCGCTCGCAGTGTGTCCATGGCCGGCCTTCCCCGTCGTGACGCCTCGACGAACACCTCTCTCCTTCGCCGGTGTTCGCTGTCGCAGACACAGTAGTGACAGGGGTGGCCGAGGCGGTCGCTGGGGACGACCGGCGGACCGGCCCGGTACGACCGGCGACCGGGGCCGGGGACGGCCGGCGGACCGTGCGCGGGCGGCCCGCTACTCCCCGCTACTCGACCTTCGACAACCGCGCCCTCGGCCGCCCCGAGTCCTCGCTGTCGGAGGCGTACCGGAGGTCGTCGCCGACCGGGGTGAGGCGGACGGTGTGGAGGGCCTGGTTGCAGACCTTCCGGTTGCCCTCGGCGCCCACGGCACCGGTGACGATCTCCTTCTCCGTCACCTTCTTCAGGGTCAGTACGTCGTCGCAGGTGCCGCCGAAGAGGTCGGTGTGGCGCAGGGTGCCCACCTGCTCGCCCACCGCGGCCTCGCGGACGGTCAGGCGGAAGGTGCCCAGGGGCAGGTTGCCCTCCACGGCGACGGCCTGGCCCTCCCAGGTGCCGACGTAGCGGTCGGGGACGGACTCGGCACCCCCGCCGGCTCCCGGGTCGGACGGCGCGGTCGCCGAGGGGGTGCGGCCCCCGTCGCCGGCGCTGTCGCTGCGTTCCCCGCCCGGCAGCAGGTCGAACACGAGCACCGAGCCGACCGTCACCGCCGCCATCGCCCCGGCCACCGCCAGCGCCACCGTGCAGCTGAGCCGACGGCCCCGGCCGCCCTCGCCGGCCCGGGTGGAGGTGGCCGCGACCGAGACGGAGAGCCGGCCGGGAGGACGGTCGCCCTCGCGCGGGGCCGGTACTCCGGTGCCGGGCGCCGTCGGTATCGGTGTCGGGGCGGACAGGGGTGTGGACGGCGGCGCGGGCGGCGGCGTGGACGCGGGCGCGGGCATCACCGGCGGCGGCCCGAAGACACCGGGGGCCGGGGCACCGGGCGCATCGGCCCCGTCCGCCCCCTCGGCCGCAC
>MUMD01000438.1 GCA_002155895.1 Streptomyces rochei
GTTGCTCGCGTCCACTGTGTTAGTTCTGAGGCAACGAACAGTTGCCGGCTTTCGAGCTGAACAGAACAATTGAAGAGTGTGCTTGTTCGCTCGAAACCATTAGGGTTTCGGTGGTCATAGCGTAGGGGAAACGCCCGGTTACATTCCGAACCCGGAAGCTAAGCCTTACAGCGCCGATGGTACTGCAGGGGGGACCCTGTGGGAGAGTAGGACGCCGCCGAACAATCTTTGGGAAGGACCCCTGGTCCCCAGCGTTCAGCTGGGACCAGGGGTCCTTTCGTTTTTCCAGGGCGCACCGGGTACTCGGCTGCGCGAGAATGACTTGCAGTACGAAGACAGGAGTCACCGATGTCCACCAACTCTCCCGACGACCGACCGGACCGCGATCAGCGGCGACGGGACAGTGGTGGCCGTGGCGACCGGAGCGGCCAGCGCGGGGACCGCGGCGGTTTCCGTCGCGACGGTGACCGTGATCGCGGCGGCTTCCGACGCGACGACCGTCGTGACGACAATCGCGGTGGCGGGTACGGGCGTCGTGACGACCGTGACCGTGGGCCGCGTCGTGACGACCGTGATCGTGGTGGGGACCGTGGCTTCCGTCGTGACGATCGCGGTGACCGGGGCGAGCGCCCTTCGTTCCGTCGTGATGACCGTGGCGACCGGGGTGACCGTCCCTCGTTCCGGCGGGACGACCGTGGCGATCGCGGTGGCTTCCGGCGTGACGACCGTCGTGACGACAATCGCGGTGGCGGGTACGGGCGTCGTGACGACCGTGACCGTGGGCCGCGTCGTGACGATCGTGATCGTGGTGGGGACCGTGGCTTCCGTCGTGACGACCGCGGTGGTGAGCGTCCCCCGTTCCGGCGTGATGACCGTGGTGACCGGGGTGACCGTCCTTCGTTCCGTCGTGATGACCGTGGTGACCGGGGCGAGCGCCCCTCGTTCCGGCGTGATGACCGTGGTGACCGGGGTGACCGTCCTTCGTTCCGTCGTGATGACCGTGGTGA
This sequence comes from Streptomyces rochei, assembly GCA_002155895.1. Taxonomy (GTDB): domain Bacteria; phylum Actinomycetota; class Actinomycetes; order Streptomycetales; family Streptomycetaceae; genus Streptomyces; species Streptomyces rochei. The sequence goes on from MUMD01000438.1 coordinate 1,008, forward strand.
CCGGGGTGACCGTCCCTCGTTCCGGCGGGACGACCGTGGTGACCGGGGCGAGCGTCCTTCGTTCCGTCGTGATGACCGTGGTGACCGGGGCGAGCGCCCCTCGTTCCGGCGGGACGACCGTGGCGACCGGGGTGGAGTCCGGCGTGACGACCGTCGTGACGACCGCCGGCACGACAACCGGGGCGAGCGCGGTGAGCGCGGAGACCGGGGTGGTTTCGGGCGGCGTGACGACAGCCGTGGCGGTGACCGGGGCGGTTTCCGCGGGCGTGACGACCGGGGTGGCTTCGCCGGCCGGGACGACCGGGGTGGCTTCCGTGGGCGGGACGACCGTGGGGGACGTGGGCCCCGGCGGGACGACCGAGGCGGGCGGCCCGGCGGTTTCCGTGGGCGGGACGACCGGCAGGGCGGCGGCGGCCGCTTCCGTGAGGAGCGGGACCGCGACCGCGAGCCGATCAAGCGCCTGCCGATCCCCGAGGAGGTCACGGGCGACGAGATCGACAAGGACGTGCGTCAGGAGCTGCAGAGCCTTCCCAAGACGCTCGCCGAGGACGTCGCCAGGAACCTGGTGATGGTCGCCCGGCTGCTCGACGAGGACCCCGAGGCGGCCTACGGCTACTCCAGGGTGGCCCTGCGTCTCGCCTCCCGCGTCGCGGCCGTGCGCGAGGCGGCCGGATTCGCGGCGTACGCCAACCAGAAGTACAGCGAGGCCCTCGCGGAGTTCCGGGCCGCGCGGCGGATGACCGGGTCCGTGGAGCTGTGGCCGGTGATGGCGGACTGCGAGCGTGGGCTCGGGCGGCCGGAGAAGGCGCTGGACATGGCCGGCGCCCCCGAGGTGCACAAGCTCGACAAGGCGAGCCAGGTCGAGATGCGGCTCGTGGCGGCCGGCGCCCGGCGCGACATGGGGCAGCTGGACGCGGCCATCGTGACGCTGCAGAGCCCTGAGCTGGCCTCCAACTCCGTACAGCCCTGGACCGCGCGGCTGAGGTACGCCTACGCGGACGCGCTGCTGGCCGCCGGCCGGGAGCAGGAGGCCCGGGAGTGGTTCGCCAAGGCCGTCGAGTCCGACCGGGACGGCAGCACGGACGCCTCCGACCGGCTGGCCGAGCTGGACGGAGTGGAATTCGTGGACGCCCTCGACGAGCACGAGCACGAGCACGAAGAGGACGGCGGCTCGGCGAGCCCGACGGCCGAGGCCGGACACGAGGACGAGACGCAGGACGGCAAGGAGGACTGACCTCCGTCGTCCGACGACGAAGGGGCGGGACCGCGAGCCGGTCCCGCCCCTTCGTCATGCCGTCTTCCCGCCTGTCACAGGTCCAGCGCCCGCAGCACCAGGCCCGAGGCCGGTTTGGGGCCGAAGGACGTCGACTTGCGGGGCATCGTGACGCCCTGCTGGGCCAGCTCGCGGACGACCTCTTCGCGCACGGGGTGCATCAGCACCGCCGTACCGCCGTCGCGTTCGGCCTTGGCCACGGTCGCCGCCGTGTCGTGGATGTAGGAGACGTGGGCGGCGGAGTCGTCGGGGATCCGCCAGATGTCGGCCAGGAGCGTGGCGTGCAGGACCGTGGCGTCCAGGGTGCGCCATGCCCGGGGGCGGCCGGCCGGGACCGTGCGGTCCAGCAGGGCGGGGTCCGGACGGTCGACGAGGCGGAAGGAGCCGTCACCGGCGAGGAGGAAGGCGTTGCCCGACTCGGCCGCCTTCGCCAGCTCCTCCATGGCCCGGGTCAGGGGGCCGTCCAGCCGGCGGACGCGGAAGTGGCCGTCCAGGGCGGCGACGGCGTCGCGCACGGGGAAACCGTGCAGCAGGCGGTGGATGGCGCGGACGCGGAGCGGGTAGCGGGCCGTGTCCACCAGGAGGACGAGGCCGTGGTCCCACGGGCTGGGCGAAGGGTGCTCGGCCCGGAGGGTGCGGTAGGTCGCCCAGCGGTGGTGGCCGTCGGCGATGAGAGCCTGGTGGCGCGCCAGCTCGGCGCGGACGCGGGCGACGTCGTCGGCGTCGGTGACCGACCACAGGCGGTGGCAGTAGCCGTCCTCCGTGGTCGTCGAGAGCAGCGGGGGCCGTTCGGCGGTGCGCTCCACGACGGTGGTCGTGGCGGCTGCGGCACCGTCGCCGCGGTAGGTGAGGAGGAGGGGCTCGAGGTTCGCGTACGTGGCCCGCATGAGCGCCGCGCGGTCGGCGACCACGTGCGGCATGACGTCCTCGTGCGGCAGGACGACCTGTTCCGAGGGGTCGGACACGCGCAGCGCGCCGATGATGCCGCGTTGCAGCATGCCGTCGCCGCCGCGCTGCTCGTAGACGTACAGGCCGGGCTCGGAGTCGACGGTCAGTACGCCCTCCGACCGCCAGCGCCGGAGTGTTTCGGCGGCCTGCTCGTTGCGGGCCTCGGGCGTGGCGGCCTGGGGGAGGATCAGGCGGACGATGTTGTGCGGGTCGGCGGACTCGAGGTGGAGCAGGCCGTCGGGGCGGACCACGACGTCGTAGGGCGGGGACGTCACGGCGGCCAGGCTGCCGACCCGGTCGGGGTCGTAGCGGAGGCCTCGGAACGGGGTGAGTTCCAGGCCCCGGCGCGCCGTTGCTTCCGGGTGACCTGCTGTGTTCATCCCGGCATCGTACGTGTGTCAGCGGCATGGGGGATGATCGGGGGAAAGGCGTCGAACGAGGAGCGATGTGCAATGAGCCGGAGCGTCAGGACGAGGCCCGAGGGCAGTGGGCGGAGCCTGGGCGAGGCGTACGACACGGCGCTGCTCGACCTGGACGGGGTGGTGTACGCCGGGGGGCACGCGATCGACCACGCCGTGGAGTCGCTCGCCGCGGCCCGCGCGGGCGGCATGCACCTGGCGTACGTCACCAACAACGCGCTGCGGACGCCCGACGCGGTGGCCGAGCACCTGACGGAGCTGGGCATACCGACGGGCGCGGACGACGTCATCACCTCGGCGCAGGCCGTGGCCCGGCTGATCGCCGAGCAGGTGCCGTCGGGTTCGCGGGTACTGGTGATCGGCGGCGAGGGACTGCGGGTCGCCCTGCGGGAGCGAGGGCTGGAGCCGGTGGAGTCGGCGGAGGACGACCCGGCGGCCGTCGTGCAGGGCTTCGGCGGGCCCGAGTTGCCGTGGGGCCGGTTCGCGGAGGCGTGCTACGCCATCGCGCGCGGGGTTCCCTGGTACGCCTCCAACACCGACCTGACCATCCCGGGGGCCCGGGGCATCGCACCGGGCAACGGAGCCGCGGTGGAGGTCGTCCGGATCGCCACCGGGGCCGAGCCGCAGGTCGCGGGGAAGCCGCTGCCGCCCATGCACCGGGAGACCATCCTGCGGACCGGCGCACGGCGGCCGCTGGTGGTGGGGGACCGGCTGGACACCGACATCGAGGGCGCGTTCAACGGAGAGGTCGACTCGCTGCTCGTCCTGACCGGCGTGACCGACGGCGCCCAGGTGCTGGCGGCGCCGCCGCGGCACCGGCCGACGTATGTCGACGCCGATCTGCGCGGGCTGCTGTCCGGGCAGCCCGAGGTCACCGGCGACGCGGACGGTGGCTTCCGCTGCGGTGGCTGGACGGCGAGGGCCGGCGCCGAGCGACTGGAGCTGGAGGGCGAGGGCGCGGTGCTGGACGGGCTGCGCGCCCTGTGCGCGGCGGCCTGGACGGCGGGCGGGGAGGAAGGCTGCGCCCTCGACTCCGGAAAGGCGTTGGCACGCCTGGGGTTGTGAGCCGTCGCACGGGGAAGGAGCCCGGCCGCGCCCCGCGCCGGGCCGCACGGCGGCGGAGCCCGGCCGGCGGCGAGATCGAGATCGAATGGCAGGGTAGGCTAACCTAACCGCGTGTTGGTCGACAGTCCCCCCGAACAGCGCGCGGAGACCGCCCCCGCGCCGCCCCCGAAGCGCCGCGTCCTGCGTGCCGTCGGGCTGCCCGTGTCGGCAGCGGTCCTGGTCCTCATCGCGTTGGCGAGCCTCGCGGTCGGCGCGAAGGACCTCTCCCTGGCGCAGGTCTGGCACGGCCTGTTCCACGATTCGGGCACCTTCAGCGACGTGGTCGTCGGCGAGCGGCTGTCGCGGACCGCGCTCGGTCTGCTCGCGGGTGCCGCGCTCGGCCTCGCCGGAGCCGTGCTGCAGGCGCTCACCCGCAATCCGCTGGCCGACCCCGGTCTGCTCGGCATCAACGCGGGCGCCTCCGCGGCGGTCGTCACGGCCATCACCTTCTTCGGCGTCACCTCGCTGACCGGGTACGTGTGGTTCGCGTTCGCCGGAGCGGCGGGCGTGGGCGCGCTGGTCTGGTTCCTGGGCGGCAGCCGGGGTGCCACGCCGGTGCGGCTGGTCCTGGCCGGCACGGCGATCAGCGCCGCGCTCTTCGGCTACCTCCAGGCCGTGATGATCATGGATGACGCGGCGCTGGGCCGGATGCGTTTCTGGACGGTCGGGTCGCTGTCCTCGGCGACCGACGACACCATCATGGAAGTGCTGCCGTTCTTCGTCGTGGGCACGATCCTCGCCCTGGCCCTCTCCCGGCCGCTCAACGCCATGGAGATGGGCGACGACACCGCCAAGGCCCTCGGCGCCGACCTCAACCGCACCCGGGCGCTGTCCATGCTCGCCGCGACCGTGCTGTGCGGAGCGGCGACCGCCGCCTGCGGGCCGATCGTGTTCGTCGGGCTGATGGTCCCGCATGTCGTCCGCTCCTTCACCGGGCCCGACATGCGCTGGATCCTGCCGTACGCCGCGATCCTGTCGCCCGTGCTGCTGCTCGGCGCCGACGTGCTCGGCAGGATCGTCGCCCGGCCCGCCGAGCTGCAGGTCGGCATCGTCACCGCCGTCCTGGGCGGGCCGGTCTTCATCTATCTCGTACGACGGCGGAGGACGGCCCAGCTGTGAGAACCGGGAAGACCGTGAAGACGAACCGCGCCGTGCGCAGTCCGGGCGGGCTGTCCTTCCGTCTGGACGTGCGGGCCACCGTCGTCGTCGCCGTGCTGCTGCTCCTCGCGCTCGCCGCGAGCGTCCTGCTGATCGGCACCGGCGACTTCGAGATACCGGCCGCCGACGTGCTCCGCACCCTGGCCGGCGAGGGCAACGCGAGCCAGGAGTTCATCGTCAACGAGCTGCGGCTGCCCAGGGTCCTGGTGGGCCTGCTGGTCGGCGCCGCGCTGGGGTTGGGCGGCGCGCTGTTCCAGGCGATCTCCCGCAACCCGCTGGGCAGCCCCGACGTGCTCGGCCTCGGACAGGGCGCGACCGCCGGCGCCCTCACCATGATCGTGCTGTTCTCCGGAACCTCGGCGCAGGTGACCGTCGGCGCGCTCGTCGGCGGGCTGGTGACCGGCCTCGCCATCTACCTGCTCGCCTGGAAGCGGGGCGTGCACGGCTACCGGCTGGTCCTGGTCGGTATCGGCGTCTCCGCCATCGTCACGGCCGTCAACGGCTATCTGCTCACCCGGGCCGACATCGTCGACGCCTCCCGCGCGGTCGTCTGGATGACCGGCTCCCTCAACGGCCGTGACTGGAACCAGGTCTGGCCCCTGCTCATCCTGTGCGCCGTGCTCGTCCCGCTGGTCCTCGGCAACGGGCGGGCGCTGCGCATGATGGAGATGGGAGACGACGTCTCGTACGCGCTCGGGGTGCGCGTCGAGCGGGTGCGGGCGCTGCTGATGGTGGCCGCCGTGCTGCTCACCGCCGCCGCCACCGCCGCCGCGGGACCGGTCAGCTTCGTCGCGCTGACCGCGCCGCAGCTCGCCCGGCGCCTGACCCGCTCGCCCGGACCCAACCTGCTGCCGTCCGTGTGCATGGGCGCCGCCCTGCTGGTCTCGGCCGACTTCGTCTCGCAGCGGGCCTTCGGCGCCGATCAGCTGCCCGTGGGCGTCGTCACCGGTGTGCTCGGCGGCGTCTACCTGCTGTGGCTGCTGGTCACCGAGCGCAAGGCGGGCCGGGTATGAGCGCCGGCACCGGCCACCGCAGCGGGCCGAACAACCAAAGGAGCAACGTGAACCGCCTGACCGCCGAGAACGTCACCCTCGCCTACGACCAGCGGGTCATCGCGGAGCAGCTGTCGGTGGAGATACCCGACAACTCCTTCACGGTGATCGTCGGCCCGAACGCCTGCGGCAAGTCCACCCTGCTGCGCGCCCTGTCGCGGATGCTGAAGCCCACCCGGGGCCGGGTGCTGCTCGACGGGTCGGTCATCCAGTCGATGCCCGCCAAGCAGGTCGCCCGCACCCTCGGCCTGTTGCCCCAGTCGTCCATCGCGCCCGACGGGATCACCGTCGGCGACCTCGTCGGCCGCGGCCGGTACCCGCACCAGGGCCTCCTGCGCCAGTGGTCGACCGAGGACGAGCGCGTCGTCCAGGAGTCCATGGCCCAGACCGGCGTCTCCGAGCTGGCCGACCGCTATGTCGACGAACTCTCCGGCGGACAGCGCCAGCGGGTGTGGATCGCCATGGCGCTCGCCCAGCAGACCCCGCTGCTGCTGCTCGACGAGCCGACGACGTACCTGGACATCCAGCACCAGATCGACGTCCTGGACCTGTGCGCGGAACTCCACGAGGAGCAGGGCCGCACCCTCGTCGCGGTCCTGCACGACCTCAACCACGCCGCCCGCTACGCCACCCACCTCATCGCCCTGCGCGGCGGGGAGGTCATCGCCGAGGGCGCGCCGAAGGACATCGTCACCGCCGACCTGGTGGAGCGGGTCTTCGGGCTGCGCTGCCAGGTCATCGACGACCCCGAGACGGGTACGCCGCTGGTGGTGCCGGCCGCGCGCAAGGCCCGGGGNNGCTCGCCGTCGACCAGGGCCACCAGGTCGTCGCCGGTCATCGCCAGCCTGATGTCGGCCTTCTCGCGCGGCGGCCCCTCCAGGGTCTCGCGCACGTCGATGCGGCCGTCCGCCATGCGTCCGGCGAAGGTGACGTCCAGGTCGGTGATGTGGCAGCTCACCGAGCGGTCCAGCTCGGCGGCGG
>MUMD01000439.1 GCA_002155895.1 Streptomyces rochei
GATCGAACCGATCAGGTCGGGTATCAACATATCTGGCGTTGACTTTTGGCACGCTGTTGAGTTCTCAAGGAACGGACGCTTCCTTTGTACTCACCCTCTCGGGCTTTCCTCCGGGCGCTTCCCTTCGGTCTTGCGTTTCCGACTCTATCAGATCTTTCCGATCCGATTTCCTCGGTGCTTTCCAGGTCTCCGCTTTCGCGTTTCCCTTTCCGGCGGTTCCGACTTTATCAGAGATTCTGAGTCGGGATTTCCACCCCCGGGGTCCCCTCCACGAAGTGGTCGGGTGCCCGTCCGAGCGGAGATGTAAACGTACTGGAGCGGGGCGCCCCGATGCAAATCGAGGCGCCCCGCTCCTGGTTGACGCTGCCGGCGAGCCGACGGTCCGTCAGACCTCCACCACCACGGGCAGGATCATGGGACGGCGCCGGTACGTGTCCGAGACCCACTTGCCGATGGTCCTGCGCACCAGCTGCTGGAGCTGGTGGGGTTCGACGACCCCGTCCTGGGCCGAGCGCTCCAGCGCTTCGACGACCTTCGGGAGCACCGCGGCGAAGGCCGAGTCCTCGATACCGGAGCCCCGCGCCTGGACGTGCGGCCCGCCCGTGATCTTGCCGGTGGACGAATCCATGACCACGAAGACCGAGATGATGCCCTCGTCACCGAGGATCTTGCGGTCCTTGAGGGCCGGCTCGCCCACGTCGCCGACCGACAGGCCGTCGACGTAGACGTATCCCGCCTGGACCTTGCCGGAGATCTTCGCCTTGCCCTCGACGAGGTCGACGACGACGCCGTCCTCGGCGATGACGATGCGGTCGTGCGGGACGCCGGTCAGGGCGCCCAGTTCGGCGTTGGCGCGCAGGTGGCGCCATTCGCCGTGGACCGGCATCAGGTTCTTGGGGCGGCAGATGTTGTAGAAGTACAGCAGCTCGCCGGCCGAGGCGTGGCCCGAGACGTGGACCTTGGCGTTGCCCTTGTGGACGACGTTGGCGCCCCAGCGGGTCAGGCCGTTGATCACGCGGTAGACCGCGTTCTCGTTGCCCGGGATGAGGGAGGACGCCAGGATCACCGTGTCGCCCTGGACGATGCGGATCTGGTGGTCCCGGTTGGCCATGCGGGAGAGGGCGGCCATCGGCTCGCCCTGGGAGCCGGTGCAGACCAGGACGACTTCGCTGTCCGGGAGGTCGTCCAGCGTCCTGACGTCCACGACCAGACCCGGCGGGACCCTCAGGTAGCCGAGGTCACGGGCGATGCCCATGTTGCGGACCATGGAACGGCCGACGAAGGCGACCCGGCGGCCGTACTCGTGGGCCGCGTCCAGGATCTGCTGGATGCGGTGGACGTGGCTGGCGAAGCTCGCCACGATGATCCGCTTGCGGGCGCCCGCGAAGACCGTGCGCAGCACGTTCGAGATGTCGCGCTCGGGCGGGACGAAGCCCGGGACCTCGGCGTTCGTCGAGTCGGAGAGGAGGAGGTCGATGCCCTCCTCGCTCAGGCGCGCGAAGGCGTGCAGGTCCGTGAGGCGGCCGTCCAGCGGGAGCTGGTCCATCTTGAAGTCGCCGGTGTGGACCACCATGCCCGCGGGAGTGCGGATGGCGACGGCCAGCGCGTCCGGGATGGAGTGGTTGACCGCGACGAACTCGCAGTCGAAGGGACCGACGCGTTCGCGGTGCCCCTCCGCCACCTCGAGGGTGTACGGACGGATGCGGTGCTCCTGGAGCTTGGCCTCGATCAGGGCCAGGGTCAGCTTGGAGCCGATCAGCGGGATGTCCGGCTTCTCCCGCAGGAGGAAGGGGACGCCGCCGATGTGGTCCTCGTGGCCGTGGGTGAGGACGATGCCCTCGATGTCGTCGAGGCGGTCCCGGATGGACGAGAAGTCCGGCAGGATCAGGTCGATTCCGGGCTGCTCCTCCTCGGGGAAGAGCACTCCGCAGTCGACGATCAGCAGACGGCCGCCGTACTCGAAGACCGTCATGTTGCGGCCGATCTCGCCGAGGCCGCCGAGGGGCGTGACCCGCAGGCCGCCCTTCGGGAGCGCGGGGGGACGGCCCAGTTCAGGGTGCGGATGACTCAAAAGACTCTCCTCACCACGCGCGCCACGTACCGGTGGGCACGTGGCGCGCGTGACGTTCGTGCAGAAGCAGTTGTCGTAGTGGGTGCGGGCACCGGTGGCCCGCCTATTCAGTTGTGAAGTCCGTGCGGTCGTGCGGTGGTGCGAAGTCTGTTGTCAGAGCTGTACCCCGCCGGCGGCAAGATCGATCTTGAGCTGGTCGGTCTCCTCGGGCGTGAGGCCGACCATGGGGGCGCGCAGCGGTCCGGCGGGCAGTCCCTGCAGGGTCAGCGCCGCCTTGGTGGTCATGACGCCCTGGGTGCGGAACATGCCGGTGAAGACCGGGAGCAGCTTCTGGTGGATCTCCAGGGCCTTCTGCACGTCACCCGCGACGTGCGCGTCCACCATGGCGCGCAGCTCGGGGGTGACGACGTGGCCGACGACCGAGACGAAGCCGACGGCACCCACCGAGAGCAGCGGCAGGTTCAGCATGTCGTCGCCGGAGTACCAGGCGAGGCCGGAGCGGGCGATGGCCCAGCTGGCGCGGCCGAGGTCGCCCTTGGCGTCCTTGTTGGCGACGATGCGCGGGTGCTCGGCGAGGCGGACCAGCGTCTCGGTGTTGATCGGGACGCCGCTGCGGCCGGGGATGTCGTAGAGCATGACCGGCAGCGTCGAGGCGTCGGCGATGGCCGTGAAGTGCTGGTACAGGCCCTCCTGCGGGGGCTTGTTGTAGTACGGCGTGACGAGCAGCAGGCCGTGTGCGCCGACGCGCTCGGCGGCGCGGGCCAGCTCGATGCTGTGCTGGGTGTTGTTGGTGCCCACGCCCGCGACCACGTGGGCGCGGTCGCCGACGGCCTCCAGGACGGCTCGTACGAGATCCGCTTTCTCCGCGTCGCTGGTGGTGGGGGACTCGCCGGTGGTGCCGTTGACGATCAGGCCGTCGTTGCCTGCGTCCACCAGGTGGGCGGCGAGGCGCTGCGCGTCGCCGAGGTCGAGTGCGCCGTCCTCCGTGAAGGGCGTGACCATGGCGGTGAGGACACGC
>MUMD01000044.1 GCA_002155895.1 Streptomyces rochei
CTGCCCCTTCGCGGGTTCACCGCCCGGCTGCCCCTTCGCGGGTTCACCACCCGGCTGCCCCTTCGCGGGTTCACCACCTGGCTGCCCCTTCGCGGGTTCACCACCTGGCTGCCCCTTCGCGGGTTCACCACCTGGCTGCCCCTTCGCGGGTTCACCACCTGGCTGGCTCCTAGCGGATTCACCGTCCGGCTGGCTCTTCGCGGGCTCTTCGCCCGGCCGCGCCTTCGCCGGCTCCCCGCCCTGGCGCCTCTCGGCCGGCTCCGTTCTGCCGGGGCCACCCGCCGATCCCGCCGACCCCGCCGGCCCGGCGTCCGGCCGTCCCGGTACCCGGGCCACCTCGGGAGAGGCCGACTCCAGGGGTACGGACCAGGACCGTACGAGGCCCAGCTGGACCGCCTGGCGGGGCAGCACCGCGTCGAGCAGCCAGTCCGCGGCCACCCGCACCCGGTTGCCCGGCATCGCCGCGAGGTGGTAGCCGCGGGTGACCGCGCCGGCCGCCGGGCCGGACATCGGCACCCCCAGCGGATTGGCCGCGGCCTTCGCCCCGCCCAGGTCCACCACGAACCCCATGTCCCGGTGCCGGTAGGCGCGCCGCTGCCCGCCGATGCCGAGCGACGCGGCGACGTTCTCGGCGCAGACCTTGCCGTGCCGCCAGGCGTGCTGCGCGGTCATCGGCGTGTACTGGCCCGGCTTGGTCAGGTCGGGCACGGCGGCCACGTCACCGCAGGCGAACAGCTCGGGCCGCCCCGGCACCTGGAGGTGCGGGTCGACCAGCAGCCGCCCGCGCTCCATGGGCAGCCCCAGGGACTCCACCAGCGGGTCGGGCCGTACGCCCACGCACCACACCAGCGTCCGGGTGTCCACGGTCGTGCCGTCGGTCAGCAGCACCCCGTCGTGCGTGGCCTCCTTCACGGAGGTCCCCATACGCACGTCGACGCCCCGCTGCCGCAGGACCCGCTCGGCGGTGCGGGAGAGCCGTTCGTCCATCTCCGGCAGCACCCGTTCCGCCACGTCCAGCAGCATCCAGCGGGGCCGCATGCCGGTGCGCATCGGATGCCGCCGGACCTGGGCGTCGGTGTACATCTGGCCGTGCGCGGCGACCTCGGTGCCGGTGTATCCCGCGCCCACCACGACGAAGGTGCAGCGGGCGGCGCACTCGGCGCGGTCGTCGGCCGCCGCGGCCAGCTCCACCTGCCGGGTCACGTGGTCGCGCAGATAAAGGGCCTCCGGCAGTCCGCGGAAGCCGTGGGCGTGCTCGGCGACGCCCGGGATGGGCAGCAGCTTGTTGACGCTGCCCGCGGCGAGCACCAGCCGGTCGTAGCGCAGCGTGCCCTCGCCGCCCTCCGGGTCCGTGTAGTGCACGGTGCGTCCGTCGAGGTCGATGCCGTCGGCCTCGCCGAGCACCAGCCGGACGCGGGGCAGGGTGCCCGACAGGGACACGCTGACCCGGCGCGGTTCCAGGATTCCGGCGGCGACCTGGGGCAGCAGGGGCAGATAGAGGAAGTAGTCGGTCGGGTTGAGCAGGACGATGTCGGCCTGGTGCCGGGTGAGCCGGGACAGGGTGCGGGCCGTCCGGTACCCGGCGAAGCCGGCGCCGACGATCACGATGCGGGGTCGGCTCACGGTTCGCCTCCGGGCTGTCGCGTACCTCGTGAGCCTTCCGCGTCCCCTTGACCAGGGCGCCCAAACGTCCGGCGGGGCGGCGGCCCGCCGGCCCCTCGGTTTCCCCGCCGCCGCGCGGGTACCCGGCTGCGGACCCACCCCCTCCACTTCCCGGAGGCAACCCCTCATGCCCGAGTACGGCTACTTCCTCTCGTGCGAGCAGTACGGTCCCGCGGAGCTGATCGAGCAGGCGCGGATGGCCGAGCAGGCCGGGTTCCAGGCACTGTGGATCTCGGACCACTACCACCCGTGGAACGGCGAGCAGGGGCAGAGCCCGTTCGTCTGGTCGGTCATCGGCGCGCTCTCCGACGCCGTGTCCCTGCCCGTCGAGACGGCGGTGACCTGCCCGACCGTGCGCGTCCACCCGGCGGTGGTGGCGCAGGCGGCGGCGACCAGCGCGGTGATGACGAACGGCCGCTTCCGGCTCGGCGTCGGCACCGGCGAGGCACTGAACGAGCACATCCTCGGCGACGCCTGGCCGGCCGCGCACGTGCGCCTGGAGATGCTGGAGGAGGCGATCCTCATCATGCGGCGGCTGTTCACCGGCGAGGAGGTCAACCACCACGGCACGCACTACACGGTGGAGAACGCCCGCCTGTACACCGTCCCGGACGAGCCCGTCCCGATCGACATCTCCGGCTTCGGCCCGGCCGCCACCAAGCTGGCCGCGCGGGTGGGCGACGGGTACATCACGATGATGCCGGACGCCTCGATGGTGGAGCAGTACCGCAAGGGCGGGGGCGGCGGAAAGCTCGTCAGCGGGGGCACCAAGGTCTGCTACGACACCGACCGGGACGCGGCGGTGCGGACCGTGCACCGGCTGTGGGCCAACGAGCTGCTGCCGGGAGAGCTGGGGCAGGTGCTGCCCTCACCCAAGCACTTCGAACAGGCGCAGACCCTGGTCACCGAGGACATGGTCCGCTCCAACCGGGTCTGCGGCGACGACGCGGACGAACACGTCGCGGAACTCAGGCGGTTCGCCGACGCCGGCTTCGACCGGGTCTACGTCAACCAGATCGGGCCGGACCTGCGCGGCTTCTTCGACTTCTACCGCACCAAGGTGCTGCCGCGGCTCCACGAGGAGTCCTGACCCGCGAGCAGAAGGGCGCCCCCGCGCGACGTATGTCGTGCGGGGGCGCCCCGCTGTCCACGGCCGGCCGTGTCCTCACGGCCGCTGTGCCCCGCCCTCACCGGGCCTCGGGGTCGATGTCGTCCTGGCGCGGCGCCGCGGGCCCGGTGCCGCCCGGTGCGGGCGTACCGGCCCCCGGGGCGCCGGTGGCTCCGCCCGCGCCGCCGGGCGCGACCGGCGGCATCGGCGGGTACGGCATGCCGAGCCCGCTCGGCGGCACGCCCGGCGCGTCACCGCCCACCACGTGCTGGTGCCCGGCACCCGGCCGGTCCCCGTGAGGCTTGGCGGCACGGTGCAGCAGATGGGCCACCACCCCCAGGAGGACGGCCGTGATCAGCGCGGCGGCCCAGTCGGGCAGGGCGACCGCGAGGGCCAAGCCCACGGTGAGCGCGAGCGCGGCGCCCGCGTACAGGGCGGCGGCGCCGGAGGCGGCGTACAGGGTGGCCTTGCGACGCTGCTTGCGGGTCTGTTCGCGCAGCTCGTCGCGCACGGTCTCGCGTGCCACCTGCGCCAGTTCGTCGACCAGATGCTTGTCCAGGTGTTCCAAGTGATCCATGCGGTCCATGCGTTGCGGGTACCCCCGGGCGCACCGTCCATGGGCGGGGACGGCGGGACCGGCCCCGCCTCTCCCAACTAGGCTCCTGCGCATGGACATTCTGGGAGCCACACTGCGCATCTATGTCGACGACCTGGAGAAGGCGATCCCCTTCTACGAGGGCCTGGCCGGCGGCCAGGCGCTCCGCTTCGAACGCGGCGGCGTCCAAGTCGCCGCGGTCGGCTGCTTCCTGCTGATGAGCGGACCCGAGGCCCAGCTCGAGGTGTTGCGCAAGGTGGCCGCGACGATCGCCGTGACGGACGTCGAGGAGACCCACCGGGTCCTCAGCTCCCTCGGCGCGGACATCATCGCGGGCCCCGTCCCGACGCCCGCGGGCCGCAATCTGATCGCCCGGCACCCGGACGGGGCGATCTACGAGTACGTGGACCGGCGGGCGTAGTTCCGGGCCGGGCGGGGCTCAGTCCCCGTCCGGCCGCATCCTGAAGTCGTACCGGGCCGGGAGCGGTTCGTCGCCGAGCGCGGCCCACAGCCGGCCGATGACCTCGTCGCCCTCGCGCAGGTCGGCGACCTCGAACCCCTCGTCGAAGACGGCCCGCGCCCGCTCCCTTCGGCCCTCGGCGGCGAGCAGCGCCGCCTCGGTCAGCCGGAACCGGCCGCGGGCCCGGACGGCGGGGGGCAGCCGCTCCCACACGGAACGGGCGTCCGCCGTGCGCCCCACCGCGAGCAGCGCCCCGATCGCCTCGCCGCCGAGCGCGGCCGTGGCCGCCGTCCAGGTCGCTCCGTCGGCGCCGGCGGCCGCCTGGGGGAGGTCCCCCGCCTCACCGGTCCCGGGCGCGCCGGCCGTCCCGGAGGAGTCGTCCGCGCCGCCCCTCGCCCGTGCGCACAGGTCGTCGAAGGCTTCCGCGTACCGGTCGGCGGCCCGCTCGTCGTGCCCGTCCTCCCGGTCGGCCACGGCGAGGCAGCGCAGCAGCGGCCAGCGGGCGGTGGCCCGGTCGAGGCCGCGCTCCCAGCTGCGCACCGCCTGCGCGCGGTCGCCCTCGTGCCACTGGGCGACACCCAGGTGGTACTCGGCGGCGGGCGTCGCCGCCGCGGTCTCCAGCATGTCGCGCCACGGGCGGGCGACCAGCGTGCCGCCGGGCGGCGCGTGGTGGTCGGGCTCGGGCAGCGAGCCGGCGTGCAGCAGGTGCAGCCAGGGCCGCTGCTCGTCGCCCAGGGTGGCCTCGTCGAACGGTGTGCCGGGCAGTTTCCAGCCTGTGCGCAGCACTTCGAGGGCGCCCCAGCCCGACCCGGCGGCCAGGCGCTCGCCGGGCTCGGCGTCCGCGTGGCGCAGCCACTCCCGGTAGGCGGCGTCGACCTCGGCGCGCGGCAGGGCCGCCTCCAGCCGGTCCTCCGCCCCGCTCAGTACGCCGTGCCACTCCCCTTCGGGATCGGCGTCCAGCGGCCCGTACGCCTCCAGCCAGGACACCTCGCTCTCCGCCTCCAGCTTCACGTGCTCCAGCTGGGTGCGGGCGAGCCCGGCCTGGATCTCGCAGTAGCCCCCGGTGCCCGGCTCGGTGAGCCACTCCTGCCAGCGCCGCCCGCCCGGTCCCGTGCCCCACACGAAGAGCTTCCGGCCGCGCAGCACGTCGGTCGACGTCTGCACCAGTCCGTGCCCGTGCGCGTCCAGGGCGGCGATCCAGCGGCGCCGCCCGTCCGGCACCTCGTAGAACCAGTCGGCGGCGTAGGCGCTGTTGCGCGGGTACGTCCGGTCCGCTCCGTCGTACGACGGCACGGGGACGCGGCGCAGCCGCCGCTCGTAGCCGAACAGCCATGCCTCGTCGGCGGGCGCGAGGACGCGGCGGTCCTCGGGGACCGCGATGTTGGACCACCAGTAGGTGGGCACCGGACGTTCGTGCGGGTTGCGGATCCGGACGCCGACGCGGAGGAAGTCCGAACCCTCCGGAAGCCACAGGTCGACCTGGAAGGGCAGGTCCCGCAGCCGCTCCCACTCCCACAGACGCAGCATCTCCCCGCCGTCGGGGGCCGGCACGCGGGCGGCGTGCACGGGCGAGCAGGAGAGGGTGGTGTGGCCGGTGGCTCCGATGTTCCACTCGATGCCGCCGGAGAACCAGGCGCCGTTGAGGGCGAAGTTGGCGGGCTGGAGGACGGGGTTGACGTAGAGCAGTTCACGGTCGGTCGGCTTGTGGAAGAGGGAGGTGACGCGGCCGCCCAGGGCGGGCAGGACGGTGGCCCGCAGCCGGTCGTTCTCCAGGACGAGGGCGTCGAACTCGCGGGGTTCGCGCACCCGCCCGTAGCCGTCGCGGACCGGCGCGGGCAGCAGGCTGCGCAGGGGCGCGTAGCCGACCTGGCGGGCCATCTCGCGGGGCAGGGCGGCCCGGTCGCGTGCGTCGATGCGGTGGGCCTCGTCCAGGGGGCGCAGTGGCGGCAGGGGGTTGTCCGGGCCGAGCGGCGCGGCGGGCAGCGTCAGTACCTCACGTCGGATGGTCGTCACGCTTCCCCATGGAAGCCGCTCGCGGGCCCGCTGAACAGGGTGCCCACCCCACCGATATTCGGTGGGCGGTGGTCCGGGGCCGACGTACAGTCGGTCGGTCGGTGACGAGCACGAAGGAGCGGCGCGTGAGTGAACGGCACACCTACCGGGTGATCGTCCGGGGCACCTGGGAGGGGCTGACCGAGGACGCCCGGACGCGGCTGCTCGCCGAGGCGGGGGACCACGGGATGGCGAGCATGCGGTTCACGGAGGAGGGCTCGCTGTCGTACGAGCCCTCGCCGCTGAAGCACTTCTCCCTGCGGTACGTCGTGGTGTCCGACGCGGCGGACGGCGAGGAGATGGCGGGCGCGATCGCCGAGGACCGGGCGGAGACGGCGCTGCGGGCGCTCGGCTACGGGTTCCGCGATCTCAGGTCGACGGTGACGGACCTGGACACCATGAAGATCAACCGGAAGTCACGCTCTCGGCGGTGACGGCCCAGCGCTGGTGGTCCCGCCAGGCGCCGTCGATGTGGAGCATCCGCGGCGAGAAGCCCTCCAGGTGGAAGCCGCAGGCGCGGGCCAGCGCGATGGAGGCGGCGTTGCCCGGCTGCACGTTGATCTCCAGCCGGTGCAGCCGCATCGGCCCGAAGGCGTACCGCACGACGAGGTCCAGGCCCTCGCGCATCAGGCCCCGCCCGGCCGCGTGCGCGAACGCGCCGTAGCCGAGCGCGCCGCTCATGAAGCCGCCGTGGACGATGTTGTTGATGTTGACGAACCCGGCGATGGCCCCTGGGTCGGCGCCCGCGTCCTTCTCGCAGATCAGGAACCCGGCCTTGGTGGGGTCCTCGATCAGCCGGGCCGCGTACGCCTCGTACGCCTGGGCGGTGTCCGGCGGGAAGAGCCACGGGTGGTGCAGGTCCTTGCTCTCCCGGGCACGGGCGGTGAACTCGGCGCCGTCCTCGTAGGTGAAGTGGCGTATGCCCACCCGGGGGCCCTCGGCCAGGTAGCGGGATGCGTTGTGCGGCATTCCGCCAGCCTACGACGCACGCGTGCGGGGCGCGGGTCAGCGCAGCGCCGGTGCGTCCAGCGTCAGGGTGCCCGCGTCCGCGTCGAGTTCCGCCGACACGCCGAACGGGATGGTCAGCGCCCCCTCGCAGTGCCCGAAGCCGAAGTCCTCGACGACCGGCACGCCGAGTCCGCCGAGCCGGTCGGCCAGCATCGGCCGCAGCCGTTCGTAGGGCTCGCACGCGTGCCAGGAACCCAGCAGGATCCCGCGGACGCCGTCCAGCAGGCCGGCCCGCAGCAGCTGCGTGAGGTAGCGGTCCAGCCGGTACGTCTCCTCCCCCACGTCCTCCAGGCACAGCAGTCCGCCGCGCGCGGAGGCCCGTGCGTGCGGGCTGCCCACCTCGGCGGCGAGCAGGCACAGGCAGCCGCCGAGGGTGACGCCCCGCGCCCGGCCGGGGGCCAGGGGCGTGCCGCCGGAGGCGATCACGCGGACCGTCTCGGGGGCGAACAGGGTGGCCTTCAGGTGCTCCTGCGCCCGTACGTTCTTGAGGAAGTCGATCCCGGCCGCCATCGGTCCGTGCAGGGTGACGAGGCCCAGCCGGGTGGCGAACGCCTCGTGCAGCGCCGTGATGTCGCTGAAGCCGACCAGCACCTTGGGCCCCGCCGCCCGCATCGCCTCCCAGTCGAGGAGGTCGGCCATGCGCTGGACGCCGTATCCGCCGCGGGCGCACAGCACCGCGTCGACGGACGGGTCGCACCAGGCCGTCTGGAGGTCGGCGGCCCGGTCGGCGTCGGTGCCCGCGAGGTAGTCGAAGGCGGCGTGCCGGTCCAGGACGTGCGGGGCCACCACCGGGTCGAGGTCCCAGCCGCGCAGCACGTCCAGTCCGGCGTGCAGGCGCTCCTCCGGCACGGGACCGCTGGGGGCGACGACGGCGACGCGTGCTCCGGGGGCGAGCCGGGGCGGGCGGGTCAGGGGCTTCACCGGGTCAGCTCCAAGGTGGGGACGCCGGGTGGCTTCAGCCCGAAGACCTGGGAGTACAGGGAGAGTTCGGCCTCCAGGGCGCGCACCATGGTCTCGGCCCGCCGGAAGCCGTGCCCCTCGCCCTCGAAGGTGAGGTAGGCGTGCGGCACCCCGCGGCCGGCGACGCCTTCGAGGAACCGCTCGCACTGCGCGGGCGGGCAGATCACGTCGTCCAGTCCCTGGAGCAGCAGGAAGGGCGCGGTGACCCGGTCGGCGCGGCCGGCGGGGGACCGCTCGGCGTAGCGGTCGGGGACCTGGGCGTGGGGGCCGATCAGGCTCTCCAGGTACTGCGACTCGAAGTCGTGGGTGCCGCCCGTGGCCCAGCCGGTGAGGTCGAGGACCGGGTAGATGACGGTGCCGCAGGCGTACACGTCGGTGGTGGCCAGGGAGGCGGCGGCCGTCCAGCCCCCCGCGCTGCCGCCGCGCACGGCCAGGCGCTCCCGGTCGGCGGTGCCCTCGTCGGCGAGGGCGAGGGCGACGGCCGCGCAGTCCTCCACGTCGACGACGCCCCACTGCTCGCGCAGCCGGTCGCGGTACTCCCGGCCGTACCCGGTCGAGCCGCCGTAGTTGACCTCGGCGACGCCGATGCCGCGGGAGGTGAAGTAGGCGATCTCCAGGTCCAGGACGAGGGGCGAGCGGCTGGTGGGGCCGCCGTGCGCCCAGATCACGTACGGCGGCAGTTCGCCGTCCGGGGCGCGGAAGCCGGGGTGGTGCGGCGGGTACACGTGCGCGTGGATCTCGCGTCCGCCCGGACCGGTGAAGGTGCGGCCGCGCGGGCGGGGGTAGCAGGCCGGGTCCACGGCGTCCTGGTGCGGGGCGCCGATCACCCGGGTCCTTCCCGTGCGGGCGTCCAGCTCGACGACCTCGTAGGCGCTGTGCGGGCTCGCGCCGACGGCGACGACGCGTTCGCCGTGCACGGCGAGGGTGGCCGCGAACTCGGTCCAGGGGCCGACCGCGTCGACGAGGTCGCCGGTCTCGGGGTCGAGTATGCCGAGAGCGGTGGCGCCGCGACCGTGCACGACGGCGATCAGACCGCTGTCCAGCGGGGCGAAGGAGCGCTGCCCGAGCCGCCACAGGGGTGCGCCGAACTCCTCCTCCCGGGGGCACAGGGGCTGTCCGTCGCGGTAGACGTTCCACCAGCCGGTGCGGTCCGAGGTGTACAGCAGGCGGCCGTCGGGCGCCCAGTCGACCTGGGCGATCGACTCCCGCGGCCCGCCGGCGACGGTCCGGGCGTCCTGGAAGGTGCCGTCGGGGCCGACCTCGGCGACGATCAGTTCGGTGCCGTCCCACGGCATGCGGGGGTGGTCCCAGGCGAGCCAGGCCACGCGCCGGCCGTCGGGCGAGGGGCGCGGCCCGGTGACGAACCGGTGCCGTTCGCCGGTGAGTTCGCGCAGTGCGCCGCGGTCGTCGGCCGCCGATCCGTCCAGGGGGACCGCGACCGGGACCCGGCGCACGTCGGTGGGCCCCTCGCCGGTGAACTCCTCCAGGACGCACCACACCTCGCCGCGCTCGGGGCGCGGCTGCGGCTCGGCCCAGCGCAGCCCGCCGCCCACCGGCGAGACGGGGGTCAGCGGACGCGGCTCGCCGGCACCCGGCCGCCAGGAGTACAGGCGCTGGTCGGCGAAGTTCACGAAGACGACCTGCGGCCCGGCGTCGGTCGGGTACGCGGCCCAGGGACGGCCGCCGTACTCGATGACGCGGCTGCGCACGTTCCACGGGGCGGGCAGCACCGACTCCTCGGTGCCGTCGGGGTGCCGCCGCACCAGGGTGCGGCGACCGCCCTCGGTGGGCCGGGGCGCCGTCCACCACACCTCGTCGCCGACGAAGCCGACGTCGTCGGGCCGCCCGTCGTGCGCGGCGGCGAGGGCCGCGTCGACCAGCGACGGCCACGATCCGTACGGCAGGGTCTGCACTGACTCCCCCACTCTCTCTCCTCCAGCTCCTTCTCGGTGCGGTCCCCGGCCGTGGCTAGGCCGTGCGCAGGAATCGGTCGAGGACCCGGACGCCGAAGTGCAGCGCCTCGACCGGGACGCGTTCGTCGACGCCGTGGAAGAGCGCCTGGTAGTCGAAGCCCTCGGGCAGCTTCAGCGGGGCGAACCCGTAGCCGGTGATGCCCAGCCGGGAGAACTGCTTGGCGTCGGTGCCGCCCGACATGCAGTACGGCACCACGTGTCCCTCCGGCGCGAACTCCTCGACGGCGGCGCGCATCCTGGCGTACGTCGGCGAGTCCACCGGCGCCTGGAGGGCGACCTCTCGGTGGGCGAACTCCCAGTCGACGTCCGGGCCGGTGAGCCGGTCGAGGGTGGCGCGGAACTCGTCCTCGCAGCCGTGCAGGAACCTGCCGTCGACGTACGCGACGGCCTCGCCGGGGATGACGTTGACCTTGTAACCGGCGTCGAGCATCGTCGGGTTGCTGCTGTTGCGGACGGTGGCCTGGACCAGCTCGGCGGCGGTCCCGAGCTTGTCCAGCAGCGCGTCGACGTCGCGCAGGTCGGTCTCGATGCCGTAGACCGCGGCCAGCTCGGTCAGCGCGGCGCGCACGGTCGGGGTCAGGCGCAGCGGCCACTCGTGGTCGCCGATGCGGGTGATCGCCGCGGCGAGCCGGGTGACCGCGTTCTCCCGGTTCACCTTGGAGCCGTGGCCGGCCCGCCCGCGTGCGGTGAGCTTGAGCCAGCCCGTGCCGCGTTCACCGGCGGCGATGGGGTAGAACTGCCGTCCGGCGCCGTCGTGGAAGGTGAACGCCCCCGACTCGCTCACGCCCTCGGTGCAGCCCTCGAACAGGGCGGCGTGCCGGTCGGCGAGGAACCCGGAGCCGTCCTCGGCGCTGGCCTCCTCGTCCGCGGTGAACGCGATCACGACGTCCCGCCGGGGCCGCACCCCCTGCCGGGCCCAGTCGCGCACGACGGCCAGGATCATCGCGTCCATGTTCTTCATGTCGACGGCGCCTCGCCCCCAGACCACCCCGTCGCGGATCTCCCCGGAGAACGGGTGCACGCTCCAGTCGGCGGCCTCGGCGGGCACCACGTCCAGGTGACCGTGGACGAGCAGCGCGTCGGCCGACGGGTCGGTGCCCTCGATACGGGCGACGACGTTGGTCCGGCCCTCGGTCCGCTCCAGCAGCGTCGGCTCGATCCCGGCCTCGGCGAGCCGCGCCGCGGCGTACTCGGCGGCCGGCCGCTCCCGGCAGTCCCCGCCGCCCCGGTTGGTCGTGTCGATCCGGATCAGCTCCGAGGTGAACCGGACCACTTCCTCCAGCGCCCGCGCGCCGGTGTCCGGGGTGTGCCGCTCAGCCATACTGCTCCTCCACGGCGGCCGAGGCGATGGTGGTGACCGCCTTGAAGGTACGGATCGCCTCGAACATGGTCTCGTGGGTGTACGCCACCTTGCGCTCGCCGACGCGGGCCACACCCGGCACCACGGTCGAGGCGGCCGCCAGGTGCTCGGCGTCGAACTCCACGGCGACGGTGAAGGGGCCGCCGCGCACCGGTTCGTGCCGCACCGCCAGCGCCGCCGCCTCCTTGGCCGCCGCCCGGATGTCGGAGGCCGTCCTGGACGGTGTGCGGCACACGGCCGCGTACCGCGACACATGGTCCTTCACCGCGACCTTCAGCGCCTCGGGCGCGTATCCCAGCGCGTCCTCGCAGGCCACGTCGTCCCCGGTGACCAGCACGACCGGCACCCCGTACTCGGCGACGACGTGCGCGTTGAGCAGGCCCTCGCTGGCCCGCACGTCGTTCAGCCACACCCCGGTGATCTGGTTGGCGAGGTAGGTGTGGGCGAGGACGCCCTCCATGCCGGCGCCCGCGTGGTATCCGATGAAGGCGATGCCGTCCACGTCCCCGTGCTGGACGCCCTCCACCATGGACAGCGCCTTGTGCCGCCCGGTGAGCATCTGCGTCCGCTCGTCGAGCTGCTCCAGGAGCAGGTTGCGCATGGTCCAGTGCGCCTCGTTGACCAGCACCTCGTCGGCCCCGCCGTCCAGGAAGCCCTGCACGGCCGCGTTCACGTCGGAGGTGAACATCGACCGGCACCGCTCCCACTGCGGCGTCCCCGGCAGCACGTCGGCCGGCCAGGTCACACCGGTGGCGCCTTCCATGTCGGCGCTGATGAGGATCTTCATGCTGCGCCACGTTACGCGGTCGCTCCGACCCCCAGCCAGACCTGTGGAAAACTCTCACCGGCCCAGACCAATGGCTGGTGGGAGCCCTCGCCCCGGGTCACCGGCCGCTCACCGGCCCCGGCCCGCGACCACCCAGGCCGACGGCAGCTCGATCCGGGTGCCGTCCCCCGTGTACTCGGTGCTGATCAAGGGGAGTTCACCGCTCGCCAGGACGCTGAGCCCGGCGGCGCGCAGGTGCTCGGGCACCGCCTCGTCGGGTGCCGCGCCGGGGGTCAGTCCGTGGCGCAGGACGGGGGCGAGCTTGGCGGGCGGGCCGTCGGGGCCCTGCGCCAGGTCCCTCAGGATCGTCTTGGACTCCTGGGAGGGTTCCACGAGGAAGGCGCGGCCCCGGTCGCCGAGGAGCGTGGCGAGGGCGTCGGCCAGCGGCTGGCGGTCGTCGGGCTCGCACTGGTGCAGGACGCCCCGCACATAGACGTTGGCGTCGCCCAGTTCGGCGTGGAGCGTCTGGGCCTCGGCCTTGTCGGTGGCATCCAGCTGCCGGTAGACGGCCCGGCCGGCCGGGTCGGCGCGCCGGGCGTGGTCGAGGGCGGCGGCGGACAGGTCGGCGCCGACGACGTGCCCGAAGCGCTCGGCGAGGTAGCGGGTCTGGGTGCCGTTGCCGCAGCCGAGGTCGATCATGGGCAGGCCGGGGTCGACGAGGTGCGGCTCGAAGTGGGCCAGGTGCCGGCCGGCGGTCAGCATCGGCTCCGCGTCCCAGAACACCGCCCCCTGTCCCTCGGGCGCTTCGCTCCAGAAGCTCTCCCAGGCCATCCGGTACCGACTCGTCACGCTCATGCGCGTCTCCCCAGGTGCGACGACGTACGGCCCGTCGGCGTGACGGGCTCGTACGGTGTATCGCGCCCGGCGCACGGCCACAAGCGCCCGGCGCATTCCTTCACCGGACGTGCGAACACCGAGCGCCGCCGGTGGACGCGGCGGCGCCGGGGGAACCGGCCGCGAGCCGGGAGCCGACCGCGCTCAGGGGCGCCCGGAAAACCGGTCGCCCTCAGCGGCGCCGGCGCGGCAGCGTCAGTTCGAACCAGACGGTCTTGCCCGTCCTCCCCCGGCTCGCGCCCCACTCCCGGGCGAGGGCGCTGACCACGCGCAGGCCGCGCCCGGTCTCGTCGTCGGGGCCGGCGCCGCGCAGCGCCGGGAGGTCGTGGTCGTCGTCGTCCACCTCGCACAGCAGCGTGTCGGCGCGTACCAGCCGCAGGTCCACGGGCCGGGCGCGGGCGTGCCTTACGGCGTTGGTGACCAGTTCGCTGACCAGCAGCTCGGCGGTGTCGGCCAGATGCGGCAGGCCCCAGTCGTGGAGCTGCTCGCGGACGGCCGCGCGGGCCCGGCCGACCTCGGCGGGGTCGCGGGCGAGGCGCCACGCGGCGACGGCGTCGTCGTCGATGCCGGCGAGCCGGGCCATCAGCAGGGCCACGTCGTCCTTGCGGCCACCGCGGCTGCCCAGTGCGCGGATGATGGTGTCGCAGGCGTCGTCCATGGAGGCGGCCGGGTGGGCGGCGGACTCGCACAGGGTCGCCAGGCCGATGCCGATGTCCTCGCCGCGCACCTCCACCAGACCGTCGGTGCACATCACCAGCCGGTCGCCGGGCGCCACCGGCACCCGCACCGCCTCGAAAGGCACTCCGCCCACGCCGATCGGCGCCCCCGTCGGCAGGTCGATCAGCTCGCTGGCGCCGTCCGCGGCCCGGACCAGGACGGGCGGGATGTGCCCCGCGTTGGCGAGGTGCAGCTCGCCGGCGACGGGGTCGTAGACGGCGTACAGGCAGGTCGCCAGGTAGCTGTCGCCGAGCCGCTGGGCGAGGTCGTCGAGGTTGCGCAGCAGTTGCGCCGGGGGCAGGTCGAGCCCGGCCATGGTCTGCACGGCGGTGCGCAACTGGCCCATCATGGCCGCGGAGTTGAGCCCGTGCCCCATGACGTCACCGACGACCAGGGCGGTGCGGGCGCCGGGCAGCTTGACCGCGTCGAACCAGTCGCCGCCGACCCGGCCGAGCAGCGTGCCCGGCAGGTAGCGGGTGGCGATGTCGCAGCCCGCCATGCGCGCCGGAATGTGCGGCAGCATGCTGTCCTGGAGCGTCTCGGCGACGTTCTCCTGGTACGTGTACATGCGCGCGTTGTCGAGGACGAGCCCCGCGCGGGCGGCGAGTTCGGCGCCGGTGACCCGGTCCATGTCGTTGAAGACCGGGCGCTCCGGATGGCGCAGCAGGATCATGAAGCCGAGGACGACGTTGCGCGCCTTCAGCGGCACCAGCAGCATCGAGCGGCCGGTGATGAGGGGCCGGATGTCCCGCTTCTCGAACTGCGAGGCGATGGCGTGGCCCATCTCCTCGGTGATGCGCGGCACCAGGACGGGTTCCCCGCTGGTCATGCACTGGAAGAAGGGGGTGTGCGCCGGGAAGGGCATGGCCTCGCCGACCGGCACGACGTCGTCCCAGCGGCCCGGTTCGTCGGTGTGCTCCAGCGCCACCCGGTGCCACATCGTGGTGGTGTCCGGCACGCCGTCGGGGAAGCCCTCACCGGCGACGATCTGTTCGCGCAGGTAGGTGCCGGCGACGTCGGTGAAGCGGGGGACGACGGCCTTGCTGACCTCGACGATGGTCCGCGAGAGATCCAGCGACGTGCCGATCCGTCCGCTGACCTCGTTGAGGAACTCCAGGCGTTCGCGGACGGCGGCGTACTCCAGGTCCTCGGCCTCGTCGCGCAGGTCGTCCGGCACCGTTTCGCCGGCCGCCAGGGCCCGTGCGGCCCGCTCCCTGCGCGCCCTGCGCTCGGCGCGGCGGGCGACGCCCCAGTCGGGGGTGACGGGCACCCGGTCGTTCTGGCTGAACTCCAGGACGGGGTAGCCCAGTTCGAGGACCTGGGCGACGATGCGGGCGCTCTCGCCGACGCTCATGCTGGGCAGGATCTCGGGGAGGCGGCGGGCGAGTTCGTCGGCGCCCGGGAAGTCGGTGTGCAGGGCGAAGCCGGGAGCGATCCGCTCGACGGTCGCCGCCCCGGCCTCCTCGTCGGGGTCGCCGCCGGCGTGGTCCCGTCCCAGCGCCTCCGCGTCGGCCGCCAGGAAGAGCAGGCGCTCGGGCCCCGGTCCGACCAGCGGGTACGCCCACCACAGCACGTCGACGCGGTCGTCGCCCGGGACGGTGAGACGGGCGCGGCCCGCCGCCGGGTAGGACAGCCGTCCGCCGAGGGACGACTCGAGATCCGGCCCGAGGCCGTCGTGGGGCGTCCAGGAGCCGTGGCCGCCGATGTCCCCGGTCTCGGGGAGCACGCCCGAGACGGGGAGCAGGTCGGGGGCGGGCCGGCCGATCGCCTCCTCCTTCGGCAGCGCGAACAGGCGTCGCGCGCCCCGGCTCCAGTGGGAGACCGAGCCCTCGCGGTCGACCACGACCACGGCCAGCGGGACGCGGCCGGTCACGGGGCCGCCCCGCACGGCGCCGGACCCGGTTCCGCGGCCGGGAGGTACGTCCCGCTCGGTGCCCTGGTCCATGGCGTCAGGCCCTCTCTCCCACGGCTCCCATGATCTGTGTCACCGTCACCCACCGTACGGGGGCGGCCGGTGACCATGTGCGGCAACAGGGGAATCGGTGGCGCGCGAACGCACCGGCGCGCGAACGCGCGCCGGTGCCCGGTCTCAGTCCTCGTGCCCGAGCTGGAGGTCGCGTTCGGTACGGCCGCCGCCGGCCACCTGGAGCACGGTGGCGACGGGCGGGTAACCGGCGGCGATGACGGTGTACTCGCCGGACGACAGGTCGACGAACCGGAAGGTGCCGTCGGGGCCGGTGGTCAGGGTGTCCACCACGTTGCCCGCCGCGTCGAGGAGCGTCACGCGCGCGTCCTCGACGACGCGTCCGCCAGGGGCGCGGACGGTGCCGCGCAGGACGGCGCCGCCGGCCAGTTCGACGTCCTGGCGGGTCTCCCGGGCGGCCTGGACGCTGACCGGCAGCGCGGCCGGGCGGAAGGCCGGGGCGCTGGCCGCGAGGGTGTACTCGCCGGCCACCAGCTCGGTGATGACGTAGCCGCCCTCCCGGCCGCTGCGGGTGGTGGAGACGACCTCGCCGTGGACGTTGGTGAGGGTGACGATGGCGTCGCGCACGGGGCTGCCGTCGGCGGTGAGCACGCTGCCGGCGAGCCGTCCGGCGCCGCCGAGGACGACGTCCAGCTCCACCGGGCGTTCGCCGACGGTCACGGAGACCGCCTGCGGCTGGTGACCGCCGGCGGCGGCGATCAGGACGTACGCCCCGGAGCCGGGGGTGGCGAGCGCGTAGCGGCCGTCCTCGCCGCTGGCGCCGCGCCCGATCTGCCGGCCGCCGACGTCGATGAGGGTGAGCGCCGCGCGGGGCACGACGGTGCCGTCGGGGTGCTGCACGGTGCCGCAGACGGGGACGCCGGCGGCGTACGGCGACCTGGCCTGCGGGACGGGGGCGGCGGGCGGCGCGGTCTGGGCGGTTTCCTGCTCGGTGACGGGGGCGTTGTGGGACACCAGGGGTTTCTCCTTGAGGAAGAAGGCGATGAGCAGCCCGAGGGCGAGCACCGGCACCAGGTAGAGGAAGATCCGCGGCATGGCGTCGGCGTACGCCCCGATGTAGGCGTCGCGCAGCGCCGGGGGCAGGGAGTGGACGAGCTGGGGGGTGATGGCCTCGGCGTCGGGGAGCGAGGCGCCCGCCTCGGCGGGGACGCGGTCGGCCAGGGAGTCGGTGAGACGGTCGGCGAAGAGGGTCCCGAAGATCGCCGCGCCGACGCTGCCGCCGATCTGCCGGAAGTAGTTGTTGGCGCTGGTGGCGGTGCCGAGGTCGGTGGGGCGCACGGAGTTCTGCACGGCGAGGACCAGGACGGGCATCACCATGCCGATGCCGGCGCCGAGGACCGCCATCCAGATGCTGTAGTGCAGGCGGGGCGTGTCGGCGTCGAGCCGGGACAGCAGCCACATGCCGACCACGGACAGGGCGCTGCCGAGGATCGGGTGGGAGCGGTAGTGCCCGGTGCGGCTGATGAGCTGCCCGGAGATGATCGAGGCGCCTACGATGCCGCCCATCATCGGCAGCATGAGCAGCCCGGACTCGGTGGCGGTGGCGCCGTCGACCATCTGCAGGAAGGTCGGCAGGTAGCTGGCGGCGCCGAACAGGGCGACGCCGATGACCAGGCCCACCAGGCCGGTGACGTTGAAGACCGAGTCGCGGAACAGCCGCAGCGGGATCACCGGCTCGGGCGCGAAGTGCTCGGCGACCAGGAAGAGCACGGTCGCCGCGACCGCTCCGGCGGCGAGACCGAGGATGACCTCGGAGCCCCATGCGTACTCGGTGCCGCCCCAGCTGGTCAGCAGCACCAGGCAGGTGGAGGCGGCGGCGAGCAGCAGCGCCCCGAGGACGTCGAGGCGGGGCTTGGCCCGCGGCTTGGGGAGCTTGAGGACCACGGCCACCACGGCCATGGTGACCAGCCCGAAGGGGACGTTGATGTAGAAGCACCAGCGCCAGGAGAGGTGGTCGGTGAAGTAGCCGCCTAGCAGCGGGCCCGCGACCGAGGCGAGGCCGAAGGCGGCGCCGATCAGTCCCATGAACCGGCCGCGCTCGCGGGGCGGGACGATGTCCGCGATGATCGCCTGCACGCCGATCATCAGGCCGCCCGCGCCGACGCCCTGCACCGCGCGGAAGGCGATCAGCTGGTCCATGGTCTGCGCCCGGCCGGCGAGCGCGGAGCCGACGACGAACACCAGGATCGCGAACTGGAAGACGCCCTTGCGGCCGAAGAGGTCGCCGAGCTTGCCGTAGATCGGCAGGCCGATGGTGGAGGTGAGCAGATAGGCGGTGATCGCCCAGGACATCTTGTCCAGGCCGTGCAGCTCACCGACGATCTTCGGCAGCGCGGTGGCGACGATCATCTGCTCGAGGGCGGCGAGCAGCAGCGCCAGCATCAGTCCGACGAAGACCAGCCGCACCCGCCGCGGGCTCAGCCCGGCACCGGGCTCGGGCCCGGGTGCGGGGGGCTCGGGAGGCGTCGGTGGTGCGGTGGCCGGTTCGTCCTGCACCAGAGTGATCCCGCCCATGTTCCGCTCCCCTCGTCACACCTGCTCACAATTGCCGCCTGAAGCGGCAACTGCGAACAAGTGCGACGAGTTACGGAAGTGCGGCGCTTTCGAGCGGAGATCACTCGAACCGGTGAGAGGGCCAACGGCCGTCCCGTTCCCGCCTCTTGGCTACTTCTCGACCTCGGCGGCGAGCCTGGCGAGCATCGCGTCGTAGATGCGGGCCAGCCCCTTGGGCGCGAAGGTCTTCTCGAAGAAGCCGCCGACGCCGCCGGCCCCCTGCCAGACGGTGTGGACGACCACCCGGGACTTGCCCTCGCCCGCCGGCGTGACCCGCCAGGTGGTGACCATGGAGGAGTTGCGGTCCTTCTCGACCAGCTCGCCGTCGGACGGTTCGGTGACCTCCAGCAGGCAGTCGCGGACGCGCTTGCTGGTGGCCTGGAGCTTCCAGTGCACCAGGGTGCCCTCGCCGTCGCCGCCCTCGCGGACCTCGTACTCGCTGAAGTGCTCGGGCAGCAGCTTCTCGCGGGTTCCGCTGTAGTCGGCGAGGGTGTCGAACACCGTCTCCGCGTCCGCCGCGACGATCCGCTCCGTCTCCGCCTCGACCTGCGCCATCGGGTCCCTCCAGGGCCTGGTTCTCGGGGTCGGGGCAAGCCAACCACCCCGCCGCCCGGCCACCAAATCGGGGGGCGCGAAGCAGCCCCGCACGACTCACCCGCACGATCAAGGGAACACTTGTTCTATTGTGGCGTTCGCAGCACTACCGAGGAGGCGCCATGCGCTGGGAGAACCTCACGGACTCCGACCACGCCCGGGCCGCCGACCCCGCACTGTTCGGCGCGGACGCGGTGACCACCCGCACCTTCGACACGCCCGAGTTCCGGGGCATCACCTTCCACGAGGTGCGGGCCCGCTCGATCCTCAACCGGGTGCCGGGCGCCTCGCGCATGCCGTTCGAATGGACGGTGAACCCCTACCGGGGCTGCACGCACGCGTGCGTCTACTGCTTCGCGCGCAAGACGCACAGCTACCTGGACCTCGACACCGGCCTCGGCTTCGACTCCCAGATCGTCGTCAAGGTGAACGCCCCCGAGCTGCTGCGCCGCCAGCTCGCCTCGCGCCGCTGGCAGGGCGAGCACGTCGCGATGGGCACCAACGTCGACTGCTACCAGCGCGCGGAGGGCCGTTACCGGCTGATGCCGGGCATCATCGAGGCGCTCACCGAACGGGCGAACCCCTTCTCGATCCTGACCAAGGGCACGCTCATCCTGCGCGACCTGGAGCCGCTGACGCGGGCGGCGCGGGTGACGGACGTGGGGATCTCGGTCTCGGTCGGCTTCACCGATCACGACCTGTGGCGCACGGTCGAGCCGGGGACGCCCGCGCCGGAGCGCCGCCTGGAGGTCGTACGGACCCTCGGCGAGCACGGGATCGGCTGCGGGGTGCTGATGGCGCCGGTCATCCCGTTCCTCGGTGACGAGCCGGCCCAACTGCGCGCGACCGTGCGGGCGATCGCCGCGGCCGGCGCCACCTCGGTGACGCCCCTGGTGCTGCACCTGCGGCCCGGCGCCCGGGAGTGGTTCATGGCCTGGCTCGGCCGGCACCACCCGCACCTGGTGCGCCGCTACGAGCGGCTGTACGCGGAGGGCGCCTACGCGCCGAAGTGGTACCAGCGCCGGATCACGCGCCAGGTGCACGACCTGGCCCGGGAGTACGGCATCGGTCCCACGCGCGCGGGGGCGCCGCGGCGGATCGCGGAGCCGCCGGCGGAGCCCGTCCGGGACGACCCGGTGCAGCTGTCGCTCATCTGAACCCCGAGCACCCGAGGGCATTCGAGGGCATCCACCGGCCCAATCGGGTCAACTGTGAACAGAAAGCGTTCATCCCGCGACGCTCCCCGGGACGATGCGGCGAGGACCGCGAGCAGCGCGGGCCGCAGCCTCTCCGTCCGGGGAGTCCTGGGAGGACGCCATGAGACATCGCGCAGCCGTGCTGTGCGGCGCCGCGGTGATCGCCGCCGGTGCCGTCACGGCCGTCCCCGCCGAGGCCGGCGCACCGCGCCCCGCGGCTGCCCCGGGCGCCCCGGCGCTCGACTGGCGCGCGTGCGGCACGGCCGACTATCCGACGCTCCAGTGCGCGTCCCTCACGGTGCCGCTGGACCACGCCCGTCCGGAGGGCAGGCGCATCACGCTGGCCCTCTCCCGCGTGCCGCACACCGCCGCCACCTACCAGGGCCCGCTGCTGGTCAATCCCGGCGGTCCCGGCGGCAGCGGCCTGACGCTCGCCGGGTTCGTCGCGTCCTCGCTGCCCGAGGAGGTGGCCGCCCAGTACGACGTGATCGGCTTCGACCCGCGCGGAGTGGGCCGCAGCGAGCCCGCCCTGAACTGCCGGCCGGGCCACTTCGCCCCGGTGCGCCCCGACTCCCTGCCCGCCGCCGAGGCCGTCGAGAAGGCCAACCTCGCGCGCGCGAGGTCCTTCGCCGAGGCGTGCGGCGAGAAGCACGGGGACCTGCTGCCGTACATCGACACGGTGAGCGCCGCGCGGGACGTGGACGCCATCCGCGCGGCGCTCGGCGCGCGGAAGGTGAACTACTTCGGCTACTCGTACGGCACCTACCTGGGCGCCGTCTACGCCAAGCTGTACCCGGACCGGGTGCGGCGCCTGGTCCTGGACTCCGTCGTCGACCCGACCGAGGTCTGGCACGACTCCAACCTCGCCCAGGACCTCGTCTTCAACGACCGGCACCGCGCCTTCCTGGCCTGGATCGCCCGCCACGACGCGGCGTACGGGCTGGGCACCGACCCGGAGCGGGTGGAGGCCGCCTGGTACGCCATGCGGGCGGCGCTGGCGAAGGAGCCGGCGGGCGGGAAGGTCGGCGCCGCGGAGCTGGAGGACACGTTCATCCCGGGCGGCTACTACAACGGCTACTGGCCCTACCTGGCGGAGGCCTTCGCCGCGTACGTGACCGACGCGGACTCCGGTCCGCTGGTCGAGGTGTACGACAACTTCGGGGCCGTGGACGCCTCGGGGGAGAACGGCTACAGCGTCTACGCCTCGGTGCAGTGCCGCGACGCGGGCTGGCCGCGCGACTGGGACCGGTGGCGCGAGGACAACTGGGACGTGTACGAGAAGGCGCCCTTCATGGCGTGGAACAACGCCTGGTACAACGCGCCGTGCGCGTTCTGGCCCACCGGGTCGCTGCGGCCCGTGGACGTCGCCAACGAGGCACTGCCCCCGGCCCTGCTGTTCCAGGCGACCGGGGACGCGGCCACCCCGTACGAGGGCGGCGTCACCGCGCACCGGCTGCTGCGCGGCTCGCGCCTGGTGGTCGAGGAGGGCGGCGGAAACCACGGCATCACGCTGAGCGGGAACACCTGCCTGGACGAGCATCTGGCCGCCTACCTGGCCGACGGCACCGTGCCGGACGGCGCGGGCACCGGCGAGGCGGACGCGGTCTGCCCGGCGCTGCCCGAGCCGAAGCCGCTGGAGTCCAAGGCGGCGTCCACGTCCTCGCGGGGTTCGACGCTGCACGGGCTGCTCGGCTTCCGGGGTTAGCGCGGGGGCGTTGTCGGACCCGTGGTCCAGTATGGACACATGAGCGAGCTGACCAGGATCCCCGCGCCCGAGGGCGTCGCCCCCGCCGCCCAGTACACCCATGTCGTCCTCGGCACCGGGACGTTCGTGGCCGTCTCCGGCCAGCTCGCCCTGGACGAGGACGGCAAGGTGGTCGGCGAGGGCGACGCGGAGGCCCAGGCGCGGCAGGTCTTCGAGAATCTGCGCCGGTGCCTCGCGGCGGCCGGGGCGAGCTTCGACGACGTGGTCAAGCTGACCTTCTTCGTCACGGACATGGCGCACATGTCCGCGATCCGGGCGGCCCGCGCCGAGCACATACCCGACGACCGGCTCCCGGCCGCCTCGGCGGTCCAGGTCGCCGCACTGGTCCGGCCGGAGTTCCTGATGGAGATCGAGGCGCTGGCGGTCGTCTCCCCGTGAGCGGGCCGCGCGTGCGGGTCGGCTGGGCGTGCCACGGCCCCTGCCGGGGCGGTGAACACCACAGCCAGGAGGCCGAGTTGTACGCGCTGTACTGCCGCCGGGCACCAGCGCATGCTCCCGTGGGTGGTCGAGGGCACCGCCCGCGCCCGTCGCTTCCACGAGCGGGCGGTTTCCCCGCGCCGACGGGGCCGTGGAGCCCACGGCCCGGCATCCGCCCTTCGACGACGGTCACCGCTGTCCGGGGATGAGCGCCAGCGCGCGTACCGCCGCCTGGGCCAGCGCCGGGTGGGCCAGGGCGTCGGTCAGCACGGGCGCGGCCCGGTCGTCGCCGAGCGCGCCCAGCCCCTCGATGCAGGCCAGCGCCACGCGGCGGTACGGGTCGTGCGGGCGCAGCCGGCGCCGCAACGTGGTGATCAGGGCGGGCGCGGCCTCCGGGGCCCGCAGCTCGACCAGCAGCCGTACCGGGTAGAGGGCGTAGGCGACCCGGAGTTCGTTGGTGGCGAGGGCCGCGGCGGCGCGGGCGGTGCGCGGGTCGCCGAGCCGGGCGAGGGCGTGGGCGGCGGAGGCACAGCGCGGGGGGTCGCGGTGGTTCAGCAGCAGGACGAGGGACTCGAAGGCCCGCCGGTCCCCCGCCACACCCAGCCGGAAGGCGGCCATTTCGCGGGCCCAGAGCGGCTGTCCCGGCTCGGTGAGCACCGCGGCCAGCTCGTCGGGGTCACCGGTCGCCAGCAGCCGGTCGTACGTCTCCCGGGCGTCGGGCGCGCCCGAGGCCGCCGACTCGGCCCGTAAGCGCTCCGTGAGCGCTCGCAACTCTTCGTCCATGACACCGAGGTTAGGGGCGTCACAGGAGGCGTGGGACGTACATCACGAACACCGGGGGCTGGCGCGCTCGTTACCCGCGAGTTAATCTCAGACGAGCGAGTCACCCACTCGTACGACTCCTCACAACGGTCTGGTGACGCGGCCGGTGTGAGAGCAGAGCAGTCGGTTCGGTACCGGATCTTCGGGTACCGCAGTGCGACCCGGCCTCGGGACAGGGCCGGTCGGCAACCGCCGCCGGGCGGGCGTGTGCACGCCCCCCGCGTCGGCACCGGGCGTGTGCGTCCGTCAGCCCGGCAACACCCGCACTCCCTCCTCCACGCACCCGGCGCGCCCCTCGGCGCGTCCGGGCGTGCTCCCGTCGTCACCCTCATTCCTGGAGTCCCGCGATGGCCACTCCCCTGTCCGACACCCCTCTGTCCCCGCTGCGGACCGTCGCCGTCGTCGGCCTCGGCACGATGGGCACCGGCATCGCCGAAGTGCTCGCCCGGGCCGGCCGCGACGTCGTCGGCATCGACGTGAGCGAGGCACAGGCGGCGACGGCCGTCGCCGCGCTGGAGTCCTCCACCGCCCGTTCCGTCGAGCGCGGACGCCTCACCGAGCGGGAGCGCGCCGACGCCCTCGCCCGCGTCCGCACCTCCACCGACCTGCGCGCGGCGGCCGACGCCGACCTGGTGATCGAGGTGGTCCCGGAGTCGTACGAGATCAAGCAGCAGGTCTTCCGGGAGCTGGACGGCATCGTGCGTCCCGAGACCATCCTGGCGACCGGCACGAACGCGCTGTCCGTGACCCGGCTGGCCGCCGACTCGGCCCGCCCGGAGCGGGTCCTGGGCCTGCACTTCTTCAATCCGGCGCCGGCGATGAAGCTGGTGGAGGTCGTCTCCTCGGTGCTGACCGCGCCGGGCGCCGTCGCGGCCGTCACCGACCTGGCCCTGGACCTCGGCAAGGAGCCCGTCGCCGTCGGCGACCGGCCGGGTTTCGTGGCCGACGGGCTGCTGTTCGGGTACCTGAACCAGGCCGCCGCGATGTACGAGGCGAACTACGCCTCCCGCGAGGACATCGACGCCGCGATGCGGCTCGGCTGCGGGCTGCCGATGGGCCCGCTGGCCCTGCTGGACCTGATCGGCGTGGACACCGCGCGCACGGTGCTGGAGGCCATGTACGCCGCCTCCCACGACCGGCTGCACGCTCCCGCCCCGATCCTGCGGCAGCTCAGCGAGGCGGGCCTGACGGGCCGCAAGGCGGGACGCGGCTTCTACACCTACGAGGCGCCGGGCAGCGCGGTGGTGGTGCCGGACGCCCTGACGCCCGGCGCGGGCGGCACCGAGGCCGCCGGGCGTCCGGTCCGCTCCGTGGGTGTCGCCGGTTCGGGGACCATGGCGTCCGGCATCGCGGAGGTCTTCGCGAAGGCCGGCTACGCGGTGGTGCTCGCCGCCCGCAGCGCGGAGAAGGCCGAGACCGCCAAGGCCCGCATCGGGAAGTCCCTGGCCCGCAGCGTGGACAAGGGCCGGCTGACCGCCGAGGCCGCCGCGCGGACGCTGGAGCTGATCACGCCGACCGGCACCTACGACGACTTCGCCGACGTCGACCTGGCCGTGGAGGCGGTCGCCGAGGACCTGGAGGTCAAGCGGCAGCTGTTCGCCACGCTGGACAAGGTCTGCAAGCCCGGTGCGGTGCTGGCCACCACCACCTCCTCGCTGCCGGTCGTCGCCTGCGCCCGCGCCACCTCGCGCCCGCAGGACGTGATCGGCATGCACTTCTTCAACCCGGCGCCGGCGATGAAGCTGGTCGAGGTGGTCCGCACGGTGCTGACCGCGGACGACGTGCACGCCACCGTCCGCGAGGTCTGCGCCGAGATCCGCAAGCACGCCGTGGACTGCGGCGACCGCGCCGGGTTCATCGTGAACGCCCTGCTGTTCCCGTACCTCAACAACGCCGTGAAGATGGTCCAGGAGCACTACGCGACGCTCGACGACATCGACGCGGCGATGAAGCTGGGCGGCGGTTACCCGATGGGCCCCTTCGAGCTGCTGGACGTGGTCGGGCTGGACGTCTCGCTGGCCATCGAGAAGGTGCTGCACCGCGAGTTCCGCGACCCGGGTCTGGCCCCGGCGCCGCTGCTGGAGCACCTGGTGGCCGCGGGCTGCCTCGGCCGCAAGACGGGCCGCGGCTTCCGCGAGTATGCCCGCCGCTGAGGGGGCGGGTGACTGGTTCCGTACCGAGGAGGACTGGGGCGGGCTGCTCGACCCGGCCGGGTTCCCGCCGCCCGCGGCCGGGTCCGCGCCGCCCGCCCCGGGCGGCGGGATCCCCGGTCACGCGCATGATTGCGGGCACATGCAGTACGTTCATGGCATGTCCCAGCCCGCCAGGTCCTCACGTACACCAGCCACGCCCGACGCGCCGGAGAGCGCGGCCGGCAGCCGAGCCGCCGCCCAGCGGCTGAAAATGCGCCGGGAACTGGCGGCGGCGGCGATGGAGCTGTTCGCGACCAAGGGGTACGAGGCGACCACCGTCGACGAGATCGCGGCCCAGGCCGGGGTCGCCCGCCGCACCTTCTTCCGGCACTTCCGCTCCAAGGAAGAGGCGATCTTCCCGGACCACGACGACACCCTGGTCCGCGCGGAGGCGGTGCTCAACGCGGCGCCCGCGCACGAGCACCCGCTCGACACGGTGTGCCGCGGCATCAAGGAAGTCATGAAGATGTACGCGGCCCGGCCGGAGATCTCGGTGGCCCGCTACAAGCTGACCCGCGAGGTGCCGACGCTGCGCGAGGCGGAGATCGCCTCGGTGGCCCGTTACGAGCGCCTGTTCACCCGCTATCTCCTCGGCCACTTCGACGAGCACGCGCACGACGACGACGCCAACGACGACCCGCTGCTGGCCGAGGTCGCCGCCTCGGCCGTGGTGACCGCCCACAACCACGTGCTGCGGCGCTGGCTCAGGGCGGGCGGCCAGGGGGACGTGGAGGCGCAGCTGGACCACGCCTTCGCCATCGTCCGCCGGACGTTCGGCACCGGCATCGGGGCGGGACGCTCCACGGCCGCCGGCGCGCGGCCCGCGGCCTCCTCCGCCTCGGTGCAGGGCGAGGTGCTGGTGACGGTGGCGCGCACCGACGCGCCGCTGCACGAGGTGATGCGCACCATCGAGCAGGCCCTCAAGGAGCACTGAGAGACACTGAGAGGCCCTGAGAGACACTGAGGGGCGCTCCCCGCTCGTTCCGTGTTGTGATGACGGCCACCCATCGGGTGGCCGTTTTTGCATGTCAACGCCCCTTTCCCACCCCTCGCACACCCTCATTCGATCGATCATCGCTCATCTGTAGCGTAAAGATTTCATCTGAGTGGAACTTCTGGCACTCAGTGCCTTGCGGGGTGACACGCGGTGTCATACGTTGAAGGTGTCCGGGCTGTCCCCGCACTCATCCCCTGCGCGCCCGAACGCCTGCGTCACAGGCACTTTCACACCAACCCTCAGCAGCACCGACGTACCCATCGGCGCCCCTCCCTCAGGGCGCTCATCGCCGGAGGCAACACCGTGACCGTGAAGGACATCCTGGACGCGATCCAGTCGCCCGAATCCACGCCGGCCGACATCGCCGCCCTGCCGATCCCCGAGTCGTACCGCGCGATCACCGTGCACAAGGACGAGACGGAGATGTTCGCGGGCCTGGAGACCCGCGACAAGGACCCGCGCAAGTCGATCCACCTCGACGAGGTGCCGGTGCCCGAGCTGGGCCCGGGCGAGGCCCTGGTGGCCGTCATGGCCTCCTCGGTCAACTACAACTCGGTGTGGACCTCGATCTTCGAGCCGCTGTCCACCTTCGGGTTCCTGGAGCGCTACGGCCGCACCAACGAGCTGGCCAAGCGCCACGACCTGCCGTACCACATCATCGGCTCCGACCTCGCGGGCGTCGTCCTGCGCACCGGCCCGGGCGTCAACGCCTGGCAGCCCGGCGACGAGGTCGTCGCGCACTGCCTCTCCGTCGAGCTGGAGTCGTCCGACGGCCACAACGACACGATGCTCGACCCCGAGCAGCGGATCTGGGGCTTCGAGACCAACTTCGGCGGCCTCGCCGAGATCGCGCTCGTCAAGTCCAACCAGCTGATGCCCAAGCCGGACCACCTCAGCTGGGAGGAGGCCGCCGCCCCCGGACTGGTCAACTCCACCGCCTACCGCCAGCTGGTCTCCCGCAACGGCGCCGGCATGAAGCAGGGCGACAACGTGCTCATCTGGGGCGCGAGCGGTGGCCTCGGCTCCTACGCCACCCAGTTCGCGCTGGCCGGCGGCGCCAACCCGATCTGCGTCGTCTCCAGCGAGCAGAAGGCGGACATCTGCCGCTCGATGGGCGCCGAGGCGATCATCGACCGCAGCGCCGAGGGCTACAGGTTCTGGAAGGACGAGCAGACCCAGGACCCGAAGGAGTGGAAGCGCTTCGGCAAGCGCATCCGCGAACTCACCGGCGGCGAGGACATCGACATCGTCTTCGAGCACCCCGGCCGCGAGACCTTCGGCGCCTCCGTCTTCGTCACCCGCAAGGGCGGCACCATCACCACCTGCGCCTCGACCTCGGGCTACATGCACGAGTACGACAACCGCTACCTGTGGATGTCCCTGAAGCGCATCATCGGCTCCCACTTCGCCAACTACCGCGAGGCGTGGGAGGCCAACCGCCTGATCGCCAAGGGCAAGATCCACCCCACCCTCTCCAAGGTGTACTCCCTGGAGGACACCGGGCAGGCCGCGTACGACGTCCACCGCAACCTCCACCAGGGCAAGGTCGGTGTGCTCTGCATGGCCCCCGAGGAGGGCCTGGGCGTGCGCGACCACGAGAAGCGCGCCAAGCACCTCGACGCCATCAACCGCTTCCGGAACATCTGAGGACGGCGGAGGCCACACATGACTGAGCGTCAGAAGGACCGGCCGTGGCTCATGCGCACCTACGCCGGTCACTCCACGGCCGAGGCGTCCAACGAGCTGTACCGGCGCAACCTCGCCAAGGGCCAGACCGGCCTGTCGGTCGCCTTCGACCTGCCGACCCAGACCGGCTACGACTCCGACCACATCCTCGCCCGCGGCGAGGTGGGCCGGGTCGGCGTGCCCATCGCGCACCTCGGTGACATGCGCCGGCTGTTCCAGGACATCCCCCTGGAGCAGATGAACACCTCGATGACCATCAACGCCACGGCCATGTGGCTGCTGGCGCTCTACCAGGTCGTCGCCGAGGAGCAGGGCGCGGACATCACCCGGCTCAGCGGCACGACCCAGAACGACATCGTCAAGGAGTACCTGTCCCGGGGGACGCACGTCTTCCCGCCGGGCCCCTCGCTCCGCCTGACGACGGACATGATCGCGTACACGGTCTCCCACCTCCCGAAGTGGAACCCGATCAACATCTGCAGCTACCACCTGCAGGAGGCGGGCGCCACACCGGTGCAGGAGATCGCGTACGCGATGTCCACCGCGATCGCCGTCCTCGACGCCGTGCGCGACAGCGGCCAGGTGCCCGAGGAGCGCATGGGCGACGTGGTCGGCCGTATCTCCTTCTTCGTGAACGCGGGCGTCCGCTTCGTCGAGGAGATGTGCAAGATGCGGGCCTTCGGGCAGATCTGGGACCGCATCACACGCGAGCGGTACGGCATCGAGAACCCCAAGCACCGCCGTTTCCGCTACGGCGTCCAGGTCAACTCCCTCGGGCTGACCGAGGCGCAGCCGGAGAACAACGTCCAGCGCATCGTGCTGGAGATGCTGGCGGTCACCCTCTCCAAGGACGCCCGCGCGCGTGCCGTGCAGCTGCCGGCCTGGAACGAGGCGCTGGGCCTGCCCCGGCCCTGGGACCAGCAGTGGTCGCTGCGCATCCAGCAGGTGCTGGCGTACGAGAGCGACCTGCTGGAGTACGGCGACCTCTTCGAGGGCTCGAAGGTGGTCGAGGCGAAGGTGGCCGAGCTGGTCGGGGAGGCGTTCGCGGAGATCGAGCGCATCCAGGAGATGGGCGGCGCGATGGCGGCCGTCGAGTCCGGCTACCTCAAGTCGCAGCTGGTCGCCTCGCACGCCGAGCGCCGGGCCCGGATCGAGTCCGGCGAGGAGAAGATCATCGGTGTCAACGCCTTCGAGGGCACCGAGCCCAACCCGCTGACCGCCGACCTGGACACCGCCATCCAGACGGTGGACCCGGCGGTGGAGGCCCGCGTCATCGCCTCGCTCCAGCACTGGCGGGACACCCGGTACCAGCCGCCCTTCAACCACCCGCGCCCCTGCAAGGCTCTGGAGAAGCTGAAGGAGGCCGCCAAGGGCACCGACAACCTCATGGAGGCCACCCTGGAGTGCGCCCGCGCCGGCGTCACGACCGGCGAGTGGGCCGGGGCGCTGCGCGAGGTCTTCGGTGAGTTCCGGGCGCCCACGGGGGTGTCGTCGGCGCCGGTCGCGGTCGCCGCCGAGGAGGGCTCCGCCCTCTCCGAGGTACGCCGGAAGGTGGACCTGACGGCGAAGGACCTCGGCGTCGGCAAGCTGCGCTTCCTGGTCGGCAAGCCCGGCCTGGACGGTCACTCCAACGGCGCCGAGCAGATCGCCGTGCGGGCCCGCGACGCCGGGTTCGAGGTGGTCTACCAGGGCATCCGGCTCACCCCGGAGCAGATCGTGGACGCCGCCCTCGCCGAGGACGTGCACGCGGTGGGCCTGTCCATCCTCTCCGGCTCGCACGCCCAGCTCGTCCCGGACGTGCTGGAACGACTCCGTGTGGCCGGTGCCACAGACATCCCGGTGATCGCCGGTGGCATCATCCCGAACGGTGACGCCGAAGAACTGCGGGCCGCGGGAGTGGCCGCGGTCTTCACCCCGAAGGATTTCGACATCACCGGCATCATCGGCCGGATCGTCGACGAGATCCGGAACGCGAACAAGCTCGACCCCCTGGAGGTCCCCGCATGACGACCGTCGACCGCCTTCGCCCCCGCCGCTCCTGCCTGGCGGTCCCGGGAAGCAACCCGCGTTTCCTGGAGAAGGCCCAGGGCCTCCCCGCGGACCAGGTCTTCCTGGACCTGGAGGACGCCTGCGCGCCGCTCGCCAAGCCGGAGGCCCGGCACACCATCGTGAAGTTCCTCAACGAGGGCGACTGGACCGGCAAGACCCGCGTCGTGCGCGTCAACGACTGGACCACCGAGTGGACGTACCGCGACGTCGTCACGGTCGTCGAGGGCGCCGGCCCGAACCTCGACTGCATCATGCTGCCGAAGGTCCAGGACGCCCAGCAGATCGTCGCCCTCGACCTCCTGCTCACCCAGATCGAGAAGACGATGGGCTTCGAGGTCGGCCGCATCGGCATCGAGGCGCAGATCGAGAACGCCCAGGGCCTGAACAACGTCAACGAGATCGCGCAGGCCAGCCCGCGCGTGGAGACCATCATCTTCGGCCCGGCCGACTTCATGGCGTCCATCAACATGAAGTCCCTGGTCGTGGGCGAGCAGCCGCCCGGCTACCCGGCGGACGCCTACCACTACATCCTGATGAAGATCCTGATGGCCGCCCGCGCCAACAACCTCCAGGCGATCGACGGCCCCTACCTCCAGATCCGCAACGTGGAGGGCTACCGCGAGGTCGCCCGGCGCGCCGCCGCGCTCGGCTTCGACGGCAAGTGGGTGCTGCACCCGGGCCAGGTCGAGGCGTCCAACGAGATCTTCTCGCCCTCCCAGGAGGACTACGACCACGCCGAGCTGATCCTTGACGCGTACGACTACTACACGTCCGAGGCGGGCGGCAAGAAGGGCTCCGCGATGCTCGGCGACGAGATGATCGACGAGGCCAGCCGCAAGATGGCGCTGGTGATCTCCGGCAAGGGACGTGCGGCCGGGATGCGGCGCACCAGCAAGTTCGAGATCCCGGAGGGCTGAGGGCGATGCAGTTCGGACGCACCTACGAGGAGTTCGAGGTCGGGGCGGTGTACAAGCACTGGCCCGGGAAGACGGTCACCGAGTACGACGACCACCTCTTCTGTCTCCTCACCATGAACCACCACCCGCTCCACATGGACACGAACTACGCCGAGAAGACGACGGACTTCGGCAAGAACGTGGTGGTCGGCAACTACGTCTACTCGCTCCTGCTCGGCATGTCGGTCCCCGACATCTCCGGCAAGGCGATCGCCAACCTGGAGATCGAGTCGCTCAAGCACGTGGCGCCGACCTTCCACGGCGACACGATCTACGGCCAGACGACCGTGCTCGACAAGTGGCCGTCGAAGTCGAAGAACGACCGCGGCATCGTGCACGTCGAGACCAAGGGCTACAAGCAGGACGGCACGCTGGTCTGCGTCTTCCGCCGCAAGGTGATGGTGCCCACCGAGACGTACATCAAGGAGCGCGGCGGCGAGCAGCCCGGCCGGCCCGAGCTGAAGGAACAGGGGAAGTAGATGAGCCGCCTCGCCCAGACCCACGGCCTCACGGACGTCCAGCGGGAGATCCTCTCCACCGTCCGGGACTTCGTGGACAAGGAGATCATCCCGGTCGCCACCGAGCTGGAGCACCGGGACGAGTACCCGCAGGACATCGTGGACGGGCTCAAGGAACTGGGCCTGTTCGGCCTGATGATCCCCGAGGAGTACGGGGGCCTGGGCGAGTCGCTGCTGACCTACGCGCTGTGCGTGGAGGAGATCGCCCGCGGCTGGATGTCGGTCTCCGGCATCATCAACACGCACTTCATCGTCGCCTACATGCTCAAGCAGCACGGCACGCGGGAGCAGAAGGACCACTTCCTGCCCCGCATGGCCGCCGGCGACATCCGGGGCGCCTTCTCGATGTCCGAGCCGGCGCTCGGCTCGGACGTGTCGGCGATCTCCTCGAAGGCGGTGAAGGACGGCGACGAGTACGTCCTGAACGGCCAGAAGATGTGGCTCACCAACGGCGGCACCTCGTCCCTGGTGGCCGTCCTGGTGAAGAGTGACGAGGGTCACCCCGAGGGCACGGCCCCGCACAAGTCGATGACGACCTTCCTGGTGGAGAAGGAGCCCGGCTTCGGCGAGGTCCGCCCCGGCCTCACCATCCCCGGCAAGATCGACAAGATGGGCTACAAGGGCGTCGACACCACCGAGCTCATCATGGACGGCCTGCGCGTTCCGGCCGACCGGGTGCTCGGCGGCGTCACCGGCCGAGGTTTTTACCAAATGATGGACGGCGTCGAGGTGGGCCGCGTCAATGTGGCGGCCCGTGGCTGCGGCGTCGCTCAGCGTGCCTTCGAGCTAGGTGTCCGGTACGCCCAGCAGCGTCACACTTTCGGCAAGCAGATCGCCCAGCACCAGGCCATTCAGTTCAAGCTCGCGGAGATGGCTACCAAGGTGGAGGCGGCTCATGCGATGATGGTGAACGCTGCACGCAAAAAGGACTCGGGCGAACGAAACGACCTGGAAGCGGGGATGGCCAAGTACCTCGCCTCCGAGTACTGCAAGGAGGTCGTGGAGGACGCCTTCCGGATCCACGGCGGGTACGGCTTCTCCAAGGAGTACGAGATCGAGCGCCTCTACCGCGAGGCCCCGATGCTCCTGATCGGTGAAGGCACCGCCGAGATCCAGAAAATGATCATCGGCCGCCGACTGCTCGAAGAGTATCGATTCCAGGGTTAGATGTCCGGATACGGGGTGTTTTCTTGGAGAACAAGGTCACACCCCGTAGGCAGTGTTCGGCCGCCGACTCGGCTTCCTGGCTTACCCAGTTGCGGCAGGAAGCCGCTACGATCGCCGAAAAGCCGCCGTCCCCCGTCAGTGCGCGGCATCATCCGCTACGAAGGTCATCCATGCCCCACAGCCAAACCTCTGCATCTCGCGACAGCCTGGCCGGCGTACGCCTCGCGCGCGGAGCATCGCCGTGGCTTCTGCCGACCGTCGCCACCGCAGCCGTCAGCCTCCTGCGCGCCCGCCGTTCCGGCGTCGCCAAGGCCGTCGCCGTCCCCGCCACCGCGCTCGCGGCGGGGATGCTGTGGTTCTTCCGCGACCCCGAGCGCGAGATCACCCAGGGCCGGGTCGTCTCGCCCGCCGACGGAGTGGTGCAGAGCATCATGCCGTGGAAGGACGGCCGCACCCGCGTCGCCATCTTCATGAGCCCGCTCAACGTCCACGTGAACCGCGCCCCGCTGGCGGGCACGGTGACGTCGGTCGAGCACGTTCCCGGTGGCTTCGTTCCCGCCTTCAACAAGGAGAGCGAGAACAACGAGCGGGTCGTGTGGCACTTCGACACCGAGCTGGGCGACATCGAGATGATCCAGATCGCCGGCGCGGTGGCCCGCCGTATCGTCCCCTACGTGCCGCAGGGCACCAAGGTCGAGCAGGGCGAGCGGGTCGGACTGATCCGCTTCGGCTCGCGCGTCGACCTGTACCTGCCGGAGGGCGTAGAGGTGGATGTCGAAGTGGGCCAGAAGACGGTGGCTGGGGTGACTCGAATTGACCGTGGTTGATCCACAGACCCAGGCCGGTTGGGTACCGGAGGCCGACGAGGTGGACGAAGAGGAGGAGATGCCGCTCTCGCTCCGCCTGTCGATAGCGGACACCCTCACCCTCGGCAACGCCACGTGCGGCTTCATGGCGGTGTACTTCACCACCACCGGCATCCTGATCCCGCACCTCATGGGCAGCGAAGAGTCCGGCATGGCCCGCCACAGCGCGGCCACGGCGGTCATCCTGATGCTGTGCGCGGCGATCTTCGACCTGTTCGACGGGCTGGTCGCCCGCAAGCTGCGCTCGTCCCCGATGGGCGCGGAGCTGGACAACCTGTCCGACCTCATCAGCTTCGGGCTCGCGCCGGCGTACTTCGTCCTCGTCTACGGCATGGTCGCGGACGACGCCTACCAGCGGGTGGCGGCGGTGGGGGCGATCGTGGTGCTGCTGGCGGTGGTGCTGAGACTCGCCCGGTTCTCCTGCGTCACCGTCAAGGACGGCACCTTCCAGGGCATGCCGTCGCCCTTCGGGGCGCTGACGGTGGTGTCGATCGTGCTGCTGGAGCTGCCCTTCGTGGCGACGCTGCTGGCGATCATCGGTACCGCCTGGCTGATGGTGAGCCGCGTCGAGTACCCGAAGCCGCGGGGGCGCCTCGCGGTGGCGATGCTGTCGTGGATCGTCCTGTCGATGGGGCTGCTGGCCGCGTGGGCCTTCGACGCGCCGAGCGGGCAGCTGCTGCTCCAGACGGGGTGTGCGCTGCAGCTGGTGATGGGTGCGGTGATCCCGCTGTTCGCCACGGCTCGCCGGGTGAACAATTTCCGTGACAATCGGCGGGAAGCGCGGGCCGCGCAGCTTCCGTGACGGTGTGATGTCGGTGGGCCCCGGACCCGGGTAGGGTTCGGGGCCCTTCCGTTTGTGCGTGCCCTGCGCCGGTGGGGCCCTTACGCCAGGAAGTCCCGCGCGATGCGCTCGGCGACCCGCTCCAGGATCGGACCGGCGTCCGCGATGCACTTCGCCACGTCCGGCTCCACATCCGTCAGCGGATACGCCCGCCGGATACCGGCCCGCCCCAGCACCTCCGGCGCCAGCGCCAGCCGCCCGCACACCGCGACGACCTCCTTGCCGGCCGC
The DNA here is from genome assembly GCA_002155895.1 of Streptomyces rochei. Classification (GTDB taxonomy): domain Bacteria; phylum Actinomycetota; class Actinomycetes; order Streptomycetales; family Streptomycetaceae; genus Streptomyces; species Streptomyces rochei. Next base: position 34,389 of record MUMD01000044.1, read on the forward strand.
CCGCGCCGCCGACGCCACGCCCGCCGGGGCCTTCCCGTGCAGGGTCTGCTCGTCCAGCGAGCCCTCCCCCGTGATCACCAGGTCCGCCCGCTCCAGCGCCGGCGCGAAACCGAGCACGTCGAGCATCACCTCGATACCGGGCCGGAACCGCGCGCCCAGCAGCATCGCGCCGAACCCGATGCCGCCCGCCGCACCGGCCCCCGGCGAGGCGGCGTACTCGGCGGCCCGCGCGCCCACGGTCTCCGTCCCCTCCAGCACCTTGGCGAAGTGCCCGAGGGCCGTGTCGAGGGTCTCCACGTCCTGCGGCGAGGCGCCCTTCTGCGGGCCGTACACGGCGGGCGCGCCCTTCGGGCCGGTCAGCGGATTGTCGACGTCGCTCGCCAGCACCAGCTCGACGTCGGACAGCCGCGGGTCCAGACCGGACAGGTCCGCCGAAACCAGGTCGGCGAGACCGCCCCCGCCCGGCGCGACCGGCTCCCCGGCGCCGTCCAGGAACCGCGCGCCCAGCGCGGACAGCATCCCGGCGCCGCCGTCCGTGGTGGCGCTGCCGCCGACGCCGAACACGATCGTCCGCGCGCCCGCGTCCAGCGCGGCCCGCAGCAGCTCACCGGAGCCGTACGTGGACGACGTCAGCGGCGCCAGGACACCCTCCGGGAGCCGCTGGAGGCCACTGGCCTCGGCCATCTCCACCACGGCGGTGCCCTCGCGCAGCGCGTACGCCGCCGTCACCTCGTCGCCGAGGGGGCCGACGACCCGCACCTCCCGGCGCTCGAACCCGGCCGCGACCGCCGCGGCCACCGTGCCGTCACCGCCGTCGGCGACGGGCAGCGCCTCCACCGCGAGGTCCGGCACGACCCGGCGCAGTCCGGCCGTCACCCGCTCGGCGACCTCGACGGCCGTCAACGACCCCTTGAACTTGTCCGCGGCGACGAGCACCCTGCGGGCTCCGTCCACTGCAGCGTCAGCCACCTTGCTCTCCCCTTGCTCTCCGAGCCTTGCGCACGTCAAGGCAGTCGCGCCGCTGCGACCATAACCGGAGGACGCCCGCGCCGTCATGCCCCGCCCGCACCGTGGAACGGGACGGCGGGGCGGGCGCGGCCCTCGTTACGCTTTCGCAATGACGACTCCTGACTACGCCACCTACATCGCCGGACTCCCCCGCGTCCTCGCCGGTGCCGCCGCGGTCCTCCGCGACGCCGAGGGCCGGGTGCTGCTCGTCGAGCCCAACTACCGCGAGGGGTGGACGCTGCCCGGCGGCACGATCGAGTCGGAGGACGGCGAGACGCCGCGGCAGGGCGCGCGGCGCGAGACCGCCGAGGAGATCGGGCTGGACGTCCGGCTCGGCCGGCTGCTCGTGGTGGACTGGTCGCACGGGGTGGGCCGGCCGCCGATCGTGGCGTACCTGTACGACGGCGGCGTCCTCACCGAGGACGACCTCAAGGCGATCCGGTTGCAGGAGGAGGAACTGCTGTCCTGGCGCCTGGTGCCGCGCGAGGAGCTGGGCGACCACCTGCTCGGCTCCCTCCACGGCCGGGTGCTGGCCGCGCTGGACGTGCTGGCGGACGGGTCGGGGACGGCCGAGCTGGAGAACGGCCGCCGGGTCGACGTGTGACCGTGCGCCGGGCGCCGGGCCCGCAGCCGGCACCTGACTCCTGACACCCGGCACCCGGCACCCGGCACCCGGCACCCGGCACCCGGCACCCGGCACCCGAACAAACCGCTCGCCCGCCCGCCGGTGGCGTCCTACTCTCGACCGCATGACCGGCAAGCCCCTCGTCGCCGTCCTCAGTGGCGCCGGCGTCTCGACCGACTCCGGCATCCCCGACTACCGCGGCCCCAAGGGGCTGTGGCGCGCCGACCCGGAGGCCGAGAAGCTCGTCACGTACGAGTACTACATGGGCGATCCGGAGATCCGGCGTCGTTCCTGGCGGATGCGGCTGGAGACCGGGGCCCTGCGGGCCGAGCCGAACGCGGCGCATCGCGCGGTGGCCGAGCTGGAGCGGTCCGGGGTGCCGGTGCGGGTGATCACGCAGAACGTCGACGGGCTGCACCAGCTCGCCGGTCTGCCCGCCCGCAAGGTGCTCGAACTGCACGGCACGGCGCGGAGCTACGTGTGCACCGGCTGCCCCGTGCGGGGGCCGATGGAGGAGGCGCTGGCCCGCGTCGAGGCCGGTGAGGACGCCCCGCCCTGCCGGGAGTGCGGAGGCGTCCTGAGGCCGGCGACCGTGATGTTCGGCGAACCCCTCGACCCGGTCGTGCTCGGCGAGGCGGTCGCGATCACCGAGGCGTGCCACGTCTTCGTCGCCGTCGGCACCAGCCTCCGGGTCCAGCCCGCCGCGGGCCTGGCCGGTGTGGCCGCCGACCACGGCGCGCGGCTGATCGTGGTCAACGCCGAGCCGACGCCGTACGACGACCTCGCGGACGAGGTCGTCCGGGAGCCCATCGGCACCGCGCTGCCCGCGCTGCTGCGCGCCCTGGCCCACGGGACGGACGGGGCGGGCGGCTAGAAGAGCGCCGCGCCCCGCTCGAAGTCCAGCAGCCGCTGCTTGCGCTCCAGGCCGCCGCCGTAGCCGGTCAGACCGCCGCTCGCGCCGATGACGCGGTGGCAGGGGACGATGATGCCGACGGGGTTGCGGCCATTGGCGAGGCCCACGGCGCGGGAGGCCGCCGGGTTGCCGAGTTCGGCGGCGAGTTCGCCGTAGGTGCGGGTCTCTCCGTAGGGGATCTTCCGGAGCCGGTCCCAGACCGCGCGCTGGAAGGGAGTGCCGTTCAGGCTCAGGTCGACGGTGAAGTCCTTCAGCTCACCGGCGAAGTACGCCGCCAGTTGCTCCTCCGCCCGCGCGAACGGCCCGTCGTCGGCGGTTCCGAAGGTCTCCTCCGGCGGGCGGTGGCGCTGGTCGGTCATGTAGAGGCCGCACAGGACGCCGTCCTCGGCGACGAGCGTGAGGGGGCCGTAGGGGCTGTCGATCACGGTGTGCTGTTTCACGTCGGTTCCTCACACGGACTGCGGTGGCTCACACGGGCAGGAAGTTGATCGGGTGGTCGTCGGTCGCCCACAGGTACTGGACGGCGTACGCCCGCCAGGGCCGCCAGGCCGCCGCACGGGCGGTCAGCGCCGCCGGGGTCGAGGGCAGGCCCAGTTCCCCGGCGGCGCGGCGGATGCCGAGGTCGGTGGGGAGGAAGGCGTCCGGGTCGCCGAGGGCCCGCATGGCGATGACGTCGGCGGTCCAGGGGCCGAAGCCGGGGAGGGCCAGGAGGCGGGCCCGGGTCTCGGCCCAGTCGGTCTCCACGCCCAGGTTGAGCGAGCCGTCGGCCAGGTGGGAGACGAGGGTGGTGAAGGTCGTGCGGCGGGTGCGGGGCATGGCCAGGGTCTCGGGGTCCACCGACGCCAGGGCCTCGGTGGACGGGAAGAGATGGGTCAGGCCGCCCTCGGGGTCGTCGACCGGGTCGCCGTGCGCCGTGACCAGGCGGGCGGCGTGGGTACGGGCGGCGGCCGTGGAGACCTGCTGGCCGAGCACGGCCCGTACGGCGAACTCCGCCTCGTCCACCGTGCGCGGCACGCGCCGCCCGGGCGCCTTGTCGACGAGCGGCGCCAGCAGCGGGTCGGCGCGCAGTTGGTCGTCGACGGCCGTCGGGTCGGCGTCCAGGTCGAGCAGGCGGCGGCACCGGCTGATCGCGACGGTCAGGTCGCGCGGGTCGGCGAGGGTGAGGCGGCAGGCGATGTGGTCGGGGTTCGGGGTGAGGGCCACGATGCCGTGACCGTACGGGAGGCGCAGGGTGCGCCGGTACGCGCCGTCCCGCCACTCCTCCACGCCGGGTACGGCGGTGGCGGCGAGGTGTCCGAAGAGGTTGTCGGGGTTGAGGGGGGCGCGGAAGGGGAGGCGGAGCGACAGCGTGCCGGGCGCGCTGCCCGCGGGGCGGTCCTCGGGGGCTCGGGTGCGCAGCTCGCTCGGGGAGAGGGCGTAGACCTCGCGGACCGTGTCGTTGAAGGTGCGGACGGAGGAGAAGCCGGCCGCGAAGGCGATGTCGGCCATGGGCAGCGCGGTGGTCTCGATGAGCAGCCGGGCGGTCTGGGCGCGCTGGGCGCGGGCGAGGGCGAGCGGGCCCGCGCCCAGCTCGGCGAGGAGCTGGCGTTCGACCTGGCGGGTGCTGTAGCCGAGCCGGGCGGCGAGACCGGGCACGCCCTCGCGGTCCACGACGCCGTCGGCGATCAGGCGCATGGCGCGGGCGGTCAGGTCGGCCCGCTCGTTCCATTCCGGGGAGCCGGGGCTGGTGTCCGGGCGGCAGCGCTTGCACGCCCGGAACCCGGCCTGCTGGCAGGCCGCCGCGCTCGGGTAGAACGTCATGTTCGCGGGCTTGGGCGGCACCACCGGGCAGCTGGGCCGGCAGTAG
>MUMD01000440.1 GCA_002155895.1 Streptomyces rochei
CACCCGCACCACGCACCGCACACGCCGCCGCAGGCACCCGCATCCACCTCTACCCTGACCCCGTGACCGCCGAAGCCCCAGCCGAAGACGAAGCCCCCCGCCCCGTCCGCATCCTCCTGGCCGAGGACCAGGGCATGATGCGCGGCGCCCTGGCGCTGCTGCTCGGCATGGAGGAGGACATGGAGGTCGTCGCCCAGGTCTCGGCCGGCGACGAGATCGTCGGCGCCGCGCTCACGCACCGCCCCGACGTCGCCCTGCTCGACATCGAACTACCGCGCGGCAACGGCCTGGACGCCGCCGCCGAGCTGCGCGAGCGGGTGCCGTCCTGCCGGGTGCTGATCCTGACCACCTTCGGCCGCCCCGGGTACCTCCGGCGGGCCATGGAGGCCGGCGCCGCCGGATTCCTGGTGAAGGACGGCCCCGTCGAGGAACTGGCCGGTGCCGTCCGCCGGGTCCTGGCCGGTGAGACGGTCGTCGACCCCGCGCTCGCCGCCGCCGCGCTCAGCGCGGGCCCGAGCCCGCTCACCGCCCGCGAGTGCGACGTGCTCCGCGCGTCCGCCGACGGCGCGACCGTCGCCGACATCGCCGCGGCCCTGCACCTGTCCGAGTCCACGGTCCGCAACTACCTCTCCGCGGCCATCGGCAAGACCTCCACCCGCAACCGCGCGGAGGCGCTGCGCGAGGCCCGGCACCAGGGCTGGCTCTGACCTCACCCCGTTCCCTCAGCCTCCCGCTCCCTTGGCCTCCCGCTCCCCCGCCGGCAGCCACCCCCACATCAGCACCGCCCCGGCGACCAGCACCACCGCCGCCGTCCGGAACACCAGCGCGTAACCGTCCGTCAGCGCCCCCGGCCCCGCGTCCTCTCCCCCGGACCGGGCCGCCGCGATCGTCGACATGAC
>MUMD01000441.1 GCA_002155895.1 Streptomyces rochei
GTGCGGGTGGGGGGGGGTCAGGACCAGGGCGATGAGGGGCTGCGCCTGGCCGGTGGCGCAGTTGGGGGCAGTGTCGCTCCACTGCGCGCCGGAGGCGGCAGCATGAGCAGCCGCCTCCGGGATCGCCCGGCACCGGTTTTGGCCCGGCGCGGGCTCCGCTGTTACGGCCGCTTCCCACCGTCGCAGCTGCCCGGTAACCGTGGGGACGGTCAGGCTGCCGGCGCGAATGCGGTGATGGCGTCGACGAGGTTGGCGGGGGCTTCCAGCGGGATCAGGTGACCGGTGTGGGGGATCACCACGAAGTCGGCGTGGGAGAGGTAGGGCACCAGGTTGTCGCGGAGCACGCCGACGGGCTCCACCTGGTCGTGTTCTCCGGCGACGACGAGAACGGGCACACTGACCGTGCGCGTGTGTTCGGTGATGTCCTGCGTGATGCCGTGCAGTGGCCACTCCGTTCGGGCGGCGTCGGTGACGGTCCGCGAGTCGGTCACGATCTGCGCCTTGACCGGCTCGGGCAGCTCGGTCGCGGTGAGGACGTGATCCCGTGCCCCGGCCACGGATTCGGCACAGTCGTAGGCGTGCGACAGGGCTTGCTGGTACTCGGGAGTGACCTGTGCGGCAGGCCTTGCCGGGGCGGAGCCGACGAGGACCATGCCCCGGAGGCCGGCGGGCCGGGTGGCCGCGACCAGCTGTGCGACCTTGCCGCCCATCGAATGCCCCACCAGGATGTAGTCGGTGATCCCCGCGTCCGCGAGCACGGCGAGTGTGTCGTCGGCGAACTGTCCGAGCGTGTAGGGACCGGGCAGGGCGCTCGACCGGCTCCACCCGCGGAAGTCGACCGTGAGCACGTCACGGCCCGACAGGCGGTCGACGACGAGGTCCCAGGTGCGGGCGGAACCGCCCCAGTAGTGCAGGAACACCAGAGTGGGTCCGGTCCCCGGCCGGTGGTCGTAAGTGGGCAGTAGCGTCTGCTGCGTCGTTTCCATGATGACTCTTCCGGTCGATGCTCCGGGCGGTAGCCCCGTGCATTCATTGAAACTTCTGCACCCGGCCGGGTCATTGGAGTGACTGGTCGCCCGATAGTGAAAACTGGACACGTGAGCGTGATCCGGCAGATGACCTACCAGCCCGCGGGACGCCCCGCCACCTCGGTCGAGGTGATGACGTTCGGCCGCCTTCGCGAGCTGAACGACGGCGGCACGCAGCGCGCCGACTTCCACGTCCTTGCCGTCGTCGACGCCGGCCCAGGATCGGTCACCGTCGACTTCCGCCACTACCCGCTCCAAGACCGGTCCGCGGTGTGGATTCCGCCCGGCGCGGTGCACCGGTGGGACGACATCGCCGACGTGGCAGGGCACCTCGTTCTGTTCGTGCCGACCGCGCCTGTCACCCACGCCACTCGAGAACTGGCCGCCTCCCCTGACCCGGCCGCGCACTGGGGCATCCCCGACGCCGACTGGCCCTTCGTCGACACCGCGCGCAGCCATCTCCTCTTCGAAGCATCCGCCCCACCCAGTGAGTCCCGGACAGAGCTGCCCGAGATCCTGCTTTCCGCGCTCATCACCCGGCTGCACCCGCCGCACGCCGAAGCACTCACCCCTCAGGTGTTCCGGTTGTTCCGCTCCAGCGTCGAAGCGCACTTCCGGCGGCACCACGACGCCGACTACTACGCCCGTGCGCTGGGATACGCGCCCCGCACCCTCTCACGAGCGGTGCAGCAGGCCACCGGCCGCACCGCGAAGGCGTACATCGTCGAACGGATCGTCCTGGAGGCCAAACGACTCCTGGCACACGACCGCCTCACCGCCGCCCGCTGCGCCGACGTACTCGGATTCCCTGACGCATCCAACTTCTCGGCGTTCTTCCGGAGGGCGACAGGCATGCGCCCGGGCGCGTGGCAGGCGATGATGGCCGCCGAGTGAGGGCGTCCGGTTCACAGTCCGTGGCGGGTTCCTCCACCAATATCCACCCGATGGGAACGAACCCGCTGCCGCCAGTGCCGGTTTTTGTGCCGATGCCTCAGGAGGCGGCGCGGCATGTGGGTCGTCCCCGCCTCTCGTGCAGAACGCGCGTGAAGGCAGCCTCATGGGCAGGTCGGCAGCGCGGCGGTCGCCGGCGAAGGCGGAGGCGGCCAATGTCCGCGGCCGTCAACCGGTCGGGCTGTCCGAGGGCTGGGGCTTGCCGAGCATGTGGCAGGTCGCGGCGTCGACGAGGGCCTTGTTCGTGGCGGCGGCCTTCTTCTCCTTGATGCCGAAGTTCGTGCTGGTGAAGACTGCGACGCTGCGGGTGCCGGTGGCGTCGGTGTAGATCTCGCTGGAGTAGCCGGGCAGGCCGCCGGTGTGACCCCAGACCGTGCCGCAGGGCGTGTCCGCCTTCATCAGGCCCAGACCGTAAGCTCCGCCTTCCTCGGGTGCGTCCACGGTCGTGCGCATCTGCTTCATCTGGGCCTCGGGCAGCAACCGGCCGGACATGAGCGCGGTGAGGAACCGCTGCCAGTCCTGAGCGGTGGAGACCATACCGCCTGCCGCCCACGACCAGCTCGGGTCGATGGCGGCGGTGTCGACGTTGCCGCCGGTACGGTCGGGCCCGGCGAACCCGACGCCCTCGGGCAGGTCCACGGTCCCGGAAAGGAGAGCCTTCAGGCGCTTGGCGTCCGGCTCGTAGCCGGACGCGTGGCGTTTCCCGGCGGACCAGGCCGCGTCCGTGGCCAGGAACGAGTCCTTCATGCCGAGCGGCTTGGTGATCTTCTGCTCGATCAGCTCTGCCAGGCTGCTTCCGGTGGCCTTCTCGAGGATCAGTCCAAGAGCCTCGTAGTTGGCGTTGCTGTAGGAGTACGTCGTGCCGGGCTCGGTGGGCGGGTCCTGCTCTGGGGTGATGACGAGCAGGTCCTGCGGGGTCCAGGTGCGCTGCTCCTGGCCGGTGAGGGAGGGCAGGAATTGCGGGGTCAGCAGGAAGTCGCCCAGGCCGCTGGTGTGGTTGAGCAGCATCCGTACAGTGATGCGCTCACCGCCCTTGACCAGGCCGGGCAGCCACTTTTGGACCGTGTCGTCGAGGCTGATCCTCTGCTGCGCGACCTGCTGCAGGACGAGGGTCGCGGTGACCGTCTTGGTGTTCGACCCGACCCGGAACCGGTCGCCGGCTGCGAGACTGTGGTCGTTCTTGGTCCAGGCGGCCTGCCTGGCGATCTCGACGGGCTTCCCGTCGCCGGAATCGACGCGGACGATCACGCCGAGGGAGCCGGTGTCGGCCGCCTGCTGCGCGAGGCGGGCCAGCCGCGCGTCGGCCGCCGGTTCGGCCTCGTCCGAGCAGCTCGCGAGCGCCGCGCCCAGGCAGGTCGCCAATGCGACAGCGAGCGCTCCGCGGCGGATTCGGTGGCGGCGGGACAGGATGGGTGCGGACATGGCAGTTCCCTTCGGCGGGTGACGATGTGCTGCGTGCGTCGAGGGACCGGAAAACCGCCTGATGAGCGGCCGGTCAGCGGGTCCCGCGCACACCGTCCATTCAGTCAGTGGCACGCCCCCGGTACATCGCTCGATGGCGGGCTTCCCACCGGCGCGGGGTCACTCCAAGGAATGACCAGGCGGGGGTACGGCGCCCCACCGGGCCGCCCGCCCGCCCACCGAGGGCGGGTCAGGGCAGGGTGTTCCTGGCGAGCACCGCCGCCTGCGCCCGGCTCTGGCAGCCGGTCTTCGTGAGCACGCGGCTGACGTGCGTCTTGACCGTGTGCAGGCTCACCACTAGCCGGTCCGCGATCTCTGCGTTGCTCAGGCCGTCCCGGATCAGACGCAGCACGTCGACTTCCCGCTGGGTGAGGTCCCTGAGCCGGGCCAGCTCCTGGTCGCTGGGCTGGCACCGCCCGCTGAGATGGCCCTCGATGATCCGCCGGGTCACCGCGGGGCTCAGCGCGCTGTGCCCGGCCGCCGCGGCACGCACAGCCGCACCCAGCTCCTCGTACGAACTGTTTTTCAGCAGGAAGCCGGATGCCCCGGCCGCCAGCGCATCGTCGACGTAGGCATCCAGGTCGAATGTGGTCAGCATGAGCACCTGGCTGCGCCCCGGCCCGAGCAGTCCCCGGCGGCCCAGTTCGGCCAGCGCCCACAGGCCGTCGCGGCGCGGCATCCGGATGTCCATCACCAGCACATCCGGCCGCAGTCGCGCGCACACCTCGACGGCTTGCTCACCGTCGTCCGCGGTGCCCGCCACGGTGATGTCCGCCTGGCTGTCCAGGATCGCGCTCAGCCCGGCGCGGATGACCGGCTCGTCGTCCACGACGAGCACGCTGATCTGCTCAGGCATCCGCGCCCGCCCACGGCATCGTCGCTGCGACGCGAAAGCCGCCGTCACCGGTCGGGCCCGCGGTGAGTTCGCCGCCCAGCGCGCTCATCCGCTCCTCCATGCTGACCAGGCCGAGCCCGATGCCCGCGCCGGCCGCGGCCCGCCGCACCCCGCGGCCGTTAACGATCTCACACCGCAGCTCGCCGTCATCTTTGTCGTAGACGGTCACCTGGACGGGCGCTCCGGGCGCGTGGCGACGAGCGTTGACCAGTGCCTCCTGCACGACGCGGTACACCGCCAGCTGGACCGACCCCGGCACGGGCTGCGACGCGACGTCCATCGTCAGCTCAACCGTCCCGCCAGCGGCACGGTGGCCAGCCAGCAACGCGTCCAGCTCACCGAGGTCCGGCACAGGCTGGAGCGGGACGGCGTCCGCGGGGTCGCGCAGCATCCGCAACAGGTCGCGCAACTCGCCGCTGCTCTGCCGACCCGCCGCTGCAAGGCCGTCGATCTGGGCACGGGCCCAGTCGGGCAGTTCGCCGCCGCGTGCCCGCAGCGTCTCCGCATGCACGACGAGCAGCGTCAGCGAGTGCGCGACCACGTCGTGCATCTCACCCGCGATCCTTGTCCGCTCGCGTTGCGTGGCTTGTGCCGCCTCCAGGGCCTGTGCCCGGCGCGCGTCGGCCGCCCGCCGCTCGGCCGCAAGCAGCAGTTCCTGCCGGGTGCGCGCGGCGAACCCCATCACCCAGGCCAGCGGCATGGGGGCCAGCGCGGCGAGGACGTCCAGGCCGCCCTGGAAGTCGCCGGAGTCGGTCGTCATCCGGTTCAGCCACAGACCGGCCGCGCTCAGCACGCTGACGCCGAGAACGGCCGACATGGTCCGCCGCCGGCTCACGCCGTGGTGGCCCAGGTTGTAGAGCAGCACCGCCGGCGGCAGGAAGACCAGGGGCGACAGCTTGGCCCCCTCGCCCGCACTCCCCACCAGCGCCGCCAGAAGAGCGCTGAAGCCCACGACGAAAGCGGTGGCAGGCATCCGCCGCCGCAGCAGCAGAACCACCACGCCCACCGCCTCGTACGCCATGAGCGATACCCAGGCCGGCCCAGAAGTGTCCACATACGGCTGTGACAGCAGCGCCGGCACAAACGTCAGTACGACCAGCCCGGCATCGACACCCCACCCGGGCCACCTGCCGTCGTTCACTCTCATCCGTCCGACACTACGACCTCGCACACCGGCCTTCGTCACTCCAAAGAGCCACTCCGCGTCACCTCACAGAACCCATCGAGCAGCGACGACACCGTAAGCCAGCCCCGGACGGGACTGTGAATCGTTCGGTGTAACTCCCGATCATGGAGGATGCATCGATGACCAGTGAGGACGTGACCGAGCAGGACGCTGTCGAGTCGGCAGCGGCGGTGTCGGCGAAGGCCGTGGACGACCAGCTGATCGACGAGCGGGTGAGCCGGGCCCAGGCCGAGGGTCTTCAGCTGACCGGCGAGGGCGGGCTGCTGCAGCAGTTGACCAAGCGGCTGCTGAGGTCCGTCCTGGAGGGTAAGATCACCGACCACCTCGGCTATGACAAGCACGATCCGGCGGGCAAGAACGGCGGCAACTCCCGCAACGGCACACGCTCCAAGACCGTGCTGACCGACGTCGGCCCGGTGGAGATCATCGTGCCCCGCGACCGCGACGGCTCCTTCGAGTCGAAGATCGTCAAGAAGCGGCAGAAGCGCCTGACCGGCGTCGACGAGATAGTCATCTCGCTGGCCGCGAAGGGCCTGACCACCGGCGAGGTGCAGGCCCACCTGGCCGAGGCCTATAGCGCCGAGGTCTCCCGCCAGACCATCTCCACCATCACCGACAAGGTCCTCGACGGCATGGCCGAGTGGCAGAGCAGGCCCCTTCACGCCGTCTGTCCGGTCGTCTTCATCGACGCCTTCCACGTCAAGATCCGCGACGATGCGGTCGCCAACCGGCCGATCCATGCGGCCTTGGCCGTCACCACCGAGGGCCGGCGGGCGATCCTCGGCCTGTGGGCCGGGGACGGCGGCGAGGGCGCCAAGCACTGGCTGCACATCCTCACCGAGATCAAGGACCGCGGCGTCAACGACGTTCTTATGCTGGTCTGCGACGGGCTCAAGGGCCCGCCCGAGGCGGTGGAGACCGTCTGACCGCGGACGATCGTGCAGTCCTGCGTGGTGCATCTGCTGCGGAACCCCTTCCGCTTTGCAGCCCCCCCAGGACTGGGACAAGATCGCCAGCCTCCTCAAGCCCGTCTACACGGCGCCGACCGAAGAGGCTGCCCTGGACCGGTTCGCCGAGTTCGCCGACGCCTGGGGCCGGAAGTATCCGGCGATCGTGAAGCTGTGGGAGAACGCCTGGGAGGAGTTCACCCCCTTCCTGCGGTTCGACACCGAGATCGCATCGTCTGCACCACCAACGCGATCGAGTCGATGAATGCCCGCATCCGCCGGGCGGTCAAGGCCCGCGGACACTTCCCCAACGAGCACGCCGCCCTGAAGCGCGTCTACATGGCGATCATGTCCCCCGACCCCACCGGCAAGGGCCAGGCCCGCTGGACCATGCGCTGGAAGACCGCACTGAACGCCTTCGACATCACCTTCGACGGCCGCCTGTCAGCCGCCCGCCAGTATCCCCACCCACCCCAGTTGCACCGCTCGTCTGACAGACCCACGACACCACAAGCCAGTCCCGGAGCCCAGGGCCGGGAGTGTCCAACAGACGGCGGATCCGATGATCAAGGAGACGCCTGAAATGAGCGAGACCATCAGCGAGCACGAGACGGTGAAGGAGCCGGTCGTCGAGTCGGCCGCGGAGACGGTGTCGGACGATCAGTTGATCTCGATGTCCCAGATTCCCCACTCACTTCAAACTGCAACGAAGTGGAGGGAAGAGTGTCCCTGGCCGATTTCAGAGATCCTCATCAACACCGCGCCGGGCGAGGCCGCCGCGACCGAGCGGTTCCTGGAATTCTCCGAGAAGTGGGGCAGCAAGTATCCGGCCGTGGTCAAGCTGTGGTCCGACGCCTGGGCCGAGATGGTGCCCTTCCTCTCCTTCGACGTCGAGATCCGCAAGGTCATCTGCAGCACGAACGCGATCGAGAGCGTGAACTCCGGCATCCGCAAGGCGGTCCGGGCCCGCGGGCACTTTCCGAACCAGGCCGCCGCATTGAAGTGCGTCTACATGGCGCTGATGAGCCTGGACCCGATCGGCAAGGGCCGCCGCCGCTGGACGATGCACTGGAAGGCACCCCTTAACGCCTTCTAGATCGCCTTCGAAGGACGCCTCATCCCCACCACCAGCCACTGAATCTCAACAACCAAGATCAGCCGTTGACTGGACACACCCTCTTGTGATTACGCGACGCCGAGGAATGCGACAGGTAAGCGGATATCGCGTGCGTCGCGGCGGGGACGGCGGCGGTGTTCTTGACGCCGCTCAGCCGGAGGGCGCCGACGGCCAGGCTGCGCCAGGTCGCCATCGCGCGGGGTGCGTTGCCGGTCCGCAGCGGGGAGGAGGAGGCGTAGGAGGGTGTTGGCCGGGTGGTGACGCGGACTTGGTGCAGGGCCTCGGTCTCCCAGTAATCGCGGACCGGTCTCGCGAGTTGGACGGCGGTGGCCTGTTCAGCGGTCAGGCTGGTGACCGGGCAGACGGTCCTGATGGTGACCTTTCCGGTCTTACGGTCGGTGCGGCGGCCCTTGATCTGGACGGCCTGGCCGGCACCAGAGAAGAGCAAGTCGTCCATGGTGACTACCTTGATCCGGCGGATCTCCACGCCGCCATGGCCGGTGCCCCGAGCGTCCAAGGAAGGGACTTCAGCTGCTGCGTAGGGAGCACGTCGCCGGTGACCACGGTTGCGGCCAGGTCGGCGACGGAATCGACCAGCAGCTGGAAGCGGGTGACCTCACCGGTCTTCTCGCCAACGTCGAGCTGGGCCAGGACCAGCCCGGTGGTGTGCTCCACGACGGCGAGTTGTTTCACCAGCCCTGCGGCAGGGGGGCGCCCTCGGCGTAACCCGCGGCGCTGTGGTGCACGCCCACGACGGCGCGTTCGCGGAGTTCCGGCAGCGATGTGGCCCCGGTGTAGGTGCAACCGCTGCGCAACCCTGCCGCGATGTGGTCGATGACATCCTCGAGGCCCAGCCGCTCCGGGTCCAACCTGAGACGGCTGTTGCTGATGCCCTCCTCGAAGTACGAGGCCAATGCCTGTTCGACCGGGTCGAGTCCGGAGGACCTTGCGCCGACCGCGCGCCGGGAGGCAATCCCGAAGCACTCCTTGTAACGCTGCCCGTCCTCACCGGTCATCAGCGGGGGTGGACTCTCCAAGGTCCGGGAGAACCACGATCCGACCATCACCGAGGACGCCCCGGCGGCCAGAGCGAGCACGACGTCACGTGGATGGCGGACTCCACCGTCCGACCATATGCTGCGCCCGAGGCCGCGGGCCGCCTCGGCGCACTCAACGATCGCGCTGAACTGGGGCCTGCCGACGGCCGTCATCATCCGCGTGGTGCACATGGCCCCACCGCCCAGACCAACCTTGACGACATCGGTGCCGGCGCCGATGAGGGCCTCAGTGGCCTCGCCGGTCACCGCCACCCCGGCCACCAGCGTGCGGTCCCCCAGGGCCTCCCGCAAGGCCGCGACAGTCCGACGAGCCGGTTCCTGCGCGGCGTGCGGGGTGTGCAGGACAACGACGTCGGCACCGTGCTCGATCAGCGCCTTGGCCCTGGAGACGGCCCCCTGCGTCATGCCGACGGCGACCGCGGTCAGCAGTCGGCCTCGGGCGTCGAGAGCCGGCGGAAAGAGCATCGAGCGAATGGCACCCCGGGGGGTGGCGACGGTGCCGGCTCTCCCAGCGGTCCGCACCAGCGCCATCGCGGCCCCATGAGAGGTCATCCGTAAGAACGCCTCTCGAGGATCGGTGTCCTCGCTCAGCGTCATCGGCTCCTCGGCCAGGTCCCCCACCCTGGTGTGCCCCTCGGCGCCGAGCAGCCGCAGCTCGGACACGGCGCCCACAGCGTCTCCTTGACCGTCCGTCACCACGAGCTGACCGTGTCCGAATCGGCCTGCCAAGTGCCGTGACGCGGTGACAGAGGCGTCCGCGGAGACGGTCGGGGCCGTCTCCCACACTGGGTGGGCAGATTTCACCGATCGGATGGCCTCCCCCACGTACTGTTCGTCCAGGTCGTGCGAGAAGACACCCAGTCCACCCCTTCGCGCCATGGTTTCGGCCACTCTCCGACCGGTGACCGCGAGCATGTCCGCCGAGACCAGTGGCAGCCGCGTGTCCGGCGGGTCGTCGGGCGTCAGGTCGACGTGGTGCCGGGAGCCCCCCTGGTAGTCCTGGGGGAGCAGGAACACGTCGGCGAAAGTGAACTCCCCGCGAGTGGGGACTTGGACCGCGTACCGCATGACGTTCTCCTTCGTACCGGGCTCGGGTGGTCAGGTCGCAGGTGGGCCTGCTCAGGCTCGAGGCGGCGGGAACCGGCCTGGCTGCCCAGTGGGTCAAGGGCGTGCTCGACTTCGCTCCTTCGCTCGTGTTCCGTTCTTCGTGCGGCAGTACGGGGCGATGGAGTAGGGGGACTGACCCTTCCGGTTCGCCCGTCGGTGGGGGGTGAGCCGTTGTCAGGGAGGTCGGCAGGTCGGGGAGTGGGTGCACGCGCCGTCGAACAGGTCCGGTGCGGACTTCGTAAGACGCAACGCCCCGCCGGCATGGCGACCGCACGAGGTTGTCCTGTCCCGCAGCTTCTTCCCCACACTCGATGCGCCATGCGCGCCGCCCGTGCCACGGCACAGGGACACCGGCGCCGCCGGATGCCGTGGCAACTCGCCTGGCCTGGCCGCGAGTCGGCAGGAAGGTCTACTGCGGCAACGACGGCACCGGGAGATGGCCGACCAAGGCGATCCTGCCCAGCCCACGGTCGGCAGGTCCCTGGTCCTGCCGGTCGTGACGGGCCCGCCGGCGCAGCGCCGTGATATCTGCGTCGAGCGAGGGAGTTGCGCGTCGGCAGGATGTCTCAAACCCACCGTGGACGCAGAGTACTGGGGGGCATCACGATGAGTGGGTAACCGTGTGATGCCCCGGCCGGCACCGGCCGGACCCCCGTATATGTCCTCATCCTCGACGGGACCGCCCATGCACCGTGAGGCCTTCATTGACTGGGCGGACCGTGACCCGCGCTGCCCGACCCACCACCTGCCTCACGATCTGGGAGCATCGGACGACCCCTACCCGGTCCTGGAACCCCTGCGATCAGCCGGACCGGTCGTCCGCGTCCGACTGTACGACCGGTTCGACGTGTGGTGGGTGACCACACACGCGGCCGCCTCCGCCGCCCTGGAGGCGACGGAACTGTGCAGTGACCAGCGACGCGTCCACCCTTCCTTGGCCCAGCACGTGTCACCGATGCGCCTGGGTCTGATCGACAAGGACGGTCCCGAGCACACCAGGCTGCGCACCGCCGCGCTGAGTGCGTCCTCGGGCGGCGCCCTGCCTGCCTTCCGTCAACACGCCGGGGCTCTGTGCGCGAAACTGGTCGGCGCTTTGCCCCCGCAGCGCACAGCCGATCTCGTTCCCACCTTGATCGGGCCACTGGTCGATGAAACGATTGGGCGGTTCCTCGGCCTTCCGCAACAGGTCGACGCAGTGCTGCGCGCGCATGCCGACACCCTCGTCCGTCCGATGACCGACGAGGCCATCAGGACGGAGATCACCGAAGCTCGCCGGGCGCTCCGGCGGCATGTCCGCGCACTCCCGCAGCTACGGCCTCCGTGCGCCGGGGCCGCCGGCTCGCGTGGTGAGGCGCGGCCGGACGAATGGACCGACGTACTGCTGCAGATGTACGTGGCCGGCCGCCGAAGCACCGCCGACTTCCTCGCCACACTGGTGCTGGGGGTGCTCGCACAGGATCGCTGGGCCGAGGGATGCCGCACGCCGCTGGCCCGCCGACGGCTCTGCGACGAGTACCTGCGTTTCGACGGCCCGATCGTACGGGGGGTGTGGCGTTTCGCCCGGACGGACACCGTCCTGGCGAAGACCTCGATCAGAGCGGGCGACATCGTGATCGTCTCGCTCGCCCTGGCCAATCGCGATCCCACCGCCTTCTCCCGTCCCACCGGGCTCGACCCGGGGCGCACTCCCAACCGGCATCTCCAGTTCGGTCACGGCGCTCACCGCTGCACTGGCGTACCGCTCGTGTACGGCCTGGCCGACGCCCTGCTCACCACCCTCAGCCGGCAGTACCCCGACGCGAGTACCACAGGCGATGATCCCGCCTGCCGATCCGGCCGCAACAGCATCTTCCGCGGCCCCGCCCGTGTCCTGGCCGCTCTCGGCCCCCGGCAACCGGTCTGACGTGGCCGGTGCCCGTCGATGTTCTCGGGCCCGCCACCGGTTCGGTTCCGGCCCCCGGGACGCTGGAGGAAGTCATGAAACGCGTAGTTATCGCATGGCCCGCCCTCGACGCGCAGGTCACCGCGGTCCTCACCGAAGAGCTCAACCCCGAACTGACTCGGGCCTGGTGGGACATGCTGCCCTATCGCAGCGTCCAGAGCCACGCGGTAGTGGCCGACGGCCACTTCTACCACCTCGCCCCCAGCGCGGAACCCGTTCACACCCCGCACCGGACCGCCGAGGACCGCAGCCTGGCGCCCGACGGCAGCGTGTACCTCTCTCGTCTTCAGCACCTCTTGATCAAGTACGCCCCGCTTCTCGAACCCACCGTGTGCGCACGCGTCGCCCGCGTCCCCGAAGAGGACCTTCCGACGCTGCGCCGGGTGGCCGAGCAGTGCTGGGAGTCCGTGTACCGCACCAAGCGGATCCTCGAAGTGCGCGTCACACGTCACGGCGTCCATCCCGACCACTGGTGTCTGCCCATCCAGCCCAGAGTCGTCGACCCCGACGCCCAGGCCCTGCTCGACGACCTCCACGCGCACACCGAGCGCATCTGGCTCAGCCCGCCCGCCGACCTGCTGGCCCTGAACCGGGGCGAGATCCCGCTGGGCAGCCGCGGCCAGTACTTCTCCACGCTGGTCTACGTCAACGGAGAGCTGCGTCTGCTCGGTTCCACCACCCTCAACCCCCTTGTGGCCGCCACCTTCGACCAGGACGTCCCCCTGGCCGCGTTGCGCACACTGCTGCCGCGCCTGACAGCCATGCAGGCCGAATTCCTCGGTCACTGCGGTTTCCATGATCTCCACTCGCTCATGCATCGCACCCACCGCGCACTGCCCGCCCTGCGGACCAGGGAAGAGTTCCGGTCCGTGACCACTGCCCTCGCTCTGTACGTGAACTGCCTGCGCCGGTGGGCTCTGCACTTTTTTCCCTGGCAGCACGGCGAGGACCACCTCTTCTCCGCCGCCGCGGCCCGGAACCGCTGACGCCATGGACCTCGGACTTGCCGGACGCTGCTACGTCGTCACCGGTGGCAGCTCCGGACTCGGCTTCGCCGCCGCGCAGGCCCTGACGCACGAGGGAGCGCGAGTCGTCGTCTGTTCACGCCACCCCGACCGCGTCCACCGTGCCGTCGAACGGCTAGCTCCGCGCCACAGCTTCGGCGTCACCGCCGACCTCCTGGACCCGGACACACCGGATCTGCTCGTGCGCACCGCCCACAGAGCTTTCGGCAGACTCGACGGGGCTCTTCTGGGCACGGGCAACAGCATGCGCGGCACCGTCCTCGGCGCGACCGACGAGGACTGGCGCAGGCACTTCGAGCTCCTGTTCCTCGCCGTACTGCGATGTGCCAGAACGCTCGCGCCCGCGCTGCCTGGCGACGGAGCGCTCGCCCTCCTCCTCTCCACCTCCGCCAGGGCCCCGCTGCCCGACTTCGCCCTCTCCACCGGGCTGCGCCCCGGCCTGGCCATGGCCGCCCGCAGCCTCGCTGCCGAACTCGGCCCTCGCGGCATCCGCGTCCTGTCCCTGCTCCCCGGCCGTTTCCCCACCGAGGCCGCGCCCCTGGGACCCGACGAGAGCCCTCGGCGCATTGCCCTGCGCCGGTACGGAAGGCCCGAGGAGTTCGGCCGCCTCGCTGCGTTCTGTCTCTCCCCCGCCGCCGGTTACCTGACCGGAACAGAGCTTGTCCTGGACGGCGGAAAACTCTGACGACGCCTCCGTGCCGTCCCCTTTGCCGGCCGGGCTCCTGCTCCACCGACCGCTCCTGCGCGCCCCGACGAGTTCCGCCACCGCCAACGGTGACGGGGCCGGTCGTCCCACATGGCGAGACTCTCCTCGTCCAGCCGTTCGGCCCTCCGTGACGCCTTCGGTCCCCGCGGCGTGACCAGCCGCCGTACAGCCGCCTCGCAGCAGTGCCGTGAGAGAAACGACGGAAATCTCAGCCACGCCACGCGCATACGGGTTTTTCTTCTTGCTGAGGGATGTGCCGCACGGGGCCCGCGTTCCACAACATCCGTCCCACGTCGCACAAGTTGCCCTGCAGCACCCGGTACACCCGTCCGGAAAGGGACGTCCTTCGGTGGAGTCTCCGGGTACCCGACAGAAACACCCCAGTAGAAAGACAGCTCCATGAACGATGATTCGGCCCGGCGAGATACCGGTCTCGGCGAAGTTGACGAACTCAAGGAATGGGTCAGGGATTTCCTGGCAGAACCTCACGACGACCTCGGCAGAGAAGGAAGTGTCTGCCCGTTCATAGAGCCCGCTCTCCGCGCGGAGACGTTGCTGGTGGAGACAGCCGAGTATGACGCCGACAACGGCTGGCACGGTTTGGCGGACACCATGCGAACTCAGTTGGACTCCTACGCGAACCGGTCCTGGCCCGAGGGAAAGAAATCGATATCCTCACTGGTCACCGTACTTCTCGGCATGCCCGACCACCATGGGCCCCTGCTCGACGAGGCGCAGCGGCGGGTGAAGGGCGAGGCCGTGCGGCGCGGCCTGATGATCGGACAGTTCCACCCGCGGTGCCCGGAGCCCTCGGTGTGGAACTCCTCCTTCAAGGTGTCACGCGCGCCCCAGCCGGCGTTCGCCGTCCGCCGCATGGCCCTGCATGACATCCTGTTCCTGCACGACGATCCAGAACTCTTCGTCCACTACGAGAAACGATTCGGTGAGAGGTACCAGGCGGGTCGATCCGGCAGGCATCTTCCGCAGCGCTTCGTCGATCTGCACGACTCCGCCACACAGTCCGGGTCAGAGGGTGCGCCGAAATCTGAGTACATCGACTACCAGAGCATCGACACCCTGCTTTCGCTCCAGCGACCGCACACCGACCAACCCGCCGAAATGACTTTCTACCTGATTGGACAGGCAAAGGAATTGCTGTTCAAGCTGGTGTACGAGGAGGTGTCCGCAGCACGCTTGGCTCTCATCGTCGACCAGGCTGACGAGGCCACTTGGAACCTCCGCCGAGCCACTGCGGCGCTCGGATCGCTCACCACCGCATGGGATGTCCTCGCCGGGATTTCACCAGCCGAGTTCAACGCGTTTCGAGAGCACCTCGGAGCAGCCTCAGGCCTCGACTCCTACATGTACCGCATGCTGGAGTTCGCGCTCGGGCGGAAATCGGAAGCCATGGCACGCCGGCATGCGGACGTGGCCGGAGTGTCAGCATCCGTCCACCGAGCCCTGTTCCGCAGCAGCGTCTACGACGAGGCACTGGGACTGCTGGAACGGCGCGGCCTCCTCGACGGTGGATCTGGCGACGGGGCACCGGCCGCCGAGGCCTCACGTCGGGCGTGGGCCCGCGTGTACCACGAGCACGGTCCTTCGAGCGACCTGTTCCGACTGGGCGAAACGCTCATGGATGTCGCCCACGCGTTCAGCCGGTGGCGTGCACTGCATCTGCTCCTGGTCGAACGCACGATCGGTAACAAGCCCGGCACCGGAGGTACCACCGGGATCGATTGGCTGCGGCAGGCTGCCGAGCACCGGTTCTTCCCTGAGCTGTGGGAGGCACGTTCCCTCCTGCCGTCCAGCACCGCCGCATGGTCATGAACAGGGGCATCAGGCGTACCGCCGAACACCTACAGGAAGGCGACGGCATGACACCGGGCGACCATGTGGCTCAGCAGGTGACCGAACGCTACCGAGCACTGAGCCCCGCTTCGGCGCGAGCCTTCGAGGCAGCAGCTGCTTCCCTGCCGGGAGGCGACACACGGACCATGACGACGTACGCTCCCCATCCTCTGTACTTCAGCCGCGGTGAGGGAGCACGGGTCCGGGACCTCGATGGCCGCTGGTATCACGACATGGTGGCCAACTACGGTGCTCTCGCGCACGGCCACAATCATCCAGCGCTGACCCGGGCCGTGCACGATCAGATCGAACACGGCACAGCTCTCGGAGGACCCAGCACCCTTCAGTACGAGCACGCCGACATGCTGCGTGCGCGCGTCCCCGAACTACAGCGCCTGCGGTACTGCAACTCGGGAACCGAGGCGACCATGTGGGCCCTGCGCACGGCTCGCGCCTACACCGGCAGGGACGTCGTCGTGAAGATCGACGGCGGATACCACGGCACGCATGACTGGGGCCACGTCAGTGCCTTCATGTCCGGCGGGACGACGCACCGGCAGCAGCTGCCCGGCCTGCCCTCGGCGAATCTCGCGCCAGGAGTGCCCGACACCGTCCTACGGTCGGTAGTGACCGTTCCCTTCAACGACACGGAAGTCGTCGCCGATGTCATGTCCCGACTCGACGGCCAAGTGGCCGCGGTGATCGTGGAGCCGGTGCTCGGGGTGGGCGGCGGCATCCCCGCCCACCCCGGCTATCTTCAGGAGCTGCGCCGGTTGACCGCGCGGCACGGTGTGCTGCTGATCTTCGACGAATGTGCCACGTTCCGCCTCGGCCCTTGGCAGGTGAAGCACGCGGTGTCGCCGGACCTGAGCACGTTCAGCAAGATTGTGGGGGGCGGACTGCCGATCGGCGTGTTCGGAGGCCGGGCCGACATCATGTCCCTCTTCTCCCCTTCGCACCCCCAACCCGTCTACCACGCCAGCGCGTTCGGCGGCAACAGCCTCTCCCTGGCCGCCGGGATCGCCGCCTTGCGGGCCTTCGGCACCCCCGAGATCGCCCACCTCGACCGTCTCGGCACACGACTCCGCCGCGGCCTCGACACAGCCGCCCGTCACGCCGGGGTCTTGGGACGGAGCGTCGGCGAGGGAGGCATGAGCTACTTCCACTTCGGTGCCAGGCCGCCTCAGAACGCCGCCGATACAGCGGCCGCCCGCCAGGGCAGGGGCCGGCTGCGAGCACTCGTACATCTGCACCTTCTCAACGAGGGCTTCCTCACGGCCCGACACGGACTGATGTGCCAGCACATCGTGACGACACCCTCGGTCGTGGACGCGTTCGTCGAGGCGTTCGCCTCGACGCTGCGACTCCTGCGTCCCTACCTGGCCGAGAACCACCCCGAACTTCTCACCGGTGCCCCGACGGTTCCGGCCGCGTCGGCAACCACACCGACCGTCGAGGACACCTGATGACGGCATCGCATCTGTGGACACTGAGGCAAGCGCGCGCCGCCCTCGGCAGAGGAGCGATCGACGCCGTCGAGTACCTCGCGCGGCTGACAGAGCGCAAGACCCGGCTCGCCGGACTGTGCGCATTCGTGGGTGACGCCGCGGCACGGCCGCCCGCCACGCCACCTGCGGCCGGACCACTGGGCGGCATGCCTCTGGCCGTCAAGGACAACATCGACGTGGCGGGCGTCCCCACGACGGCGTGCACCCCCGCCCTGCGCCACCACACACCGGGACGTGACTCCGTCGTCTGGGAGCGCTGCGCCGAGGCCGGTGCGGTGCTGATGGGAAAGACGACCCTGCATGAACTGGCGTACGGAGTGACCGGCGCGCACCCCGGCGAACTCACTGCGCGCAACCCGGTGGCCCCTGACAGGCTCGCGGGCGGGAGCAGTTCCGGCACCGCGGCGGCCGTCGCTGCCGGCGTCGTCCCGGCCGGACTGGGCACGGACACCGGGGGCTCCATCCGCATCCCTGCAGCCCTCTGCGGAGTCGTCGGGTTTCGCCCCAGCACGGGTCGCTACCCGCATCAGGGGGTTGTCCGCATCTCGCCCACTCGGGACACGGTTGGTGTCATGGCACGAAGCGTAGAGGACGTACAACTGCTGGACACGGTCCTCAGCGGTGCCCCTCCGCTCCCCGACCCGCCTCCTTCGGCGCCGCCGGTCCTCGCGCTGCCTCGGGCGGCAGCCTGGACGGAGCTCGACCCGGAGGTGACCCGCGTGATGCGGGCGGCGTGCGACTCCTTGCGGGACGCCGGGTGGTCCCTGCGGGAACTGCCGGAACCGGTGTACGACACGGGCGAGCTCATGGAAGCCGCCACCGCGGTCCCGCTTGCGGAGACTCCGGCGGCATTGACTGCGTACCTGAGCCACCATGGTTCCCCGCTGACGGGTGAGGCGGTGATCGAGGAGATCGCCTCGCCGGACGTACGGGCCCTCCTGGCGCCAATCCTCACTGGTCATGTGGTCGGGCCCGACCGGTACCACGCGGCGCGGCGCGCGGCGCGGCGCACGGCCGCCTCCGCTCTGCGCGCACTCCGGCTCAGCGAGGCGTCGGCGTTCATGTCCCCCACCACGATCACGCCCGCACCTCCCCTGGGGACCGGTCGATGGGTGGAGTGCGGTGATCGCCGCGTCCCGACCTTCACCACGTACATCCGCAACACCGCCGCCGCCGCTGTCTGGGGGTGGCCCTCGCTGACACTGCCGGCCGGGTACACCTCACACGGTCTCCCCGTCGGGCTGCTGCTCGACGCACCGCGCCACCATGACCGGCAACTGCTGGCCCTCGGCCGCCGGTGCGCGCGGCACCTGCCGCCCTTTCCCCGTCCTCCGGAACCGGAGATCACATGACGCACACCCCTCTGCACCACACCGTGCCCGCTTCGACATGGGGCGCCGAGCGGTTGGAGTTCGGCGCCTACGCCCGTCGCGTGGGGCTGCCCGGTCTCGCGTCCGCCACCGAGGCCGGACGGAGCTGTCCGACCTCACACGACCTGCGTGAACTGCACCGTGCTCACTTGGCCGCGATTCCCTTCGACAACATCGACCTCGTGCTGGGCACGCCCGTGAGTCTGGAACCCGAGGCGATCGTCGACAAACTGTGCCTGCGTCCACGCGGAGGCTGCTGTCACGAGCACAATCTGCTGTTCGGCCTCGTGCTCGAGCGCCTGGGACTCCCCGTCGAGCGCCTCGCGGCCCGCGTCCTGCTCGGCGGCACGGGCCCCCGCCCCCGCACCCACATGCTGCTCAAGACGCGGATCGGAAAGGAGGAGTGGCTCTGTGACGTCGGCTTCGGATCCGACGGCTTCCTCGAGCCCCTGCCGGCCAGGAACGAGGCGGAGGTGACACAGTACGGCCGTCGCTTCCGGGTCAAGGCTCACGATCACTTTGTCTGGAGCGTCGATGTCCTGACGCGAGGCGAGTGGGTGCGGCTCTACGAGTTCACTCACGAACCACGACCGCCGATGGACTTCACCGTCGCCCACCACTTCCTCAGCACGCATCCAAGGTCGATGCTGCGCAGGGCTCCGCTCCTGCAACGGCTCAGGCCCGGCTCCTGGCTCCACCTCCGCGGCGACCGTCTCCGCCGCGTCACGCCCTCGGGGCAGGTCACCGAGCGGGTGACCGAAGCGTCCCTCCCCGGTGTCCTCGACGAATTCGGCATCATACTGAGCCCCGCCGAGCTGACCGACCTGACCTCATGTTTCACCCCGCCCGCAGCGACGGAAATGCGATAACGGCGTGGAACCCACACGATCGGTCCTGGACAGCGGAGCTCTCCCCAACGACCACGAGGACGCCCGTCTCATCCGGCTCTACGAGGAGCAGGGTGGAGAGGTCCGGGACCTCATCTACCTGAGCCTGGGTGAGACGTGGACGGCCGTCGCCCCGGGGCTGGCGGCATCACTCGCCGACCCGCTGCCCGCCCACGTACACGGGTACACCCTGTCTCCCTACGGTCTACCGGCCCTGCGCGACGGCCTGCGCGCCTACATCACCCGCACCCATCAGCTACTCGGAGCCGGCGCCGCTCCGTACGACGTGGCCGTCAGCCAGAGCGGCACGCGGGCGGCCATGTCCGACTTCGGCCGTCTGCTGCTCAGCGACGGCGCGCCCTCCGACGGCGCACCGACGGCCCTCGCCCCCGCACCCGGCTGGGACTACAGCGGCGTGCTGACCCCGCTCGGCTACCGGATGCGCTTCTACACGCTCGCCCCGGCCCAAGGCTGGCAGCCCGACCCCGAGGAGGTCGCGTCCCTGCTGAAGCGTGCGGGACGCGGGTGCCTACTCGTCCTCAACCCGCAGCACAATCCGACGGGCGCCAACTGGGCTGCCGACAGGGTCGAAAGCATCATCGGCGCGGCTGCTGCGCACCATGCGGCCGTTCTGCTGGACGACGCTTACTACGCTCTCCACGCGCCCGGTGAACAGCCCACCAACGCTCTGCGGCTCCTGGTCGAGGAGATGCCGCGAACCAGCGCTCCCTGGCTCGCCACGAGAACGCTGGGCAAGCAGTTCCACTGTAACGGCTGGGGGCTGGGTGCCCTCACCTCCCGGCCGGCCATCTTGGCCGAGTTGGCCCGCTTCACGCAGGAGCGCTCCTACGGCTGTGCGCTGCCTCTGCAGGCAGCCATGGCGACCTGGCTACGGAAGGAGGAAGCGGACGCCTTCCTTGAGGGGCTGCGGCGCGAGTACGCCGCGGCTCGACGGCAAGTCGCCGACCGCCTCCGTCGCGACCTCGGGTTTCCGCCTGACGCCGTGCACGTCGGGACGTGCAGCGCCTATCTCCGGTTCCGGGTACCGACCCGCTTCGTGCGCGACGGCTCGGAAGCACACTACCGCCGACTGTGCGTGGCCGCCGGAGTGCTGCCGGGAGCGGGCAGCATGACCGTACCTGCGGACGCACCATCCGGCCGACTCGGCCCACCCGCCGCCTACGTCCGCCTGTTCCTGGGGCAGCCCGGACACGTTCTGGACGAAGCGCTGGACCGGCTCGCCCGCGCGGGACTCGGTTGGTGAGAGCAACGGTGCGGAGTCGGCGGGCGCGGCAAGGCGACGACGCGGCCGTCCGGTCGTCGGCTCACGCTGGTGACGACCTGGAGCGTCCGGAGTGGTGCTGGACGAGGCAGCGGTGCCGGTACGCGAACCGGTGGCCTGCGCCTGGGCCTTCCTCGGTCTGGATCTCCTGTAAGCGGCCGATGTGGACGCCTCGTGGCATGCGTCGCCCGGTAGGACGCGGACGCGGTACCGGAAGCGGTGCGCGCGCACGTACTGGGCCGTGTCGCCGTCGTCATCGGCGCAAGCCGGATCGTCGATCTGCCGCTCGGTGAACCACTGCCGCGCACCTGCGGAACGGCCGTCGGTGCGCGAGCCCCGGGAACCCGCACTGGACCTGACGGGCCAGTGACGGGGTCGGCGAACACGCGCGACGCCTACGTCTCCCGCAGTGGCTGGATGGCGCGGCCGCTGACCTGGTGCGGCAGGACTCGGACCCACAAGTCGCGTTTTCCCCCCGCCCAGGGGCCGGTCCCGCGCCTTCGTGCCAGGGCCTCCAGCGCCTCGCGATCGGCCGGGTGCTCCGCAGTGCCCGCCAGCAGAACGCTCCAGCCCAGTCCGGTCTGCTCGTCCACGTGGTCGGCCTCGAATGCGACCGCCTCTCCGACACGGACACCCGCGGCGCCGGCGGGATCCGTACGAAAGACGACGCTCCGCCCATCCACGAGGAAGTTGACCGGCACCACAACCGGAGCCTCCCTTCCCGGGCCGACCGTGTAGGAGATGCGGCCGATGCCGTGCGTCCCCAGCCGCTGCCAGCACTCCTGCTCGGACAGGCGTACCAGGACGGGATGCCGGGCCGGCTCTCCCCTGCCCGGCGGCGCGTCGGTCCGCCCGGTCGTCAGCTCCTCGTACGGCATCTCCAACACGACAGCGAGCCGCGCGAGCGCCTCGGGGTCGAAGTCGCCGGCCCGGCTCTCGACTTCCCGCAGATACGTCGTGGACATGCCCGCCCGCATGGCCAGCTCGTCGCGAGAGATACCCAACTGCCGGCGCCGCAGCGCCATCCGGTCGGACATACGGCCGGCCTCGTACGAGGACTGAGCCTCGTCACCTGACCGCTCTGGATCGGCGTGCACGACTGTCCACTCCATTCCTTCCGCCTTTCCTCCAGAGGAACAGACGCACCGTCCGTCCGCCAGCGCAGTGAACCGCGGCGAAGCCCACCGCACAGCGTCCGGCCGGATCCGTTCCGGGCTCGGGGCTCGGGGCTCGGGGCTCATTCGAGTCGGAGTTCCGTGAGCCTGGGCCGGACAGGCACTGCAACGCGTTCTCCTGGAGACCACTGGTGGATCTGTGCACGTCATTGACCTCGCATCCGCCGGAGGACCGGCAGCTCCGCCTCCATGGGCTGAGGGATGTTCTCCCCACCTGAACGGCCGGCACGGGGGCGACGCATCGGGCCGGCGGCGCCCGGATGCAGCAAGAAGGGCTATGAGGTACCTCTCAGAGGAGAGCGCACCATGTCGACACGGAGTGGAGGCTGCCTCGTGAGCTCATCAACCGACAGCGCGGGCCTTGTCTCACGAAGGGGTCGCTGTGCCTGAGCCCGGGCGCCGCGAGGATCCGGCCGAGGCACGGCGCGCGGACGTCTGTGAAACGCACACCGCGGTGGTCCTCTTCCTGGACGATCGCGTGTACAAGCGCAAGAAGCCGGTGAATCTGGGCTTCTTGGACTACACCACCCGGTCGTCGCGTCGCGCCGTGTGCGAGCGCGAGATTGACCTCAACCGACGCTTCGCTCCGGACGTGTACCTGGGCTTGGGTGAGCTCCGTACCCCGGGTGAGCAAGAGGCCGAGCCGCTCGTGGTGATGCGTCGTATGCCCGATGATCGTCGTCTTTCGCACCTCGTACGGACGGGAGCACCCGTCGATGACGCCCTACGGGCCGTCGCCAGGCGACTGGCCGCATGGCACGCCGCCGCACCCCGTGGCCCCGGCATCGCGGAACAGGGCACACGGGACGCCCTGGCGTCGCGTTGGGAGGCCAGCTTCGCGCAAGTCGATGCCATGGCTGCCGAGGGTCCGACGCCGGGCGCGACGGCGGAGGTCGAACGGCTGGTCCGCCGCTATCTCGCGGGACGCGAGCCCCTGTTCGACCTCCGCATCGAACAGGGGCGGGTACTCGACGGCCACGGTGACCTCCTCGCCGACGACATCTTCTGCCTCGACGACGGGCCTCGGATCCTTGACTGCCTGGAGTTCGACGACCTTCTCCGATACGTCGACGGTCTCGACGACGCCGCGTTCCTGGCCATGGACCTCGAACTGCTCGGTGCTCCCGAGTCCGCGGCATTCTTCCTCACCCAGTACAGCGAATACTCCGGTGACCCCGCTCCGCCCTCCTTGTGGCACCACTACGTCGCCTACCGTGCCTTCGTCCGAGCCAAAGTGTCCATGATCCAGGCACGGCAGGGTGCGCCCGGCGCGCAGGCGGCGGCGCGACGGCTCGTCATGATGGCGCTGCGCCATCTGAGGGCCTCGGCCGTCGGCCTGACGCTCGTCGCGGGACTGCCCGGCAGCGGAAAGTCCACGCTGTCCGGCGCGCTGGCCGACCGTCTCGGGGCGGTACTGCTCAGCAGTGACCGCCTGCGCAAGGAGATGGCGGGGCTCTCCGCGCAGCAGTCCGCCGCGGCCCACTACGGCGAGGGCCTGTACACCCCCGAGTGGACGGCCAGAACCTACGCCGAACTGCTGGACCGGGCAGCAGCTCTCATGGCCCGGGGCGAATCCGTGGTCCTGGACGCCACGTGGATCGACGCGGCCCAGCGCGAGGCGGCACGGCGTACCGCCGAGATCGCCGGCGCCGACCTCGTGGCCCTGCACTGCCACGTGCCCGGCGACGTGGCGGCGGCCCGCCTGAGCACCCGTGCTCCCGGTGCGTCCGATGCCGATCTCGCCGTGGCCGATGCCATGGCGGCAGAGGAACAGCCATGGTCCGAGGCGGTCAGCGTCGACACCAGCGGTTCTTTGGGGGCTGCGGTCGCCCGGGCTATGGCAGCCGTCCGGCCCTGGGGCTCGAACCAGGCCAAAGTGTTCCGGCGTCCCTACATGGAGCCGGGCTGACGTACGACGACGCCCGACCGTCCCTGTGTAAGGGGCCGATGGTCACTGGTCCAGAGGGGCACGCCGCGTTTCCATGAAGGGAGCGGACCAACGTTGCCGCGCCGCACGGACCGAGGTGCCCATGAACTGCTTCCTCCTCGTCGCGCGACTGCGCCGCTCGTCGGCGGCGCTCGCATCCCCCCGGCTCGAGCACGGTCTCCTCGCCGTCACGGCTGCGGCTCTGGTGGGTGGAAGCGTCGCCCACTTCTGCGACGCCGCCGGCTTGGCGGACCTCTTGTGGGGCCTGGGTACCGTGTCCGCCGTCGTCCCCGCGGTGGGCTGGGTACTGGTCGCGCTCCGGCGCGGACACGCGGGCGTGGACCTGATCGCCGTGCTCGCGCTCGGTGGCACCCTGGCCGTCGGTGAGTACCTGGCCGGGGCCTTGATCGCGCTCATGCTGGCCACGGGCCGCACCCTGGAGGAAACCGCTCAACGGCGCGCCTCTCACGACCTGCACGCTCTGCTCACCCACGCGCCTCGCTCGGCACGCCGTCGCACCGACGACGGCGTGGTCCGAGTACCGCTGGGAGAAGTCGCTGCCGGAGACGCACTGGTCGTCGGCCCGGGCGAGGTCGTCCCGGTCGACGGCCGCGTCGAAAGTGCCGAAGCGGTCCTCGACGAGTCGGTGCTCACCGGTGAACCGCTCCAGGTCACGCGACACCGGGATGAGGCGGCACGCAGCGGCGCGGTCAACGCCGGCGGCGCGTTCGACCTGCGCGCCACCGCCACCGAACAGGACAGCACCTACGCCGGCATCGTGCGGCTCGCGCAGCAGGCCGGCGCGGAATCGGCGCCGGTGGTGCGGCTGGCGGACCGGTACGCCGCCTGGTTCCTTCCGCTGGCGCTCGCCACGGCGGCACTGGCGTGGCTGGTCAGTGGCTCCGCGGTGCGCGCGGTCGCCGTTCTGGTGGTCGCCACGCCCTGCCCCCTGTTGCTGGCCGCCCCGGTCGCCGTCGTCTCCGGTCTTTCCCGTGCCTCCCGCCGCGGGGTGGTCGTCCGGGACGGTGGAGCACTGGAGAACCTGGGCCGAGCTCGCACCCTCTTGCTGGACAAGACGGGAACCCTGACCGTGGGCCGTCCTTCCGTCCTGGACGTGGTGGCCGCCCCAGGTCACATGCCGACGGAGGTCTTGCGTACGGCCGCCTCGCTGGACCAGTTCTCGCCTCATGTGCTGGCGCAGGCCATCGTCGACACCGCGCGGACTCGAAGGCTGGAGCTGTCGGAGCCGACCGAGGTGACAGAGGAGCCGGGCCGTGGCGCCCGGGGCCTCGTCAAGGGCCACCGGGTCTTCATCGGTCGCGTCGACGCCGCCCAGACCCGGCCGACCTGGGCGAAGGCGGTCGACAACCGCGCCCTTCTCGACGGGGCGACCGTGGCATGGCTCGCTGTCGACGAGCACCTGGCCGGCGCCGTCCTGCTGCGGGACCCCTTGCGCCTCGACGCTCCGCACGCCGTGCGTCGGCTCCGGTCCGCCGGCATCGAACGCCTGGTGATGCTCACGGGCGACCGGGCGGCCACGGCTCAAGAGGTGGCGGCCGTTCTGGGACTCGACGGAGTCCGCGCCGAACTCGGTCCCGCCGACAAGGTGGCCGCCGTGCGCGACGAACGCCGGCACGCCGTCACGGTGATGGTCGGAGACGGGGTCAACGACGCACCCGCCCTGGCTGCTGCGGACATCGGCGTCGCCATGGGTGCTCGGGGCTCCACTGCTTCCTCCGAGGCCGCCGACATCGTGCTCACCACCGACCGCGTCGACCGCCTGGCCGATGCCGTTGTCATAGCGCAGCGATCACGCCGTATCGCTGTGCAGAGCGCCCTCGGAGGCATGCTGCTGTCGCTGGCCGCGATGGCCGCGGCCGCGCTCGGCCTGGTTCAGCCCGCCGTCGGCGCCCTGTTGCAAGAGGGCATCGACGTCGCGGTCATCCTCAACGCCCTGCGGGCCCTGCGCGCCGGCCGCGCCGAGCATGTGGTCCTCGCACCCGCCACCGAAGCCCTCATCCACCGGTTCGCCGCCGAGCACGACGACCTGCAGGAAGTCCTCCAAGCGGTGCGCGCCGCCGCGGACCGCCTTGCCGGTGTTCCCGAGCCGTCGGCTCTCGCGAGCGTCGAGGAGGCGCACCGGCTGCTCACCGAGCGACTGCTGCCGCACGAGTACGCCGAGGAGCATCAGCTCTATCCGGCTCTGGCACCGGCTCTCGGTGGCCCGGAGTCCACCGAGACGATGAGCCGGGCGCACACCGAGATCGGCCGTCTGTCCCGCCGCATCGCCACCCACCTGCAGCTCGCCCAGGCGAACGGCGGCATGACCCCCGAACAGCTGGACGACCTCCGCTCCTGCCTGTACGGCCTCAACACCGTGCTGCGCCTGCACTTCGCCCAGGAGGAGGAGAGCTACTTCTCCTTGGCCCCGTGAGGCGGGCCCCACGCCGGTGGATGTCGGGCTCGGCCGATGGGTCACGAGACCGACAGCCGACGCGGCGCGATGCTGCGCTGCGCAGACGAGAGGCTGGACATCGTCGAGAGCGCTCGTGCTCACTCACCCTGAGACCGGCCTCCGGCACGTCCGCGTCGGCCGGATGGCGATGCTGGGGCCCGCGACCGGTGAGCGCCGTGGTACCGGATGTCCAGCACCACGTGCGCCATGGTGGCTCCGTCGTCGTCCTCGAACACCTGGAGGCGGTGTCGCGAGGCGTCGTTCGTTGCCTCATGGTGGTGGTAGGGGGAGCGGCAACCCAGCTCCCTCGACGCAACCGGCAGTGTGCTTCTCGTGGCTCTTCGAGAGGGAGGCCACCATGGGTGACCAGAGACCACTCCCCATCGGCGAGGCGTGGCGGGCGATGGCCGCGTGCTTCGTCACCACCTTCGCGTTGTTCTCACGGCACCGGGTCCGTATGCCGAGGCAGCTCGTGGGCAAGCAGCTCCGCTTCGCCGACGGCACCAACGCCCGGGTCTACCGGGAGACCCGCCTCGGGAGCGGGCTGGCGAAGGACCCGTGCACCTTGGTGGTCGCCTTCCGCCTGCGCCTGGTGCGCGGACCGGCCCACGCACTCTTCCGCCACGAGAGCCTACTCAACACTCCTCTGTTCGTCGGGTTTCCCGGCTTCACCTCGAAGCTGTGGCTGGCCCACGACGAAAGGAACCGGTACCGCGGTGTGTACGAGTGGGACGGACAGCGGCGCGCGGAGCTCTACGCGCGCTCCCTCTGGCGCGTACTCGCACTGGTCAGCGTGCCCGGTTCGATCCGGTACATGGTCGTGCCGGGGCTGCACCGCGACGACATGATCGCCAATCCCCCGCCGGCGCAGGAATCGGAGCCGGACGACACCATATGGTGGCGTACCGCGGTCGCGACATGACTGCGGACCTCTTGGTCGTCGGGGCCGGTCCGACCGGCCTCAGCCTCGCCCTCCAGGCCCATCACCACGGGGCGCGGGTCCGGGTCGTCGAGCGGCGTCCCGAGATGTTCCGGCCCTCCCGTGCGCTCATCCTGCATCCACGAACCCTGGAGGTCCTGCGCCCGCTCGGCGTCACGAACGCGCTGCTCGGACGGGCTGACACCGCCCCAAGGGTCAACCTGCATCTCGGCACCCATGTCATGGACACCACGCTCGCGGACCTCGCACTGCCGGACACCGCCTTCCCCCACCTGTCCCTCATCCGGCAGACCGATGTCGAAACGGTGCTGACGCGGGCGCTCGAAGGCCGTGGAGTGTCGGTCGAACGCGGCACCGAACTGCTCGCTGCCGAGGACCAGGGGAACCATGCGCGCGCCTTCCTGCGGTCCTCGCACGGTGCCGAGACCATACGCTGCACCTTCGTCGTCGGCTGCGACGGCCCGGACAGTGCTGTGCGGGACTGCGCCGACATCGGGTGGCGCGGAAGGCCCTATGCGGAAGAGGTGGTCCTCGCCGACCTGGACGTCGGGGGCATCCCGCCCGGGGCCGGTGCTCAGGCGTTCGCGGGGCGGCAGGGCCTGCTGTTCCTCTTCCCGCTCGGCGAGCAGGCCACGTGGCGGCTGCTGGCGACGCGGGCGTCCGCCGGTCACACCGTGGGAAGCGTCGGGCAGCCCGGCGCCGTCGTGCCCGAAGCCGAACTTCATCGCCTTCTGTCCGACGCCGGGACGAACGCACGGATCGAGCGTCTCGCATGGTCGGCCCGGGTCCCGCTGCGGTGCGGCATCGCCAGGAGGTTCCGCCGGGGCAGGCTGTTCGTCGCGGGAGACGCGGCTCACAACTACTCACCGGCCACCGGACAGGGCATGAACGCCGGGATCCAGGACGCGGTGAATCTCGGCTGGAAGCTCGCCTTCGCGGCGAGCAACTCGGCGAACAGACCCACGAGCGGGTTCGATGCCGACGTCCTGCTCGATTCCTACGACGAGGAGCGCAGAGCGGCCGCGCGCCGACGGCTGCTCCTGACTCACACCTCGTTCTGGGCGGAGGCCTCGACGGACCGGCTTGCCTCCTGGTTGCGTGCGGTCGCCGCTCCGTGGGCGGCACCGGTCCTCCCCGCCCTTCTGGGGCGACGGCGACTGGTGGCCGAGGCCGTCCGTCTCATCTCACAACTGCGCGTCCACTACCGGCGCAGTGCCCTGTCGGTCGAGGGAACACCGCCCCTGCGTGGTGCCCCTCGCCCGGGAGACCGCCTGCCCGACGCAGTCGTCAGTACGGGAGGATCTTCCGAGGAGTTGCACGACCTGCTGGCCCGTCCCGGCGTGCACCTGCTGCTGCAACGTGACGCGCTTCCCCCGGCAGACGCACGCGCCGCGGACCGAGTGACCGTTCTGCGGCTGTCGAACAGCCCTGGCCGAGGCTTGGTGGCCGTCCGCCCGGACGGGCACGTCGGCTTCCGCTGTGGGGCCGCCGATCCCGCGGGGTTGGCTGGTTGGCTGTCCCTGATCGGCGCGGCGCCGTCGCCGCCGCCCGTGCGGCCGTAGAGCACAGGCGACGCCGCCCCGCCCGCCGCCTCGACCACGCACTCCGCGCCTGTCCTCGCCCTGAGATGCGGGCAGCGTCGAGCTCGGTAACCCTGGAATACGGGGGACGGTGCCGGGAGGGAGCACCCATGCACTGGTAAACCATCCACAAACAGACCGCTCCGGTCGTCCCGCCCCGCCTAGCCGAGTACGACCGGGCCCGCTCGACGTTCACCTGGTCAGAGGCGCGCGCCGAGTTGTCCGGGCTTCCTGGCGGCGGACTCAATATGGCGCACGAGGCCGTCGACCGGCACGCGTCCGCCGCGAACGCGGACAAGATCGCGCTACAGTGCGTCGCGCGCGACAGCTCCGTCTCACGGTGACATACGCGGAACTGGCTCGTCGTACTTCCCGCTTCGCGGGCGTCCTCCGCTCACTCGGTGTCGGGCGCGGTGACCGGTGTTCACGCTGCTCGGCCGCTGCCCCGAGCTGTACACCTCGGTGCTGGGCACCTTGAAGAACACCAGCGTGCTCTGACCGCTCTTCTCCGCCTTCGGTCCCGACCCCGTGGCACAGCGCCTGCGCCTCGGAGACGCCAAGGTACTGGTCACCACCGCGGCTCTCTACCGACGCAAGGTGGGCGAGCGTCGCGCGTCGGTGCCCGAGCTGAAGCACGTCCTCATCGTGGGGCCCGGCGCCGAAGAGCTGCCCGGAACGGCATCCTTCGACCATCTCATGTCCGAGGCCCGGGACACCTTCACTGTGCCGGCCACCGCGCCCGAGGACATGGCTCTGCTGCACTTCACCAGTGGCACCACCGGTACCCCCAAGGGCGCCGTCCACGTGCACGAGGCTGTCGTCGCCCACTACGCCACGGCCGCGTACGCGCTCGATCTGCACCCGGACGACGTGTACTGGTGCACGGCCGACCCCGGCTGGGTCACCGGCATGTCGTACGGGATCATCGCTCCGTTGGTCCACGGTGTCACGGTGGTCGTCGACGAGGGAGACTACAACGCCCGGCGCTGGTACCGGATCCTCGCTGAACAGCACGTCACCGTCTGGTACACGGCCCCCACCGCCCTGCGCATGCTGATGCGTGCCACGCCGCGCCAGGGCCCGTACGACCTGCCGCGCTCCTACGACCTGTCGGCGCTGCGTTTCATCGCCTCCGTCGGCGAGCCTCTCAATCCGGAGGCCATCGTATGGGGACGGGACGTGCTGGGACTGCCGGTGCACGACAACTGGTGGCAGACGGAGACCGGCAGCATCATGATCGCGAACTTCGCCGCCTGCGAGATCCGTCCAGGCTCGATGGGTCGGCCGCTCCCCGGTGTCGAGGCGACAGTACTCAAGCGGGACGCACAGGGCCGGGTCCGGCTCACCGACGGCAAGGTAGCGGAAGTGGAAGGCCCCGGGATCGAGGGCGAACTGGCGCTGCGGCCAGGCTGGCCGTCGATGTTCCGCGGATATCTGCACGACGACGAGCGTTACGAGGCCGCGTTCGCCGACGGCTGGTATCTGACGGGTGAGGTGGTCCGCCGGGACGCGGACGGGTGGTACTGGTTCGTGGGACGCGCCGACGACGTCATCAAGTCGGCGGGACACCTCATCGGCCCGTTCGAGGTGGAGAGCGCGCTGCTGGAGCACCCGGCAGTCGCCGAAGTCGGGGTGATCGGGCGACCGGACCCGGTCGCCGGCAACGTCGTCAAGGCGTTCGTGTCGTTGGCGCACGGTGCGGAGCCGACTCCAGAGCTGAAGAGGGAACTGCTGTCCTTCGGCCGACGCAGGCTGGGACCCGCTGTCGCCCCCAAGGAGATCTCGTTCGACCAGAACCTGCCCAAGACCCGCAGCGGCAAGGTGATGCGCCGCCTGTTGCGGGCGCGTGAACTCGGTCTGCCCACAGGCGACGTGTCAACCCTGGAGGGAACGGCATGAGCGTGGCCCGCCCGTCCCGCACCCGGAAGACCCCCGCGCCTTCGAAGTCCGGCAGAAAGCCGACGTCCTCCAAGGACGAAGCGAGCGCCCGGCCTCCCTCCGCGCACGGGACCGCCGGACACAGGAAGGACCTGCTGCAGGCGATGCTGCGCGTCCGGCGCTTCGAGGAACGGTGCGTCGAGCTGTACAGCGCCGCCAAGATCCGCGGTTTCGTCCACCTCTACATCGGTGAGGAGGCCGTAGCCGTCGGCGTCAACGAGTACCTGACCCCGGACGACGCGGTCGTCTCCACCTACCGCGAGCACGGGCACGCCTTGGCCCGTGGCATCCCGGCCGAGGCCGTCATGGCGGAGATGTACGGCCGGACCACGGGATGCAGCGGCGGCAGGGGCGGCTCGATGCACCTGTTCGACGCCG
Source organism: Streptomyces rochei (assembly GCA_002155895.1). Lineage (GTDB taxonomy): Bacteria > Actinomycetota > Actinomycetes > Streptomycetales > Streptomycetaceae > Streptomyces > Streptomyces rochei. Next base: position 30,715 of record MUMD01000441.1, read on the forward strand.
CCCGCCGCTTCTACGGCGGCAACGCCATAGTTGCCGGCGGCCTTCCCCTGGCCGCCGGCCTCGCGCTCGCCGACCGGATGCGCGGACAGGAACGTGTCACCTGCTGCTTCTTCGGCGACGGCGCGTTCGCCGAGGGCGAGTTCCATGAGACCGCGAACCTGGCCGCGCTGGGGCAGCTCCCCGTGCTGTTCATCTGCGAGAACAATCTCTACGCCATGGGCACGGCCCTGGAGCGGCACGAGGCGCAGACGGACTTGGCCATGCGCAGCGCCTCGTACGGCATGATCGCCTGGGCCGTGGACGGCATGGACGTCGAAGCCGTCGAACAGGCCACCCGGAAGGCCGTCGAAGGCATCCGCGCCGGCACCGGACCGGACCTCCTGGAAATGCGCACCTACCGCTTCCGCGCCCACTCGATGTACGACCCGGACCGGTACCGTCACAAGGCGGAGGTGGAGCGGTGGAAGGAGCGGGATCCGATCCTCCTCCTCGCCGAGCGCATGCGCGACAACGGCGAACTGGACGACAAGGAACTGGCTCGTACGGAGCGACGCATCGGCCGCGAGGTCGACCACGCCGTCGAGGCGGCGGAACAAGGCCCCCAGGAACCGGTCGATCACCTGCTCCACCACGTCACCGGTTCCTCGGCCGGGACGGTGGGCCGACCGTGAGCAGCAGCGACGTGAAGCAGCCGGAGAGGACCACCTACCGGGAGGCGATGCGCGAGGCGCTCCGGGAGGCCCTGCGCTCGGACGATCGTGTCTTCCTCATGGGTGAGGACGTGGGCCGGTACGGCGGGTGCTTCGGCGTCAGCCTCGGCCTGCTGGAGGAGTTCGGCCCCGAACGGGTCCGCGACACCCCGCTGTCCGAATCAGCGTTCGTCGGCGCCGGTATCGGCGCCGCTCTGGCCGGCATGCGCCCGATCGTCGAGATCATGACCGTCAACTTCAGCCTGCTCGCTCTCGACCAAATACTCAACAACGCCGCCACACTCCGCCACATGTCGGGCGGCCAGCTCGCTGTGCCGCTGGTCATCCGCATGACCACAGGTGCAGGACGCCAGCTCGCCGCGCAACACTCGCACAGCCTGGAGGGCTGGTACGCACACATTCCCGGCATCCGCGTTCTCGCCCCTGCCACCCTTCAAGACGCCCGTCACATGTTGCCCTCAGCGCTCGCCGATCCGGACCCCGTGCTGATCTTCGAGCACGGGAGCCTATACAACGTCTCCGGCGAACTCCCGTCGACGGTACAGACCGTGGACGCGGACCACGCCGCGATCTGCCGCCCCGGCACCGACATCTCCCTGATCACGTACGGAGGTTCGCTGCCCAAAGCCCTCGCGGCGGCGGACGAGCTGGCCACCGGCGGCATCAGTGCGGAGGTGATCGACCTCCGCACGCTCCGCCCCCTGGACCATGCGACGGTCACCTCCTCTGTGGCTCGCACTCACCGTGCCGTGGTCATCGACGAAGCGTGGCGGACCGGAAGCCTCGCCGCGGAGGTTTCCGCCCGCATTGCCGAGGATGCGTTCTACGACCTGGACGCGCCCGTGGAGCGGGTATGCAGCGCCGAGGTACCCATTCCGTACGCCCGTCAGCTCGAGGAGGCCGCCCTGCCGCAGACCGCTGACATCGTCGCGGCCGTGCATGGGGCGGTGGACTGATCATGGCGGAGTTCACCATGCCGTCCCTCGGAGCGGACATGGACGAGGGAACCCTCACGGAATGGCTTGTGCGGTCCGGTGACCACGTCCACCGGGGGGACCCGGTCGCGGTCGTAGAAACCGCCAAGTCGACCATCGAGGTGGAGTGCTTCTACACCGGCATCGTGACGGATCTCCTTGTCGAGCCCGGCACGACCGTTCCGGTGGGCACACCGCTCGCTCTGATCGGGTCGTCCGAGAGAGCACGGCCCACCCGGCACGCCCCGACGAACGACAAGCCGTCCGAGCCAGCCGCACCGGAACACCTCCGGGAGCCCTCCTCGTCACCGCTTGCTTCCGTGCCGGCACCGGTGCCCTCCGCCGCCCAGCTGCCAGCGCACACCGAGGCCGGCCCCTTGGCCCGGCACCTCGCGGAGCGGAGCGGTGTCGACCTGGGCGGGCTGCACGGCTCCGGACCCGGGGGACGTGTCACCCGAGCAGATGTCGAAGACGCGGCAGCCGCGCGACCCGGTACGGCGCCGTCTCGTGCGCGCGCCACCCCCTTCGCCCGGCGGCTCGCCACCGAACTGGGCGTCGACCTCGCCACAGTGACGGGCACGGGGAGAGACTCGGCCATCCGGTCCTCGGACGTTCGCCGGGCGGTGCCCGGCCCGGCCCCAGCCGCGCCCGCCGGCCCCGTGGCTCCTTCTGACACTCGCCCGCCCGAAGACCGGACGGCGGCCATGCGTCAGGCGATCGCCGGCCTGATGAGCCGCGCCAACCGAGACATCCCCCACTACTACCTTTCCACGACCGTGGACATGGCCGCCGCGTCGGACTGGCTGCGCGAGCACAACCGGCGCAGTCCTGTCGGTGAGCGGCTGCTCCCCGCCGCCCTGCTGCTCAAGGCCACGGCGCTGGGCGCCCGGGAGGTGCCCGACCTCAACGGCTCCTGGACCGAGGATCACTTCACGGCCGCCGATGGCGTCCACCTCGGCGTAGCTGTGTCGCTGCGGGGCGGTGGCCTTGTCGCCCCCACCCTGCACCACGCCGACACGCTCCCCCTTCCCCAGTTGATGACGGCCCTCAAGGACCTGGTCAGCCGGGCCCGCACGGGCAGACTGCGCGGTTCCGATGTGTCAGGGGCCACCATCACCGTCACGAATCTGGGCGATCAGGGTGTGGAGAGTGTCTTCGGTGTGATCCATCCGCCCCAGGTGGCCCTGGTCGGCTTCGGTCGGGTGGTTCACCGACCGTGGGCCGTCGACGGCCTTCTGGGAGTACGGCCCGTCGTCACGGCGACTCTCTCGGCGGACCACCGGGCGACGGACGGCGTCGTCGGGGCCCGCTACCTCGCTGCGGTCACCCGTCTCGTCCAGAATCCGGAACACCTGTGAACATGAACAGAACCGACGCACTCGAGAGGGTCAGGCAGGCGCTCTCCTCGGTGATCCCTGACGCCGATGTCGCCGACCTGGCACCTCAGGACGAGTTTCGCGAGGCTCTTGAGATGGACTCGCTGGATTTCCTGAACTTCGTGGAGGTTCTCAGCGAACGGGCCGGTGTCCGCATCGATGACGAGGACGCATCCCGGCTCAGCACGCTGTCGGCCTGCGCCGACTTCCTGATCAACCGCACGCAATGAGGACGGTCCCTCGGCGTTGCCGTGACGTCGTTACCGCCAGGAAGACGAACCTCGGTCCAGCCCGCCTCGGGAGATGGCCACGCCCCAGTGTCATGCGCGACACCCGAGTGCGGTCAGGGCCCGGCAGACGTGAGCGCGTTCAGCGCCGCGTCGAGACGGCGGCCGGCTTCGTCGGCCACGGGCGTCATGGCGTCGACGCCCGTGAGGGTGACCATGGTGCCGGGGTCGATGACCTCGACGACCACTCGGTCGCCGTCGCCACGGACGACGACGTTGCAGGGCAACAGGAGCCCTACGGACCGGTCGGCCTCCAGGGCCCGGTGCGCCAGCGGCGGGTTGCAGGCTCCGAAGATCAGGTAGGGCTCCATGTCCTCACCCAACTTGGCCTTCAAAGTCGCCTGTACGTCGATCTCGGTCAGGACTCCGAAACCCTGGTCGGCCAAGGCCTGGCGGACGTCGTGCTGCACCTGATCGAACGGGCCTTCCAACATGACGGTGCGACCGTAACGCATGGTGCTTCCTCCCGGTTTCTGAGGCTACCGGGGTACCCGGCGAGCGCACTCATCACGCGTCTCACGAGGGAAGGCCGCGAGGTTGACGAGTCACTCGACTTCTTCTGCTTCGGCCAAGCCTGTGCCCCGCACCCGTGCGCTGGTGCGGGGAAGAGAAGGCTTTGGTGGTTCCCCCTCCTCAGCCCTGTGTGATGTGACCGGACCGGAGGGCGAGAAGGGCCGGGACAGAGAGGCTGCGACGGGGTGATCGCCTGCGTTCGTGCCCTTGAGGTGCCGCAAGCGGATCGTGTCGAACTCCTTCACATACCGACGCCCTGTACGCCGGATCGATCCCCTGGTGCTGCGGCCCGCCGCGGAGGCCGTGCTCCGGGGCAGCACCTGTCCGGTTCGCGGCGACAGCCACGCGGTCGCACAGCCGGCTCGCGTTCCCTGCGGGCGCGGGGGAGATCGACCACGTGCGCATGCGCTGCTCGTGACCGACCAGTACCGTGCTGACACGGAGGGCATCGAAATGCGGGGTCGGAGGTGGCATGGCGGGCAAGGAACTCCGGACGATCCCACGCAGGACGTACGAGACGGAGTTGCTGCGCTTGCAGACCGAACTGGTGAAGCTCCAGGAATGGGTCGTCACTGGGAAGAAGCGCGTTGCGGTGGTGTTCGAAGGCCGGGACGCGGCCGGAAAGGGCGGCGCGATCAAGCGGCTCACGGAACACCTCAACCCCCGAGTGACGCGCGTCGTGGCACTGCCCAGACCCACCGAGCGGGAACGCACACAGTGGTACTTCCAGCGGTACGTGGAGCACCTGCCCGCGGGCGGTGAGATCGTTCTCTTCGACCGCAGCTGGTACAACCGGGCCGGGGTCGAGCACGTCATGGGGTTCTGCACCGGCGAAGAACACCGTCGGTTCCTCCGGCACTGCCCCGTCTTCGAGAGGATGCTCGTCGAGGACGGGCTCCTGCTGCGGAAGTACTGGTTCTCGGTGAGTGATGTGGAGCAGCAGAAACGCTTCCGGCGTCGCCTCGAAGACCCGCTGAGGCGCTGGAAACTCTCGTCAGTGGATCTGGAGTCGATCACCCGGTGGGAAGCCTACTCTCGCGCCAAGGACGAGATGATGGCGGCCACGGACACACCCGAGTCCCCGTGGTACGTGGTGGAGAGCGACGACAAACGTCGGGCCCGGCTCAACATGATCGCTCACCTCCTGGACTCCGTCCCCTATCACGATGTGCCACCCCCCTCGCTCACCCTCCCGGAACGCCCACCGTCGACCGGATACACACGGTCACCCAGGGAGCTGCAGACGTACGTCCCGGATCACGCGGCTCGCTTGTGACAGGTGGTTGCGCGAGGCCATCGGTGCACCGACGTGTACACCAGACGCAGGGAGAGCCCTCGGCGTTCGAGGGCGCCCGGCCCACGGCAGGCCATCCCGTAGGAGGGATCCTGCGGTGTCCCGACAACACACCTGTGCGTACATGACCGTGCCCTCTTCGTCGAAGGAGCTTCTTCCCTCCGGCCTGGTGCGGGGACGCCGTGCCCAGCATGAGGCCGACGGTCCCGAGGGGAGAGTGCCGAACGGCCCTCGTCCTCGGCACGAAGGGCTCAGGTCAGGGGCAGCGCCGCGCGGCACGTTGAAGGTGAGGCCGTGCGGACTGCCGCGGCATCGGTGATCCGCAGCAGCCAGCCGTCAGGAGGAGACTGTCATGCAGCACCGAACGATAGGCGATCTCATGACCCGGCCCGTTGTCCACGTCCGAACGGACGCGACCTTCAAAGCGGTCGTCGCGGCCCTTGCCCACAACGATGTCACTGCCGTACCAGTGGTGGACGACATCGGCCGCCCTGTAGGAGTCGTGTCGGAGGCGGATCTGGTCCGCAAAGTCGCTCAGCGCCCCGACCAGGCCGGCCCGATCCGGCTCCCGGAGCCGACGGACCGCTCCGCCGGTGAGAATGTCACTGTCGAGGAGCTGATGACAACACCCGCGGTGTGCGCACGACCGGAGTGGACCGTTGTGGAGGCCGCGCGGATCATGGTCACTGAGGGAGTCAAACGCCTTCCCGTGGTCGACGAGGCAGAGCGTCTCGTCGGCATCGTCAGCCGTGGCGACCTCCTCCGGGTGTTCCTGCGCCGTGACGACTCCCTGCGGGAGGAGATATCCCGTGACGTCCTGGTCCGAACGCTGGGTCTGGCACCGACCGACATGACGGTGGACGTGGACGAAGGCCAGGTGACCATCGGGGGTCGCGTGGACGACATGCGGCTCGTTCCGGTCGTCGAACGGCTGTGCCTGGGCGTCGACGGCGTTGTCTCGGTCGATATGCACGTGTCCGGCCGAGGAGACCGCACAGGCCCTGTCGACACCTGCGGTTGAGCCGCCGCCACGAGCGCCGGAGACGCCGTGGGACAGGAATCCGATGGTCCACGCGGGGCAGGCCGTCACCCGCTGCCCCCCGTCGACGAGGGGATGAGGGCCGGCTCGAGAGTGACGGTCTGGACGGACTTCCGCAACCAGCTGACCACGGCGCCGCCCTCCGTCACCCGGGCGGGGGTGGCCACGGCGTTCATGGGGGCCGCGTCCTCCTTCGCCGTCGTGGCGGCGGCAGCCGCCGGCTACTACGGCGCGCGAGTTGTCCTCGACCGGCGTCGCCGCGCCGCGTGGGCGCACGAATGGGAGGACATCAGCAGCCAGTGGGGACGCGCGGCCAGCTGAACTCGAGCGCCTCGTCGCGGTCTCTGTCGGCAAGGCTGCCAGCATTTCCCGGAGCGGTGAGAAGCCCCTCGGGGACGATAAGGAGGAAGGATGAACGGCTTCATGGTCGTGGGCGCCGACGGTTCCGCGCCGGGGCTCGAGGCCGTCGCCTGGGCCGCACGTGAGGCGGAAATCCGCCACGTGGCGCTTCAGGTCGTGCACGCGCTGGCCCGTCCCGCGCATCTGCCGTTGGATGCTGCTCTGCCCAGGTCGGTCCGAGAACGTTTCCGGGTGACGGCGGATGCCGTGGTGGAGGAAGCGCTCCTGCGGGCTCGCGCCGAGGCTCCGGACGCCGACGTTTCGGGCCTGGTCATTCCGGGAGAACCGCTGTCGGTGCTCGTGGCGCAGACTCGGTCCGCCGCAATGGCCGCCGTGGGGCACAGGGGTCTCAACGGCTTCCGGGGAACACTTCTCGGCTCCGTCGCGACCGGGCTCGCCGCCCACGCCGAGTGCCCCGTGGTGGTCGTACGCGAGCCCGCACGACCGGCGGGTCCCGTGGTGCTGGGCGTCGACGGATCGGCCGCCGGGAAGGCAGCTGTCCGTTTCGCCTTCCAGGAGGCTTCCGTGCAGGGCGCGGACATCAACGCCGTGCACGCGTGGACGACCTGGAACGCGCCGATGCCGCCTCCCACGGACGAGACCGAGCCCTATGCCTACGGACCCGGGATGCTCGCGGCGGAAGAGGAGCGGCTGCTGGCCGAGACGCTTGCGGGCATGCGCACCCGCTATCCCGACGTGAGGGTGGAACGCAGCACCGTCCACGGACCGGCACGGTCGGCATTGATCGAGGCAAGCCGCACGGCGCGGCTGACGGTGGTCGGTTCCCGAGGCCGCGGAGGATTCGCCGGCCTGTTGCTGGGCTCGGTCAGCCGGGCCGTCCTCCACCACGCGCACAGCCCGTTCGCGGTCGTACGGGGCTGACGATGAAGGCGGCAGGGCCGACCAAGGCCTCTGGAGCGGAGGTGCAGACCATGCGCACCGAGATGAAGTCGTCCCCGATCGTGGTCGGCGTCGATTCCGATACCGAGAAGCGCGCGGCTCTTGCCTGGGCCGCCGACGAGGCCCGGCGTCGACGGCGGCCTCTGACCCTCGTGTACGCCCAGGGTGACCCGCTTGCGGGGAGCAGTCAGGACCCCAGTCTCCCTTCATGGCAACAGTGGCGCGATGAACCGCACGCCGAAGGAAACGCCGTGCTGGAGGACGCACTGGCTTTCGTCGAGAAGCGCTGCCCCGGCGTCGCGGCCTCCGCGCTGTTGGCCGAGGGACATCCCGCGTGGGTTCTGGCCGAACAGTCGCATCACGCGGCACTGGTGGTGGTCGGCTCGCGGCACCTGGGAGGCGCACGTGAGTTGTTCTCCTCCGCCGCGGTCTCGCTACCGCTGCGCGCGCGGTCGGCATGCCCGGTCGTCGTCCTGCGCGAGGACGAGCACATCACCCGCAACGTCGGTCCTCGGGTGCCTGAGCCGGGAACCCGGACTCTGTTCGTCGGAGCCCGGGCCGCCGTCAGATCTCGGTCAGTAGATCGTCCACCTCGCTGACGTCGGCGATTCGCTTCACGGCCTCGGTCAGAGCAGCGATCCGCGCCGCGTTGAGTGCGCCCGTGAGCGTGACGACACCGTTGCGTACCCGCACCCTCACCCGAGAACTCGGAATGTCGAGTTCACGCAGGACCCGGTCCACGATCTCGTCGTGGATGGCGCTGTCGTCGCGCACCAGGGCGTGCAGCAGTTCGTTCCGGGTGACCACGCCTACGAGCCGGTCGTGGTGATCGGTGACGAAGATCTGCCGGACCCTGGCCCGCGCTGCCGTCCGTGCTGCTTCGATCACGGTCGTCCATGGCCGGACCGTGACCGCCGGTGCGGACATCAGCGAGGCCACCGTCGCCTTGTCGACCGGCACCTTCGCTTTCGGCGACAACCGAGCGAGCCCTGTGTCGCCCTTCGGCCCGGCGAGTGTCGCGGCACGGGCCAGCAGATCGGATTCCGCAACGACACCGATGACGCGCCGGTCGTCGTCCGTCACGGGCATGGCCTCCGCATGCCTGCGTGCCATCGTGCGAGCGACGTCCAGAAGCGGAGTACCGGCGGTGACGGTCGGTACGGCGTCCGGGCACCGCATGATGTCGGATACCCGAAGATCCGCGAGCACCCGCGGCCGCGCCGCGTCTCGACGTGCGTCTTCGCCCTGCTGCCACTCCGTGGGCAACGGCTCTCCTCGGGCGGCCTCAGCCGAGTGGGAGGCCATGGCCTGCAGATAGCGCACCATATGTTCGTGCCGGTGTTGCAGCGTCCGTTGCGCTCGGTCGCTCATGGCAACCTCCCACACTACGGTTCACGTCTCCCACTCCACTGTCTCTCGGGCACCGGGCCGAGCCCAGGGCCGCTCGGTCCCGTCCTCCCGCCGATCGGCCCGTCTACGCCGGCGCTTGTTCCTCTCTCCCCTGTCCCTCCGCAGTGTCGACCGGTGCCCACCAAACAAGACGTGTGCCGCCGCCTTCCCGAGCTCTCAGTTCAAGCTCTCCCCCACATTTCCGCGCCCGCTCCTCCATGTTCCGCAGACCGCTGCGGCGGCCCCCAGGGGCGAAACCCACGCCGTTGTCGCTTACCGTGAGCCGCACCTTCTTACCGTCCGTCTCCAGAAGGATGTCGACATGGTCGGCACGCGCGTGCCGACCGACATTGGCGAGTGCCTCGGACAGGACGGCCAGAACGTGGTCCGCGATCTCGCCGGTCACGTGCGTGTCCAGCAGGCCCGCCATGCGAACGCTGGGAGCGAAGCCGAGAACGGCCACCGCATCTCCAACCGCTCCCACGGCCCGTGTGCGGAGACCAGAGGCCGCTTCGTCGTCCCGGGAACGGAGGCCGAAGATCGTCGACCTGATGATCTTGATTGTCTCGTCGAGATCGTTCACCGCCCGCAGCACACGCTGCCGGGCCTTGTCGTGCTCGATCAGTTTCCCGGCACTCTGCAGCGTCATAGCGGTGGCGAACAAACGCTGGATCGCGAGATCGTGCAGGTCGCGGGCGATCCGGTCTCTGTCCTCCAGAACAGCGATCTGTTCCGCGTCACGGCGACGATCGGCCAACTCCATCGCCACGGCCGCCTGGGCAGCGAAGACCTGCAAGGACTCGGTCTCACGCTCACCGAATGAAACACCGCCGGCCTCTCGCGCCAGGAGCACCACACCGCGCACGCCTTCGCTCGACCCGATGGGGACGGTCACCGCCGGGCCCAGCCCCTCGAAGCGGCGGGGGCCGGCCGATATCCGCTCGTCCCGGGACACGTCCGGGCTGCTCGCCGGCACACCTCGCTTGAAAGCCTCTCCGACGAGTGTCCCCTGGACAGGCAGAACCATCCCGCGCAGCACCTCGGCCTCCTTCCCGATGGCGAGGTCCACCGCCAACGAGTCGGTGCCGCTAACCGGTATGGCCACCACCCCAAGCGCCGCCTCGGTGATCTCTTGGCTCCGTTCCGCGATCAGCTCCAGAACGTCGCTCTGCTCAGCACCGGACATGAGCGACTCGGTGATCTCCGCGTTCGCCTGGAGCCAGCGCTCACGCAACCGGGATTCCTCATAAAGTCGCGCGTTGTCGATCGCCACACCGGCAGCCACCGCCAGCGTCGACAGCACTGACTCGTCGTCCTCGTCGAATTGCAGACCACCACGCTTCTCGGTGAGATACAGGTTGCCGAAGACATGGTCGCGTACGCGGATCGGCACTCCGAGGAAGCTGTTCATCGGAGGATGGTGCGCCGGGAAGCCGTACGAAGCCGGATGCTGGGAGAGCTTCGGGAGCCGCAACGGCTCGGGGTGCCGAATCAGCTCACCGAGGATCCCGTGTCCCTCTGGGAAATGACCGATGCGCGCGATCTGCTCATCATCGACACCCACCGTATAGAAGGCAGACAGGCTCTGGCCGTCCGGACCGATCACGCCAAGTGCCGCATACTCCGCCTCAACGAGAGTCGCAGCGGCTTCGACGATCGTCCGGAGGGCTTGTTCCAACTGAAGATCACGCCCCACAAGAAGCACGGCGTCCAGGAGGCTGTGCACGCGATCCCGCGTTCCACGGGCCGCGTCCACTCGAGCCTGCAGTTCCTCCAACAACTCGTCGAGTCTCAGCTGCGGCAGCTGTACAGACGCGTCCCGGGCTTCCTCGGAGCTTCCCACCGCCATGCCTCCGTGCCCTCGGGCTGTCGACCGGCCATGACACTCTCTTGCCACAGTAACGGCTCACGTCGGGAGAGCAACGCCGACGAAGCCCGGGCCCGGACGCGGACGCGGACGCGGACGGGACTGTGCATCGGTCGGCGCAACCGCCGATCATGCAGGATGTATGCATGCCGCCGATTCCGCACCGCCCGGGCGTTACGCGATTGACGGCGCTGTCCGGCCGGAAGGATGAGAAGACCTGGTCGACGTAAGGCAGCACGCCTTCAGCCACGTCGAGGCATGGGGGAGGCGAGGCGTCGGCTCGGCGCGCATCGTCAGGAGAGCACCGTGCCCGTCGTATGCCCCACACGGTGCGGTCCCGGCTCACGCACGAGCCTGGTCCAGGGCACTCGGCACTCTGCAGAGGGTCCATGGAGCTTTCGCTCATGTAGGTCGCGTCCGAAGCGGCCTGGAGTCGGGCCCTCTGGGCGTTCAGCGTCTCCTTGATGAGAGCGGACACCGCCGAGGTCTTGATCTGCCCGCTGCGAGGGTCGCCGCCCGGGAACCGCAGGGATCCGCGCCGATGATTCGTGAACCGTCGAGCGTGAGCTGCAGCCTGCCCGCTCGCGGTGGTGCAGAGCGGGCAGGCTGCAGCTCA
>MUMD01000442.1:0-6780 GCA_002155895.1 Streptomyces rochei
CCGGTGGGCTGGTCGTGGGTCATGATGCCTTCCTCGCCGCCTGTGGTCCGGGGGTGCCGGGGGGAGGGACGATGCCCGGCGCGGTCTTCGGTGCGCGTGCGCCGGCGGGCCGGGGCAGTGCGAGGGCGGCCGCCGCGATGGCGTCGGAGTCCTCCAGGGTGACCGAGCCGACCCCCGGCCTGATGCCGGCCGCGGTCACCCAGTGCACGGACTCGGTGGGCACGCCGTAGGCGAAGCGGCGCGGGTGTGCGGTGCCGTGGGCGTCCACCAGGTGGTACGGGCGGGCGGAGACGGCGAGTCCGCCGGTCTCGTAGTCCTCGCCGTTCGCGCCGGGGATGCGGTAGGGGCGGCACTGGCCGGTGCGCAGCAGGTGGCTCATCAGGGGGTCCGCGGTGCGGCGCAGGTCGATGTCGGGCAGCCGGGACTCGATCAGCGTGGTGGCGTGGATTCGCACGCCGGGGATGTCGCTCGTGCCCGTGAAGCGGGGGCCGTTGGGGGTGTCGGGGTCGGTGTCGACGCGCATGCCCGGGCCGGTGACCTCGAGGATGCCGGCGTCGATGAGGGCGGCCATCTCCTCGATGCGGGAGGCGGGCGGGCCGATGGACAGGTAGGCGTTGAGCGGGGTGTACCACCGGTCGAGTTCGTCGCGGTGGGAGGGTGCGTCGAGGCCGCCGTGGTCGATGGCGAGGCGTATTTCGTTGCGCAGGTCGCGCAGGACGTCGAGGGCTGCCTTGCGGGGGCCGCTGACGTTGCCGAGGCGGGCCTCGCGGACGTCGTCGTCGAGGTGGGCGCGCAGCCAGGTGCGGAATTCGGTCAGGTCGCCGAAGGTGCGTTGCCCGTAGGGGCGGGAGACGTGTTCCCAGTCCCAGCGTTCGCCGGCGGGGACGGCGTAGGTGTCGAGGAGGTGTTCTTCCGCGGTGCCGGGGGCGGCGTGCAGGTACCGTCCGGCGAAGTCGGCCACCTGGGCGGGGGTGTGGCCGCGGGCGGTGAGCAGGGTCTCGTAGTAGACGCTCTGCACCTCCTTGGCGATCAGCGGCCACAGGTCGGTGCCGAAGCGGACCGGGCGGGGCCGGCCGGCGGTTGTGCGCAGGGCTTCGGCGTGCCCGGCGGTGAGCAGTCTGGGCAGGTGGCGGCCGTGGGCGCCCTTCTCGTTGTCGCCGCGTGCGTGGTAGGGCACCCCGCGCCGGGATCCGGCGTACAGGCGGGGTTCGCGGCCCGAGGGGCGGTAGCGGAGCCGGCCGTCGACGCGTGCGAAGGTGCCGCCCCGGCCGTGGGTGAACAGGGCCATGTAGTCGAAGAAGTTCAGGCCGAGTCCGCGCAGCAGGACCGGTTCTCCGGCGCCGACGGAGGTCAGGTCGGCGTCGGCGGGGTTGGAGGGGGCGAGGTAGGTCAGGCCGTGCCGGGCGGCGAAGGCGGCGAGCCGCCGTTCGGTGGCGGTGGGGCGGGCCGGGACGTGGCCCTGGGCGAGGATCACCGCGGACAGTCCGGTCAGCCGGGTGCCGTCCTCCAGGAGCACGGTCTGGGCCGACCGGGCGGGGGGCGTCGTGTCCTGTGCCAGGGCGACGGCCCGTGTGCGGTGCACGCGCACGGTGACGTGGGCCGGCGCTTCGGCGGTGACCTGCCGGAACACCCACATCAGGTAGTGGCCGTACAGGGCGCGGGTGGGGTAGCTGTCCGGGCCGAGGGCACGTGCCTCGGTGAGGATCTCCTCGTCGTGGGCGAGGTCGGGGCCGGGGGCCAGGGCTCCGGCGCCCACCGCTTTGGCCCACTGGTGGAGGCTGGGGCCTTCCTCCAGGGGGCCTTCGGTGCGCACGCTGGCGTCGGTGAAGACCGTGACCTGGGAGGCGACGGTGTTCATCAGCAGGTGCCGGGACTGCGCGGGCCGCCAGACCCGGCCGGCGCCGGGGGGTGAGGGGTCGACGACGTGCACCGTGACGCTGTCCCAGCGGGGGACCTTGCGTTCGTGGGCGCACAGCCGCTCCAGTACGGACAGTCCGCGCGGTCCGGCGCCGACGACGCACAGGTCGACGTGCCCGCCGTATGCGGTGAACCCGTGCTCGGGAACCGGCTGCCGCCGTCCGGCCGGGTCGGGGTGCCTGACCGGGAATCCGGCGAGCCGGTCCGGGCCATCGTCAGGTGAACGGTCCACAGTCGCCTCCTTGTGCGCCACCGTCGGCCGTGGCGCTCAATCGGGGCTCGGTCCCCGCTGGAGGGCGGCGCCGCGCGGCGGGCGGCGGGCGTGCGGTCACATCCGTGTGGCCTCGTGCGTCAGGGTGGTGAGGAACCGATCGGGAGGAGAGTGGGCATGGACGAGCGGGAATGGCTGGCCGAGCAGTTCGAGGGCGCCCGCGGGCATCTGCGGGCGGTCGCGTACCGCATGCTGGGCTCGCTCACCGAGGCCGATGACGCCGTGCAGGAGGCGTGGCTGCGGCTGAGCCGGGCCTATGACAGCGACATCGAGAACCTGCGGGGCTGGCTGACCACGGTGGTGGGCCGGGTGTGTCTGGACATGCTGAAGTCGCGCCGGGTGCGTCGGGAGGACCCGTTCGAGTCGGTGGTCCACGTGCCGGACTACGTCCACGAGGAGGAGGGCGACCCGGAGCAGCGGGCGCTGCTGGCGGACTCGGTGGGGCTGGCGCTGCTGGTGGTGCTGGAGGCGCTGGACCCGGCGGAGCGGCTGGCGTTCGTGCTGCACGACATGTTCGGGGTGCCGTTCGACGAGATCGCGCCGATCGTCGAGCGGACGCCGGCGGCGGCGCGGCAGTTGGCCAGCCGTGCGCGGCGCCGGGTGCGCGGGGGGACCCCGGTGTCCGATCCCGACCTGGCCAAGCGGCGTGAGGTGGTCGACGCGTTCTTGTCGGCGGCGCGCGGTGGTGACTTCGATGCGCTGCTGAACGTGCTGGACCCGGGTGTGGTGGCGCGTTCGGACGGCCGGTTCGGGGTGCGGGGTGCGGTGGCGGTGGCCTCGACGGCGTCGAGGTTCGCGCGGATCGCCGAGGTGGCCCAGCTGGCGTTGATCAATGGTGCGCCCGGTGTGATCGCCGCGCACGCGGGAGAGGGTTTCCGGGCGATGACGTTCGACGTCCGGGACGGCCGCATCGTCGAGATCGACGTCATCACCGATCCGCAGCGGCTGTTGACGTTCGACCTGGCGCTGCTGGACGCCTGAATGCGCCGCCGGGGGCCGGTGTCCGGCCGGCTCCACCGGATCCGGGCTGTTGCCCCAGTGGAGTTCGAGCCACGTGCCGTCTAATCGCCCGCGCAGCGGTTCTCTGCCCCTTTCGGCAGCGAACGTACCCATGGGCGAGGAGGCTTTCGCGTGGCACATGACGAGATGACGGGTGGTGCTTTCCCGCCCACGGCGGTCGGTGATCCGGGCCCGGCCCGGCCCGGCGGCTCGGCCGGGGTGCCTGACGGCGGACCGCAGAAGGCGGCGGGGCGTGCCCGTTCGGCGCGGCTGGACTCCCTGACGGGGCTGCGCTTCGGTGCGGCGCTGCTGGTGTTCTTCAACCACGTGGGGCTGCCCTTCCCCCATCTGCGGCTGCTGGAGTCGGACTCGGCGGCGATGAACCTGTTCGACGTGACCGGGAACGCGGGCGCGCTGGGCGTGACGTTCTTCTTCGTCCTGAGCGGCTTCGTCCTGACGTGGTCGGCCCGCGACCGGGACACGGCACCGAGGTTCTGGCGCCGCCGGCTGGTGAAGATCTACCCGAACTACGTGATCACCTGGGCGCTGGCGCTGGTGCTGTTCGCGTCGGTGTACACCACGACGGGGACGGCGATCGCCAACCTGTTCATGGTGCACGTGTGGGTACCGGACTTCGAGGTGTTCTCCAGCGTGAACCAGCCGAGCTGGTCGCTGGGGTGCGAGGCCTTCTTCTACGCCTGCTTCCCGCTGCTGCACTCCTGGTTCCAGCGGATCCGTGCCGAGCACCTGAAGTACTGGATCGTGGGCGTGACCGCGGGCATCATCGCCACGCCCTGGGCGGCGTACGTGTTCATCGCGGACAAGCCGTACTTCCCGGGGGCCTCGCTGGGTGCGACGGTCTCCGCCGAGCAGTACTGGTTCGCCTACAACCTTCCGGTGACGCGCGTGCTGGACTTCGCGCTGGGCATGCTGGTCGCTCAGGCGGTCGTGCGCGGGCGCTGGTTCAACATCGGCATGGTGTGGTCGGGTGTGCTGCTGGCCGGCAGCTATGTGCTCTGCTCCCACGTGCCGTTCCTGTATTCGCAGCGTTCGGTGACGATCATCCCGATCGTGCTGCTGATCGCGGCCGCCGCGACCGCGGACATCCGGGGCACGGCGAGCTGGTTCCGCGGCCGGACCATGCTGTGGCTGGGCGAGATCTCGTTCGCCTTCTACCTGGTCCACTTCATCGTGCTGACCTACATGCGCAAGGAGTTGGAGGGCACCTTCTCGGTCGCCGAGACCACCGGTCTGGTGGCGCTGGGGCTGGTGATCAGCGTGCTGGCGTCGTGGGCGCTGTACGCGCTGGTGGAGCGGCCGATCACCCGGCGGTTCTCCTCCTCGCGGCGTGCCCGGCGTGCGGCGGCGTCCTGAGGTCGGGCGCCGTCCCGGCACGGCGGCCCGGCCTCCGCGAGGGAGTGCCGGGCCGCCGTGGCGCGGTTCACCAGGCCTGGCCGGCCACCTGACGGGTGGTGGCGTTGAGGCGGTTGAAGAAGTTGGCCACCGCCGTCATCATCACGAGCGCGGCCAGGCCCTTCTCGTCGTAGTGGCGGGCGGCCTCGTCCCAGACGGCGTCCGGGACGGCGTCCTCGCGGTCGGCGAGGCGTGTGGCGTGCTCGGCGAGGGCCAGGGCGGCGCGTTCGGCGTCGGTGAAGAAGGGCGCCTCCCGCCAGGCGGCCACGGTGGCGAGGCGTTCCTCGGTCTCCCCCGCCTTGCGGGCGCTGCGGGAGGACGCGTCGACGCAGGCGCTGCAGCCGTTGATCTGGCTGACCCGCAGGTGCACCAGCTCCAGGGTGAGCTGCGGGACGCCGCCCTGCCGGGTGGCCTTCATCAGGGCGCCGACTCCCTGCATGGCGTCGGGAAGGACACCGGCCGGGTTGGTCATCCGTGCTTCCATGATCGAGTTCTGCTTTCGGTGAGTGCGGACAGGACATGCGGTGTGCGGGGGACGGCCGCGGGGGTGTCAGGCGCGCGTTTCGTCGTGGCGTACCAGGGGCCAGTCGACGCAGACACGGGCCGTTCTCCCGAAGTAGGTGGTGAGGATGTTGAGGGCGACGTGGGCGACGACCTCGGTGATCTGTGCGCCGGACAGGCCGCTGCCGCGGGCGGCGGCCAGTTCGGCGTCGGTCAGTGCTCCCCGGTGGTGCATCAGGGAACGGGTGAGGGACAGTGCCGCCTCGGTGAACGGGTCCTCGGCCTCTCCCCGGCGGGCGCGGTGGGCCTGGTGCCGGCTGAGGCCGGCCAGCCTGGTGCCGGTGTAGGTGTGCCAGGACAGGCCGTAGTCGCAGCCGGTGTGCTGTGCGACCAGCAGCGCGATGCTCTCCTGGACGGGTACGGGGAGGCCTCCCCCGCGCAGGGCGCGCCGCAGGTCCAGGAATCCCTTGAGCGCCGCGGGGCTGTTCGCCATCGCCTTGGCGAGGTTGGGCGTCAGGCCCAGTGCCTGCTGGACCTCCTCCAGCAGGGCCGCCGCCTCACCGGTGGCGTTCTCCGGCTGGATGAGGGGAAGTCCGCTCACGGTGCGGGCCTCGCTTCCTGGGTCTGGAGCATCGCGTGGTGCGGCGGCCCTCCCGGTCCCGGCGGGCCCGGCCGGTCACCAGGGCAGCGGGCCCTCGTTCTTGAAGAACTGGGCGTTGGGGCCGTCGGCGTCCAGCGTCGCCAGGCGTACGGCGATCCTGGCGCCCTCGGCGGCCGTGATGAAGCCCATGCCGTTGTTGATGTCGGTGATGCAGTAGCCGGGGTCGCAGGCGTTGACCTTGATCGGGGTGCCCCACAGTTCCTTGGCGTAGGTCACGGTGATCATGTTGAGTGCGGCCTTGGACGAGTTGTACGGCATGTTGTTCAGCGGCCACAGCGGGCTGTCCTCGACCATCACCTGGGTCTTGGAGCCGAGTTCGCTGGACTGGTTGACGATGCGGGCGGCCGGCGACTTGCGCAGCAGCGGCAGCATGGCGTTGGTCACCGTGACGACGCCGAACACATTGGTCTCGTAGATCCGGCGCAGCGTCTGTGCCGTCGTGGCGCTCGGGGTGCCCTGGGGCGGCGGAACGGTGACGCCGGCGTTGTTGACGAGGATGTCCAGGCGCCCGTACTCCGCCTCGATCCACCGGGCGGCGGCCTCGACGCTGTCCGGGTCGGTGACGTCGAGCTGGACGTACGGCTGCCCGAGCTGCTCCGCCGCTTCCTTGCCGCGCTGCTCGTCCCGCGCGCCGATGACGGCGGTGATGCCGAGCTCGCCGAGCTGGCGCGCTATCTCGAAACCGATTCCCTTGTTTGCTCCCGTGATGAGAGCGATCTTGTCGGTCATCCCTGCCTCTCCACTGCAGCATCCGGAAGGTGGCCTTCGGGTCTGCCACCAGCGTGGACGAGGCCGTTCATAGGTACGCGATGCGTTCGCTATAGGTGCCGGGCCGGTGGACGGGCCGGTGTCAGGAGGGAACTGCGGCAGTCATGACGGTGCGTTTCTCGATCCTGGGCCCGGTGGAGGTGTCGGTGGCCGGGCGGCCGCTGCCGGGGATGGCGCCCCGGCACCGGGGGGTGCTGGCCCATCTGCTGCTGAACGCCCGGACCGTGCTCGGCGCGGGGCAGATCATCGA
>MUMD01000442.1:6826-7220 GCA_002155895.1 Streptomyces rochei
GACCGGGCGGACGACCCGGCGCACGCCGCGGAGCGGATCAGGCAGGCGCTGTCGCTGTGGCGGGGGCGGCCGCTGGCGGACGTGAAGGCCGACTACGCCGCGGGCGCGCGGGTGCGTCTTCAGGAGCGGCGGCTGACCGCCTACGAGCACCTGGCCGATCTGGAGCTGTCGTTGGGCCGGCACGAGCAGCTCGTCGACGAGCTGTCCNNCCGCCCGGGGGCTGCGCCGGGCGCTCGCCGAGCAGCAGGGTCTGGACCCCGGGCGGGAGTTCGCCGCGCTGGAGCAGGCCGTCCTGCGCGACGACCCGGTGCTGGCGGCCTGGACGCACCCGGCACCAAGGCCGAGGCCAGGGACAGTCACAGGGACAGGGGCAGGGGCAGGGCCGGGGACAGGG
>MUMD01000443.1 GCA_002155895.1 Streptomyces rochei
GCTGCGCGCCCACCCCGAGGACGCCGCCCTGCGCGAGGTCCTCACCGCGATCCTCACCGCCGACCCCGAGGAGATGTCCCGCACCGTCGCCGAGACCGCGGCCGCCTGCGACCGCCTCGGCGGCCCCTACGCGCCCTACGCCGGCATCGCCCACCACTACCCGGGCGACCCCGGCGTCCTCGCCGCCCTGCTCCTCAACCACGTCCGGCTCCAGCCCGGCGAGGCCCTCTACCTCGGCGCCGGCATCCCGCACGCCTACCTCGACGGCCTCGGCGTCGAGATCATGGCCAACTCCGACAACGTCCTGCGCTGCGGCCTCACCCCCAAGCACGTCGACGTCCCCGAACTCCTGCGCATCGTCCGCTTCGACGCCGGCGACCCCGGCGTCCTGCGCCCGGAGGCATCCCCGGACGGCGAGGAGGTCTACGCCACCCCGATCGACGAGTTCCGCCTGTCCCGGTACGTGCTCCCCGAGGGCGCCGCCGCCCACGACCTCACCCTGCCGACCCCGCAGATCCTGCTCTGCACGGCGGGCACCGTGCGGGCGGGCGACCACGAACTGTCCCCCGGCCGCTCCGTCTTCGTCCCGGCCGGCGAGAAGGCCGAAGTCTCCGGAACCGGCACGCTCTTCCGCGCCACCGTGCGCGTCTGACGGCGACCGGCGCCGGGCGGGAGGGCACCCGACACCGGACTGAGAGGCCCCCGGCGGGGCATCCGGCACGTCGGGGCCCGCGAGGGCTGCAACAATGGCGCACCGCACACGAGGGGGCGAGGCCGGTCAACGGCCGCGCCCCACTGGCGTGGACGCAGAACGAAGCAGACCAGGCAGCTGAAGGCGAAGGGACAACGCGACACATGAGCGCGTCAGGCGGAACCAAGGCGATCGTGGCGGCACTGCTCGCCAACCTCTCGATCGCGGTAGCGAAATTCGTGGCGTTCCTCTTCAGCGGATCGTCCTCGATGCTCGCCGAATCCGTGCACTCCCTCGCCGACTCCGGCAACCAGGGACTCCTGCTCCTCGGCGGCAAGCGCGCCCAGCGCGCGGCCACCCCGCAGCACCCCTTCGGCTACGGCCGCGAGCGCTACATCTACGCGTTCCTCGTCTCCATCGTGCTCTTCTCGGTCGGCGGCATGTTCGCCCTCTACGAGGGCTACGAGAAGATCAAGCACCCGCACGAGATCGAGCACTGGTACTGGCCGGTGGGCGTCCTGGTCTTCGCGATCATCGCCGAGGCGTTCTCCTTCCGGACGGCCATCAAGGAGTCCAACACCCTGCGCGGGAAGAAGTCCTGGAAGGAGTTCGTCCGCCACGCCAAGGCACCCGAGCTGCCGGTCGTCCTCCTGGAGGACCTCGGCGCCCTCGTCGGCCTGATCCTCGCCCTCGGCGGCGTCGGCCTCGCCCTGCTCACCGGCGACGGCGTCTGGGACGGCGTCGGCACCCTGTGCATCGGCGTGCTGCTCATCCTCATCGCGCTGGTCCTGGCCGCCGAGACCAAGTCCCTGCTGCTCGGCGAGTCCGCCGGCACCGAGACGGTCCAGCAGATCGAGGCCGCCGCCGTCGCCGGCGACACCGTCACCGGTGTCATCCACATGCGCACGCTCCACCTCGGCCCCGAGGAACTGCTCGTCGCCGCCAAGATCGCCGTCCGCCACGACGGCACGGCCACCGAGATCGCCTCCGCCATCGACGCCGCCGAGGCCCGGATCCGCGAGGCCGTCCCGATCGCCCGCGTCATCTACCTCGAACCGGACATCTACAGCGAGGCGGAGGCCGCCAAGGGCCCGGACCGCGAGGCCACTCCCGGCGGGCCGAGCACACCGCCCGCCGCCCACTGACCCCGCGCCTCACCGCCCCCGGGCCCGCCGATCCACTCGGCGGGCCCGTCGGTTTCCGCCACCCCGGGCCACACCGGACCACCCCCGGACCGGTGTGGCCCGGGGTGGCGGAAACCGACGGGCCCGCCGAGTGGATCGGCGGGCCCGGGGGCGGTGAGGCGCGGGGTCAGTGGGCGGCGGGCGGTGTGCTCGGCCCGCCGGGAGTGGCCTCGCGGTCCGGGCCCTTGGCGGCCTCCGCCTCGCTGTAGATGTCCGGTGCGAGGTAGATGACGCGGGCGATCGGGACGGCCTCGCGGATCCGGGCCTGGGCGGCGTCGATGGCGGAGGCGATCTCGGTTGCCGTGGCGTCGTGG
>MUMD01000444.1:0-432 GCA_002155895.1 Streptomyces rochei
CCGCACGCGTGCGGGCCGCCCAGGAGCGGGGCAGTTTCGACCGATGGCAGCGGCAGCTGAGTTCCAGCGGGCCGCGTCCGGGGTGGAGCGTGCGGGCCGTGCTCGACTGGGCCGACCAGGGCGTCGAGCGTGGCGTGGCCCTCCATGTGCCCGCCGCTCGCTGCCTCACGGCCGTGGCGGGCCCCGAGGACCGGCCCGAGATCGTCGAGGCGGCCCGGTCGGGCGGTGAGGGCGCCCGCTGCACGGCCCTGCGCCATCTCGCCGACGGCAATGATCCGGAGGCCCTCGACCTGATCGAGGCCGCGGTGGCCACCGGCTCGACGGCGGTCGTGGAGGGCGCGGTCTCCGCCTTCGAGCGCATGCGCAGCCTCGCCGCCGTCGACCGGGCGCGCGGCTGGGTCCACCGGCCCGACGCGCTGGGCGCCGCCGCCG
>MUMD01000444.1:449-1107 GCA_002155895.1 Streptomyces rochei
GCCGCCCGGGCGCTGGCCGCGACCGATCCCTCCTTCGCCGCCGGCTTCGCCATCGAATGCCTCTGGGACTGTGAGGAGACCACCCGCGAAGTGGCCGCCCGCCACGCCGAGACCGGTGACAACCGCGTCGTCGAGAGGCTGCGCAGACTGGCCGCCGATCCGGCCGAGGAGGACGAGGTCNNNCGGCGGGGGCGGTGGTGCCCCGGTGCGTGAGCGGGACGGACGCCGCCGGCCCCGGTCGTTGCGCCGAGCACGCCGGTCGATGTCCGGGCGCCCGGCCCCGAAGCCGGACGCCGGTCGTCCCGTGTGAACGACGGATGGCCCGTCTGAACGACGGATGGCCCGTCGGCACGGCGGATGTGGCCTGAGTCCGACTCGCGGGGTGGGCGGGGCAACGCTCACGGGACGTTCCTCGCCCCGAAAGATCGACGTTGACGCGAGCACGTCCAGCACGGCGACAACACCCGTATGCGTGTCGTCATCGTGACCGAATCCTTTCCCCCCGATGTGAACGGCGTGGCCCACTGCACGCTCCAGACCGCCCGGCACCTCGTCGACCGCGGTCACGACTGCGTGGTCGTCGCTCCGGCCACCGCACCCGGCAACGGCCCGGACACCTCCGCGCCGTGCCCCCTCGTCCGGATCCCCTCCCTCCCGC
>MUMD01000445.1:0-5058 GCA_002155895.1 Streptomyces rochei
AGTCGGTCGCGGACCGCGACCTGGTGGAGGCCTGCCGGGCGGCCGTGCGGGACGAGCCGTTCATCTACCCCGGCGCCGAGCGCGCCCTGGTCCGTTCCTACCTGGACCGTCTGCACGGCGGAGGCGGCCTGCCCGACCGGCCCATCACCGAACGCGAGGAGGAGATCCTCAAGCTGGTGGCGGAGGGCCACACCTCCAAGGAGATCGGCGAGCTGCTGTTCATCAGCGCCAAGACCGTGGAGCGCCACCGCGCGAACCTCCTCCAGAAGCTGGGTGTCCGGGACCGCCTGGAGCTCACCCGGTACGCGATCCGTGCCGGCCTCATCGAGCCCTGAGCGTCCCCGACCGTCCCTGACCGGCGTTGACCGGGCCCGATCCGGGTTGTCCACAGGGGGCCCGAGCCAGTGCCGCCGACCGCCTACCCTTAGTGCCATGAGCAGCATCGACCGGAGCCAGTCAGTGGGCGGCCCACGCACCTATGAAGTACGCACCTACGGGTGCCAGATGAACGTCCACGACTCCGAGCGATTGTCCGGTCTGCTGGAGGACGCGGGTTATGTCCGCGCCCCCGAGGGTGCCGACGGCGAGGCGGACGTCGTCGTCTTCAACACCTGCGCCGTCCGGGAGAACGCCGACAACAAGCTGTACGGCAATCTCGGGCACCTCGCCCCGAAGAAGGCGAGCCGGCCCGGCATGCAGATCGCGGTCGGCGGCTGCCTGGCGCAGAAGGACCGCGACACCATCGTGAAGCGCGCGCCCTGGGTGGACGTCGTCTTCGGCACGCACAACATCGGCAAGCTGCCGGTCCTCCTGGAGCGCGCCCGCGTCCAGGAGGAGGCGCAGGTCGAGATCGCCGAGTCGCTGGAGGCGTTCCCGTCCACGCTGCCCACCCGCCGCGAGAGCGCGTACGCGGCCTGGGTCTCCATCTCCGTCGGGTGCAACAACACCTGCACCTTCTGCATCGTCCCGGCGCTGCGCGGCAAGGAGAAGGACCGCCGTCCCGGAGACATCCTCGCCGAGGTCGAGGCCCTGGTCGCGGAGGGCGTCTCCGAGATCACCCTGCTCGGGCAGAACGTCAACGCCTACGGCTCCGACATCGGCGACCGCGAGGCGTTCAGCAAGCTGCTGCGGGCCTGCGGGAAGATCGACGGCCTGGAGCGCGTGCGCTTCACCTCCCCGCACCCGCGCGACTTCACCGACGACGTCATCGCCGCCATGGCCGAGACGCCCAACGTGATGCCGCAGCTGCACATGCCCCTCCAGTCCGGCTCCGACCCGGTCCTGAAGGCGATGCGCCGCTCCTACCGGCAGGAGCGCTACCTCGGCATCATCGAGAAGGTGCGGGCCGCCATCCCGCACGCGGCGATCACCACCGACATCATCGTGGGCTTCCCCGGCGAGACCGAGGAGGACTTCCAGCAGACGCTGCACGTGGTGCGCGAGGCCCGGTTCGCCCAGGCGTTCACCTTCCAGTACTCCAAGCGTCCCGGCACCCCGGCCGCCGAGATGGACGGCCAGATCCCGAAGGCGGTCGTCCAGGAGCGGTACGAGCGTCTCGTCGCCCTCCAGGAGGAGATCTCCTGGGAGGAGAACAAGAAGCAGGTCGGCCGCACCCTGGAGCTGATGGTCGCCGAGGGCGAGGGCCGCAAGGACGGCACGACCCACCGGCTCTCCGGCCGCGCCCCCGACAACCGACTGGTCCACTTCACCAAGCCCGACCAGGAGGTCCGCCCCGGCGACGTGGTGACGGTTGAGGTCACCTACGCCGCCCCGCACCACCTCCTCGCCGAGGGCGCGGTGCTCGACGTGCGCCGCACCCGGGCGGGCGACGCCTGGGAGAAGCGCAACGCGGCCGAGCAGGCCAAGCCGGCGGGCGTGATGCTGGGCCTGCCCAAGATCGGCGTCCCCGAGCCCCAGCCGGCCGTGGCGAGCGGCTGCGGCTGCGACTGACCCCGGGGCGTGCGGCCCCGGACCGCCGTCCGGGGTTACGCTGCCGATCATGCTTGTCGCAGCCGCCGTCTGTCCCTGCCCGCCGCTCCTCGTGCCCGAGGTCGCCGCGGGTGCCGCACCCGAGCTGGACGCCGCGCGCGCCGCGTGCACGGACGCGCTGGGTGTGCTCGCCGCCGCGCGGCCCGACCGGCTGGTCGTCGTCGGGCCCGCGGACGAACCCGGGCCCGAGAGCTACCCGCAGGGCACGCCGGGCACGTTCCGCGGCTTCGGGGTCGATCTCGACGTCCGTCTGGGCACGCACCACGACCTGGAGACGGAGGGAACGGGACGCGGGCTGCCGTACGGGCTCGCCGTGGGCGCCTGGCTGCTGGCGCGGAGCGGGTGGGCCGACGCCCCCGTCGAGGGCGTCGGGGTGGGGGAGGCACTGCCCGCCGAGCGCTGCGCCGCCGTGGGGCGGGACATCGCCGCCCGGCCCGGACGGCTCGCGCTCCTGGTGCTGGGCGACGCCAGCGCGTGCCGGACGCTGAAGGCTCCCGGGTATCTCGACGAGCGGGCGGCGCCCTTCGACGCGGAGGTGGCGCGGGCCCTGGGAGCCGCGGACTCCGCCGCCCTGGCCGCGCTGGACGTCACGCTGGCGCGCGAGCTGAAGGCGTCCGGCAGGGCCCCGTGGCAGGTCCTCGCCGGCGCTGCCGGGGACGCGGCCCTCGCCGGCACGCTGCTGTACGAGGACGCGCCGTACGGGGTGGGATACATCGCGGCCGCCTGGTCGTAGCCGTAGCCGTAGCCGTAGCCGTAGCCGTAGCCATGGCGATGGCCATGGCCGTCCGGTCCCCCGCGCGCCGGCGGACGGTCCTCGGCCGCGTGGGCTCGTGACCGTCCGCCGATGCGCGTGCGACCGGCCGGTGCCGAGGCGTGGGCGGACGGCAGGCCGATGTGCGACCGTCAGGAGGCCGGAGGCGGCCCGGCGGGCGGAGGACCGCCCGGGGTGGTGCCCGGCGCCGCTCCGCCGCCCTGCGTGCCGTCGTCCTTGTGGGCGAGGCGGCCCATGGCGTCCTTGGCCTTGCCGGTGCCCGTCTGGATCCGGTCGCTGTACTTGCCCTTGGTCCTCTCGTCGACGGTCCTCGCCACCTTGTCGAGACCGCGATCGATCTTGTCCTCGTGCTGCTGCGCGAGGTCGGAGACCTTGTCCTTCGCCGGTCCCAGCCTGGCCTTCAAGTTGTCCAGCAGACCCATGGTTCGCCTTCCCTCACGGTGCCGTCAGGTGCGGGCGCCCTTGTCGGCCTCGTTGTCGACGGCCTCCCCGGCGGACTGCTGCTTGGGGATGCCGACGCCGTCCGCCTCGGCGGTCTCGGCCGGCTGGTCGGCCTCCGGTGACCCGACCGTGTCCCGCGGACCGGGGTCGGCCGCCTCCACGGTCTCCGCCGTCCTCTCCTCGACCGCGCCCCCGGCATCCGGGGTGTCGACGCGTGTCTCTACGGCCGACGCGTCCTCGGTGGTCTTCGACCTCCGAAGAAGCCGTGCAAAAACGCCCATATCAACTCCATACGTTACTCGTGCGGGCGAATCCCCGCGGCATCCGGTGCGTCCGTCTGCGTCGCCGGGCCATGGCCCCGGTGGCCCGGGGGAGCGGGAACCTCGCAACGGGCAACGACGCCGGCCCGCCGTCGTCACGTAACTCGTTCGAGGGCCGGTTCTGAGGTTTGGGAGACTGGTGCCGTGAGCAGCGCACCCCCCGCCCCCCGCGTCATCGCCGTAGTCGGACCCACCGCGGCCGGAAAGTCCGATCTGGGCGTCTTCCTGGCCCAGCGGCTCGGCGGCGAGGTCGTCAACGCCGACTCCATGCAGCTCTACCGCGGGATGGACATCGGCACCGCGAAACTGACGCCCGAGGAGCGCGGCGGAGTACCGCACCACCTCCTCGACGTCTGGGACGTGACCGTCACGGCGTCCGTCGCCGAGTACCAGCGGCTGGCCCGGGAGCGGATCGACGCGCTGCTCGCCGAGGGGCGCTGGCCGATCCTCGTCGGCGGCTCCGGCCTCTATGTGCGCGGTGCCGTCGACAACCTGGAGTTCCCCGGCACCGACCCCGAGGTCAGGGCCCGGCTGGAGGACGAGCTGTCCCGGCACGGTTCCGGGGCCCTGCACGCCCGGCTCGCCGCGGCCGACCCGGAGGCGGGCCGCGCCATCCTGCCCAGCAACGGGCGCCGCATCGTGCGCGCCCTCGAGGTGATCGAGATCACCGGCAGGCCCTTCACCGCCAACCTCCCCGGCCACGACTCCGTCTACGACACGGTGCAGATCGGCGTGGACGTGGGCCGCCCCGAGCTGGACGAGCGTATCGCCCGCCGTGTCGACCGGATGTGGGAGGAGGGTCTGGTGGAGGAGGTGCGCTCACTGGAGGCGCGGGGGCTGCGCGGGGGGCGTACGGCGTCGCGCGCCCTCGGCTACCAGCAGGTCCTCGCGGCGCTCGCCGGCGAGTGCACGATGGACGAGGCCCGCACCGAGACCGTCCGTGCCACCAAACGCTTCGCGCGCCGTCAGGATTCATGGTTCAGGCGCGACCCGCGGGTGCACTGGTTGAGTGGGGCTGTGGCGGATCGCACGGAACTTCCGCGGCTCGCGCTGTCGTTGGTCGAACGACCGGTTACAGCCTGATCACGTGATGGCATCGGGAAGCCCCGGCCGTCATCCGGGCCTTCGACGGCGTGCCATCATCGAGCTTCGATCGACCGAGTGAGTCCTAGTTGGGAGGGCGCGTGGCGATGGAGGCCGGCCCTCGCGACACCGCACCGAGCACCGAGCACGGTGCCGCCGACCGCGGCGGCCCGGACCCGGACGGAGCCGCCCTGACCTCCGACGGCCCCGACGAGGGGCCGGACGGCGTGGAGGGCGTCAGCGCGGACGGCCCCGAGCCCGCCGAGATGTACGGCGACGAGGTCGAGGTCGAGCTTCGCCCGCAGCGACGGCTGCGCATCTGGCAGCTCGCGCCCATTGTGGGCCTGGCCGCGGTGGGCTCCCTGATGTTCGCCTTCCCGCTCGCCTTCGACTTCGGCGACAGCGGCGCCGTCATCGCGATGCTGGGACTGCTGATCTGCTCCTGCGCGGCCG
>MUMD01000445.1:5066-5303 GCA_002155895.1 Streptomyces rochei
CCCTGCCGGGGCTGCCCCAGCGCGGCTCCGGGCGCCGTGCCGACTGGCGGATGATCCTCGTGTACGCCCTGGCGGTCGCGGCCGTCGTCGTCCTGGCCGTGTGGCGCGTGGCCCGCCTGCGCGGCTGACGCGGAGCCCTCCCGACGGACGGGTCCGTCACGGGCCCCGGCGCCCGGGTACGGGACTCACCGGTACCACCGCGCACCGACCCCTCGGCGCCGCCCCGCCGACCCCGCC
>MUMD01000446.1:0-11205 GCA_002155895.1 Streptomyces rochei
GCCGTGGGGCGGCGGGGCGGGCTGACCTCCTGTCACACCCGCCTCCGCGGCCTCTACCTCGGCACGATGTCGGGGGCGCCCAGCCGGGCCGCGTCGGCCGTCAGGTCGTCGGGCTGACGCTGCGACTCCCGCTCGGCCTCGACCCGCTTCTCGTAGTGCTGGACCTCCCGTTCGATCTGGTCCTTGTCCCAGCCGAGCACCGGCGCCATCAGCTCGGCGGCCTCGCGCGCGCTGCGGGTGCCCCGGTCGAAGGTCTCGATGGAGATGCGGGTGCGCCGGGTCAGTACGTCGTCCAGGTGGCGGGCGCCCTCGTGCGAGGCGGCGTAGACGATCTCGGCGCGCAGGTAGTCGTCGGCCGCGTGCAGGGGTTCGCCGAGGGAGGGGTCGTCGGCGATCAGCTCCAGCACCTCCTGGGCCAGGGCGCCGTACCGGTTCAGCAGGTGCTCCACGCGTACGACGTGCAGGCCGGTGCGCGCGGCGACCCGCGCCCGCGCGTTCCACAGCGCCCGGTAGCCCTCCGCACCGAGCAGCGGGGTGTCCTCGGTGACGCAGTCGGCGACCCGCAGGTCGAGGCCGTGCACCGCCTCGTCCACGGCGTCCTTGGCCATCACCCGGTACGTCGTGTACTTGCCGCCCGCGACGACCACCAGGCCGGGCACCGGGTGCGCGACGGTGTGCTCGCGCGAGAGCTTGCTGGTGGCGTCGGACTCGCCGGCCAGCAGCGGGCGCAGCCCGGCGTAGACGCCCTCGACGTCGTCGCGCGTGAGCGGTACGTGGAGCACGGAGTTGACGTGCTCCAGGAGGTAGTCGATGTCCGCGCTGGAGGCGGCGGGGTGGGCCTTGTCCAGGTCCCAGTCGGTGTCGGTGGTGCCGATGATCCAGTGCCGGCCCCAGGGGATGACGAACAGCACGGACTTCTCGGTGCGCAGGATCAGGCCGGTGGTGGAGTGGATGCGGTCCTTGGGGACGACGAGGTGGATGCCCTTGGAGGCCCGGACGTGGAACTGGCCGCGCTCGCCCACCATGGACTGGGTGTCGTCGGTCCACACACCGGTCGCGTTCACGACCTGCTTGGCGCGGATCTCGTACTCGCCGCCAGCCTCGACGTCCTGCACACGCGCTCCGACCACGCGCTCGCCCTCCCGCAGGAAGGAGGTGACCCGGGCGCGGTTGGCGACCTGGGCGCCGTACGAGGCCGCCGTGCGCACCAGCGTCGTCACGAACCGGGCGTCGTCCATCTGGGCGTCGTAGTACTGGAGCGCGCCGACCAGCGAGTCCTTCTTCAAGGCGGGGGCTACGCGCAGCGCGTGACGGCGGCTCAGGTGGCGGTGCATCGGCAGGCCGCGGCCGTGTCCGCGGGCCATCGACATCGCGTCGTAGAGGGCGACGCCCGAGCCGGCGTAGAGCCGCTCCCACCCCTTGTGCTGCAAGGGGTACAGGAAGGGCACGGGCTTCACGAGGTGCGGTGCGAGCCGCTCCAGCAGCAGCCCGCGCTCCTTCAGCGCCTCCCGGACCAGGGCGAAGTCGAGCATCTCCAGATAGCGCAGGCCGCCGTGGATCAGCTTGCTGGACCGGCTGGAGGTGCCCGAGGCCCAGTCCCGCGCCTCGACCAGACCGGTGGACAGGCCCCGCGTCACCGCGTCGAGGGCGGTGCCCGCGCCGACCACGCCGGCGCCCACCACCAGAACGTCCAGCTCGCGCTCGGCCATGGCCGCGAGCGACTCGGCGCGCTGCGCCGGCCCCAGGGTCGCTGTCCTCACTGCTGCCTCCCGCTGTCGGTCGCGTCGGCCGCGTCCGTCGGGTCCGCAGACCCGGCGGGCGAAGCCCGGTTCCTGGTACCCACCATGCCCAGATTCTGTCCGGCTCGCCCGACATCGGCCGTCGCGCGGGCCCAGCCTGTGGACAACCTCCCCGCGGGCCCCCGTCGACACTCATCGAAACCAGGCCGACCAATCCCGCAAATCGGTCATATTTACTCCTAGTCTGACGTTGTGCTCGCCCATCCTGTCCACCGGGCTTGCGCACCTGTCCCGCTTCGGCTACTGGGAAGGACGGCCCACGCCATGCCCGCAGATCTCGCCGTCATCGGACTCGGCCCGTACGGCCTGCCCCTGGCCCAGGCCGCCGTCGCCGCAGGCATCCCCACCCTCGGCTACCGCACCGGGCCCGAGGCCGACCCGCTCACGCCCGCCGAGGTGCGGCGGATGCTCGCGACGGGCTTCCGCACCCCCACCGGCCCGGCCGAGCTGGGCCGGGTCCGCACCGCCGTCATCTGCGCGCCCACCCCGCCCTCCCCGGACGGCGGCCTGGACCTCACCCAGGTGGAGGCCGCCGCCCGCACCCTCGCCGCCCACATGCGCCCGCACACCACGGTCATCCTGGAGTCGCCGGTGCGGCCGGGGACGACGGAGGACTTCCTGCGCCCGCTGCTGGAGCAGGGCTCCGGACTGCGCGCCGGCCGCGACTTCCACCTCGCCTACTCCCCCAGCCGCGTCGACCCCGGCAACCGCGACCACACCCCGGCCAACACGCCCAAGGTCATCGGCGGCCTCACCCCCGCCTGCACCGAGTCGGCCGCCACCTTCTACGGCCGCCTCACCGACAAGGTGGTCCGGGCCCGCGGCCCCCGCGAGGCGGAGACGGTCCAGCTCCTGGAGACCAACTTCCGGCACGTCAACATCGCCCTCGTCAACGAGATGGCCGTGCTCTGCAACGACCTCGGCGTCGACCTGTGGGACGTGCTGCGCTGCGCGGAGACCAAGCCCTTCGGCTTCCAGGCCTTCCGCCCCGGCCCCGGCGTCGGCGGCCACTCCGTCCCCCAGGACCTGACCGGCCGGGCCCCGCACAGCCTGCGCATGGTGGAGCTGGCCCAGCAGGTCAACGCGCAGATGCCCCGCTACGTCGTCCAGCGCGCCGCCGCCCTCCTCAACGAGCACGGCAAGTCGGCGCGCGCCGCCCGGATCCTCCTCCTCGGCGTCACCTACAAGGCCGACCTCGCCGACCAGCAGGCCGCCCCGGCCGAGGAGATCGCGACCCGCCTGATGTCGATGGGCGCCGCCGTCAGCTACCACGACCCGCACATCCCGTCCTGGAACGTCGCCGGCCGGCCCGTCCCCCGCGCCGACTCCCTCTACGAGGCCGCCGCCGACGCCGACCTCACGATCCTGCTCCAGCAGCACCGGACGTACGACCTCCAGGGCCTGTCGGTCAAGGCCCAGCTGCTCCTGGACACGCGGGGGGCGACGCCGACGGGGGCGGCGCACCGGCTCTGACCGGCGCCCGGACACGCCGAGGACCGAGGGCCCGGGACCCGCGAGGCGCCCGGACACACGCGGAAGGGCCCGGAGCGATGCGCTCCGGGCCCCTCGGTACCGCCTACGGGTGATTACCGGCGGTGCTGCGAGTCCGCGACCGTCACCTCGACGCGCTGGAACTCCTTCAGCTCGCTGTAGCCGGTCGTGGCCATCGCGCGGCGCAGGGCGCCGAAGAAGTTCATCGAGCCGTCGGGGGTGTGGGACGGGCCGGTGAGGATCTCCTCGATGGTGCCGACCGTGCCGAGGTCGACCTTCTTGCCGCGGGGCAGCTCCTCGTTGACGGCCTCCATGCCCCAGTGGTTGCCCTTGCCGGGCGCGTCCGTGGCGCGGGCCAGCGGGGAGCCCATCATGACCGAGTCGGCGCCGCAGGCGATGGCCTTGGGCAGGTCGCCGGACCAGCCCACGCCGCCGTCGGCGATGACGTGCACGTACCGGCCGCCGGACTCGTCCATGTAGTCGCGGCGGGCGGCGGCCACGTCGGCGACCGCCGTCGCCATGGGGACCTGGATGCCCAGCACGTTGCGCGTGGTGTGGGCGGCGCCGCCGCCGAAGCCGACGAGGACGCCCGCCGCGCCGGTGCGCATCAGGTGCAGGGCGGCGGTGTAGGTGGCGCAGCCGCCGACGATCACCGGGACGTCCAGCTCGTAGATGAACTGCTTCAGGTTCAGCGGCTCGTGCGAGCCGGAGACGTGCTCCGCCGAGACCGTGGTGCCGCGGATGACGAAGATGTCCACGCCCGCGTCCACGACGGCCTTGGAGAACTGGGCGGTGCGCTGCGGGGAGAGCGCGGCGGCGGTGACCACGCCCGAGTCGCGCACCTCCTTGATGCGCTGCCCGATCAGCTCCTCCTTGATGGGAGCCGCGTAGATCTCCTGGAGGCGGCGGGTCGCGGTGTCCGCGTCGAGCCCGACGATCTCGTCGAGCAGCGGCTGCGGGTCCTCGTGCCGGGTCCAGAGCCCTTCCAGGTTCAGGACGCCCAGGCCGCCCAGCTCGCCGATGCGGATGGCGGTGGCCGGGGAGACGACCGAGTCCATGGGAGCGGCCAGGAACGGCAGCTCGAAGCGGTAGGCGTCGATCTGCCAGGCGATCGAGACCTCCTTCGGGTCCCGCGTACGGCGGCTGGGGACGACGGCGATGTCGTCGAAGGCGTACGCCCGGCGGCCGCGCTTGCCGCGCCCGATCTCGATCTCAGTCACGTCTGTGGCCTTTCCCTGATGCGTTGCAGCGCCTTCCAGTATCCCCGACGGGCACGGCGGGGCACCGCAGAGGGCGGCCCCGGATGGTCCGGGACCGCCCTCGGAAGGCGTGGTGACTACTTGCGGCTGTAGTTCGGCGCCTCGACCGTCATCTGGATGTCGTGCGGGTGGCTCTCCTTGAGGCCGGCGGAGGTGATCCGCACGAACCGGCCGTTCTCCTGGAGCTGGGGCACGGTACGGCCGCCGACGTAGAACATCGACTGGCGCAGGCCGCCGACCAGCTGGTGGACGACCGAGGAGAGCGGGCCGCGGTAGGGCACCTGGCCCTCGATGCCCTCGGGGACCAGCTGCTCGTCGGAGGCGACGCCCTCCTGGAAGTAGCGGTCCTTGGAGAACGACTTGCGGTCGCCGCGGGTCTGCATGGCGCCCAGCGAGCCCATGCCGCGGTACGACTTGAACTGCTTGCCGTTGATGAACATCAGCTCGCCCGGCGACTCCTCGCAGCCCGCGAGCAGCGAGCCCAGCATCACCGTGTCGGCGCCGGCGACCAGGGCCTTGGCGATGTCGCCGGAGTACTGGAGGCCGCCGTCGCCGATGACCGGGATGCCGGCCTCCTTGGCGGCGAGCGACGCCTCGTAGATCGCGGTGACCTGCGGGACGCCGATGCCGGCGACGACGCGGGTGGTGCAGATGGAGCCGGGGCCGACGCCGACCTTGATGCCGTCCACGCCGGCGTCGATGAGGGCCTGGGCGCCGTCGCGGGTGGCGATGTTGCCGCCGATGACGTCGACGCCGGAGGAGTTGGACTTGATCTTGGCGACCATGTCGCCGACCAGTCGGGAGTGGCCGTGCGCGGTGTCGACGACGATGAAGTCGACGCCCGCCTCGATCAGCGCCTGGGCGCGCTCGAAGGCGTCACCGGCGACCCCGACCGCGGCGCCGACCAGCAGCCGGCCCTCGCCGTCCTTGGCCGCGTTGGGGTACTTCTCGGCCTTGACGAAGTCCTTGACCGTGATCAGGCCCTTGAGGACGCCGTCGTCGTCGACCAGCGGCAGCTTCTCGATCTTGTGGCGGCGCAGCAGCTCGATGGCGTCCGCCCCGGAGATGCCGACCTTGCCGGTGACCAGCGGCATCGGCGTCATGACCTCGCGCACCTGCCGGGAGCGGTCGGTCTCGAAGGCCATGTCGCGGTTGGTGACGATGCCGAGCAGCTTCTTGTTGCCGTCGGTGACCGGGACGCCGCTGATGCGGAACTTGGCGCACAGCGCGTCGGCCTCGCCGAGGGTGGCGTCCGGGTGGATGGTGATGGGGTCGGCCACCATGCCCGACTCGGAGCGCTTGACCAGGTCGACCTGGTTGGCCTGGTCCTCGATGGACAGGTTGCGGTGGAGGACGCCGACGCCGCCCTGGCGGGCCATCGCGATCGCCATGCGCGACTCGGTGACCTTGTCCATGGCGGCGGACAGCAGCGGGATGTTCACCCGCACGTTCTTGGAGACGTACGAGGCGGTGTCGATCTCGTCGGGTGCCATGTCCGACGGGCCCGGCAGCAGCAGCACGTCGTCGTAGGTCAGCCCGAGCGTCGCGAATTTCTCGGGCACTCCGTCGACGTTGGCAGTCATGACACCTTCCCCAAATGGCCTTGATCGGTGCGGATGTCCATGCTAACGGGAACTGGGGGTGGCTCATTCCACGATCAAGGACCCGTTCGCCCTTCGTAGCTTCGTACGATCCCCGGTGCCGGCCCGGGACAGCGCCCGCCCGCCCCGGCGGCTACTGCTCGGCCAGCGCCCGCAGCCGACTCAGCGCCCGGTGCTGGGCGACCCGGACGGCTCCGGGTGACATTCCCAACATCTGGCCCGTCTCCTCGGCCGTGAGCCCCACCGCGATGCGGAGCAGGAGCAGCTCGCGCTGGTTCTCCGGCAGGTTGGCCAGCAGTTTCTTGGCCCAGGCGGCGTCGCTGTTGAGCAGCGCGCGCTCCTCCGGGCCGAGGGAGTCGTCGGGGCGCTCGGGCATCTCGTCGGACGGGACGGCCGTCGAGCCGGGGTGCCGCATCGCGGCGCGCTGGAGGTCGGCGACCTTGTGGGCGGCGATGGCGAAGACGAACGCCTCGAAGGGGCGGCCGGTGTCCTTGTAGCGGGGCAGCGCGAGCAGCACCGCGACGCAGACCTCCTGGGCGAGGTCCTCGACGAAGTGCCTCGCGTCGCCGGGCAGGCGGGACAGCCGCGTGCGGCAGTAGCGCAGCGCCAGGGGGTGGACATGGGCGAGCAGGTCGTGCGTGGCCTGCTCGTCCCCGTCGACGGCGCGGTGTACGAGCCCGCCGACCGTCCCTTGGTCGGGGGCCGCCTCGTCGTCACGCATCGGTCCATGGTGCCTTGCGGCCGCCCGATCCGTGGCTCCGTGCCCGTTGTTGTGCACCGAAGCGTTATGAGCAGGTGCGCCGGAACTCATCCCCTGCGCCCTCCCCTTCCGCTCGACCGACTCGTCCCCGAGGAACTCCACACCTCAAGGATGCGTCATCCGCGCCGAAACGAGCAGCGGGCATCCGGCGGGTCGGCTTGTCACCCCCGCCCACCTCGCGATAAGCGGGGATCACCGCGTCCCCGGCGGGTCCTTCCGGACTCCCTCGCACGGGGTGTCCTAGCGGACCAGGCCCCACCGGAAGCCGAGCGCCACCGCGTGTGCCCGGTCCGAGGCGCCGAGCTTCTTGAAGAGCCGCCGGGCGTGGGTCTTGACGGTGTCCTCGGAGAGGAACAGCTCGCGGCCGATCTCCGCGTTGGAGCGGCCGTGGCTCATGCCCTCCAGCACCTGGATCTCCCGCGCGGTGAGGGTGGGCGCGGCGCCCATCTCGGCCGAGCGCAGCCGGCGCGGGGCGAGCCGCCAGGTCGGGTCGGCGAGGGCCTGGGTGACCGTGGCGCGCAGCTCGGCGCGCGAGGCGTCCTTGTGCAGGTAGCCGCGGGCACCGGCGGCGACCGCGAGGGCCACGCCGTCCAGGTCCTCGGCGACGGTGAGCATGATGATGCGCGCGCCGGGGTCGGCGGACAGCAGCCGCCGGACGGTCTCGACGCCGCCCAGACCGGGCATGCGCACGTCCATCAGGATGAGGTCCGAGCGGTCGGCACCCCAGCGGCGGAGGACTTCCTCGCCGTTGGCGGCCGTCGTCACGCGCTCGACGCCGGGCACGGTCGCGACCGCGCGGCGGAGCGCCTCTCGGGCAAGCGGGGAGTCGTCGCAGACGAGGACGGAAGTCATGGCCGTCCTCCGCAGCTGATGCGCGTCACGTTGAGCCTCCAGGCTGGTACGAAATCGTCACCTGTGCGGTCGACCGTCCCGGACGCCCGCCCGAGCACTTGTTCCTTCAACCGCCTCCGCACTCTCAACGACGGTCACTCGAAAGAGTTACGGGGCTGTGTGTCGTCTTCGGCACTCTACGTGAGGGGACGGCCACGCAGCAGACATGCGCCCCGGACCCGCCCCGTTTCATCACATCGCATGCCCCATTCAGCCGCTTTTCTTCCGCTTCGCTGGTGTCTGCGGCTAGATTCGCAATGAGTCATATTTTCATCTCCTTAGATCGTAGTTGTACGGTCGTGGACGCTGAATCCCCGGCATCTACCCATATCGGCTACAAGGGGTCACGCAATGGCAGATTTCTCCCGCCTTCCAGGACCGAACGCGGACCTGTGGGACTGGCAGCTCCTGGCTGCGTGCCGCGGGGTGGACAGCTCGCTCTTCTTCCATCCGGAGGGCGAGCGCGGTGCGGCGCGGAGTGCCCGCGAGAACTCGGCCAAGGAGGTCTGCATGAGGTGCCCGGTCCGCGCGGAGTGCGCGGCGCACGCCCTGGCGGTACGCGAGCCGTACGGCGTGTGGGGCGGACTGACGGAGGACGAGCGCGAGGAGCTCATGGGACGGGCCCGCAACCGCCTGGTGGCGGCGACGGCATCGGCGTCGGCCGGCGGGGAGGCGGCCGCACCTCACTGAAGGAACGTTTCTCTAGGGCACGGGCGCGGAGGTGCGCCCCGCCCTCAACGCGACGCCGGCTGGCGCGCCCCCGCCCGGGCCAGCTCGTCGAGCGTCGCCCTCACGGCCGGCACCTGCGCCAGGTCGGGCAGGGTGAGCGCGACGATCTCGCGCCGCACCGCCGGCTCCAGGGCCACCGTGCGCACGCCCCGGGGCCGTACGGACTCGACGGCGAGCTGGGGCAGCACGGCCACGCCCAGGCCGGCCCCGACCAGGCCGACGACCGCGGGGTAGTCGTCGGTGGCGAAGTCGATGCGGGGGGTGAAGCCGGCGCCCTCGCACACCTCGACCAGCTGGCCGCGGCAGCGCGGGCAGCCCGCGATCCAGGACTCCCGGGCCAGCTCCCCGATGGCCACGG
Source organism: Streptomyces rochei (assembly GCA_002155895.1). Classification (GTDB taxonomy): domain Bacteria; phylum Actinomycetota; class Actinomycetes; order Streptomycetales; family Streptomycetaceae; genus Streptomyces; species Streptomyces rochei. Next base: position 8,889 of record MUMD01000446.1, read on the forward strand.
CCCCCTGGGTGCGGGCGAGCCGGTGCTCCTCCGGCACCAGCGCCACCAGCCGGTCGGTCAGCAGCGGCCGTACGACCAGGTCGTCCCACTCCTCCGCGCCGGCCGCCCCCTCGTAGCGGAAGGCCAGCGCCACGTCGCAGTCGCCCTCGCGCAGCAGCTCGACGGACTTGGGCGGCTCGGCCTCCTCCAGGGAGACCCGGGTGCCGGGGTGCGCGGCGCGCAGGGCGGCCAGTGCCGTCGGTACGAGGGTGGAGCTGCCGCTGGGGAAGGAGACCAGGCGGACCCGTCCGGCACGCAGCCCGGCGATGGCGGCGACCTCCTCCTCGGCGGCGGTCAGCCCGGCGATGATCCCGGCGGCGTGCCGCACCAGCGCCTCGCCGGCCTGGGTGAGCCGCATCTCGCGGCCGGTGCGGACGAGCAGGGGGGTGCCGACGGACGACTCCAGGGCCTTCATCTGCTGGCTGACGGCGGGCTGGGTGCAGCCCAGCTCGCGCCCGGCGGCGGAGAAGGAACCGGTCGATGCCACGGCGCGCAGCACGCGGAGATGACGAGCCTCGATCACACAGCCGAGGATAAGCGACCCTTTGACCGGACGCCGAATATTGCGTCGACGCTTTGACGGCCTGCGTCCTACCGTTCGGGCATGAAGCTTCTCTCTGTCAATCTGGGCCGCGCCGCGGCGGTGCCGTACACGGACCACCCCGAGGGGGTCACCGGCATCGACAAGCGGCCGGTCGAAGGGGCCGTTCGGGTGACCGCTCCCGGGTCGAAGGGCACCGGGGCGAGCGGGCTGGCCGGGGACGCGGTGTGCGACACCCGCCATCACGGCGGCACCGACCAGGCGGTCTACGCGGTGGCACGCGAGGACCTGGACGACTGGGAGCGCGAGCTGGGCCGCCCGCTGCCGAACGGCTCCTTCGGCGAGAACCTCACCACGGCGGGCGTGGACGTCTCCGGCGCCCTGATCGGCGAGCGCTGGCGCATCGGCCCCGGTCTGGTCCTGGAGGTCACCTCCGGCCGCATCCCCTGCCGTACCTTCCAGGGCCATCTGGGTGAGAAGCGGTGGGTGAAGCGGTTCACGGAGAAGGCGGCGCCGGGCGCGTACCTGCGGGTCGTCGAGCCCGGGGAGATACGGGCGGGTGACCCGGTCGAGATCGTCCACCGGCCCGGACACGGGGTGACCGTGGCCCTGCAGTTCCGGGCGGTGACCACCGAGCGGGAGCTGCTGCCCCGGCTGCTCGCGGCGGCCGACGCCCTGCATCCGGAGGCCCTGGCGACGGCCCGGAAGTACGTGGCCCGGCAGCCTTCCTGACCCCGGCTCACCGGGGCTTCCTTCACCGGCCATTCACGATCGGCGATCACCAGGTGAGCGAAGCGGACGTGCTGGGTCCGGGCCCATAACCTTGCGCCATGACAACGGCATTGATTACGGGATCGACGGCGGGCATCGGCGCGGCGTTCGCGCGGCGGCTGGCGGCCGACGGGCACGACCTGGTGCTGGTGGCCCGGGACACCAAGCGACTGCGCGAACAGGCGACCGAGCTGCACGACCGGCACGGCATCGAGGCGGAGGTGCTGACGGCAGACCTGGCGACGGACGCCGGCATCGACGCGGTGGCCGCCCGGCTGGGCGAACGGAGGAACCCCGTCGACCTGCTGGTCAACAACGCCGGATTCGGCAACAAGGGCCGCTTCCTCGAGGTCTCCATGGGCGACGAGCTGACCATGCTCAAGGTGCACTGCGAGGCGGTGCTGCGGCTCACCTCGGCGGCGACGGAGACGATGCGGGAGCGGGGCCGCGGCGGCGTCGTCAACGTGGCCTCGGTCGCCGCCTTCGTGCCGCGCGGCACCTACGGCGCCTCCAAGGCGTGGGTCGTGCAGTTCACGCAGGGCGTGGCGAAGGACCTGGCGGGCAGCGGCGTACGCCTGATGGCCCTGTGCCCCGGCTTCGTGCGCACGGAGTTCCACGCGCGGGCCGGCATGGGCACGGACAACATCCCCGGCTGGATGTGGCTCGACGCGGACAAGGTCGTCGCGGCGGCCCTCGCCGACCTCTCCCGAGGCAAGACCCTCTCCATCCCCGACCCCCGCTACAAGACCCTGATGGGCGCGGCGAAGCTGGTCCCCCGTGGCCTGCTGGGCGGCCTCACCTCACGAACGGGGCGCAAGTACGGTCCGCAGTAGGGGGTGCAGGGCTCAGGAGCCCTCCGGCCGGACGCACACGGCGCGCCACCGGTACCCGTCCTGTTCGGCCCGCTCGGCGGTGAACGTGACGGACCGGCCCGGGATCAGCTCACGGAAGCCGTCGGCCTCGACG
>MUMD01000446.1:11246-11401 GCA_002155895.1 Streptomyces rochei
CTCCAGCACGCGTCCGGTGAGTACGTCGTCGGGCGTGGTTCCGGACATCTCCTCGTCCTCTCCTCTCGCGCCGGTCGAATCGCGCCGGTCGAGCCGCGCCGGGTGACAAGCCGGGCGGGCGGGCCGGGCCCCGATGTCCCGCCGAACGCACGGTG
>MUMD01000447.1 GCA_002155895.1 Streptomyces rochei
GCAAGACACGAGGTGGACGGGACGTCCGCCCCGTCCACCTCGTGTCTTGCCCCGCGTGAGATGTGTCCGACGCCCGAGGAGTTGGGGGCACGCAATCGGCGCCTGGCACACGAAGGGGTGTCGGCCGCCGAGAAGCTGCTGGTCGAGCGGTACGGCCTGAGCGACGCGGGGGAGGGGTTCGAGCTGCTGAAGGCGGCGTCGCAGCAGAGCAACGTCAAACTCCACACCCTGGCGGACGCCGTGCTCCGCGTGCCCGCGCCGGACCACGGGGCCGAGGCGTGGTTCCCCGGCCGGCGCCGGCACAGCCCGCCCCGGCTGCCCGGCCTGATGCTGGAGCCCGGATCGCGCGGCAGTCAGGGGGCCGTCCTGAAGGCGGCGCTGCACCGGGTGCTGTCGATCACGCAGACCCCCATGGGCAACGTCCAGCTCAGGGACGGCAGCCGACTGCACCTGGCCCGCCACACGGGCCTGAACCGGTACTTCACCGACTTCTTCGCGTTCGTCGAGGGTCCGACGACCCTCTGCGCGCAGGCGGCGGCCGAACGCAGGCAGGTCACCGTCCGGGACGTGGCCCGCGCGGACGTCTTCGACGAAGCGTCCCGTTACGCGATCCTCCAGACGGGCAGCCGGGCTGCCCACAGCGTCCCCCTCACCACCGGCCGGGGCACGGTGGTGGGCATGGTCTCCTCCCACCACGAACGCCCCCTGACCGGCTTCAGCACCGCCCAGCTCCAGGCACTGCAGCAGACGGGAACAGACGTGGGCCGGTGGCTGTCCTGGCACTGGAACACCGTCGTCCTGGACGCACTGGAACGCCTCCACGCCACGGCCACCCGCCCACCGCACTGAGTGATACGCCGTCCGTTGTCGATGTGGCGAAGCACCTGGGCGAAGTCGGCCCGGGCGAGCTGTGCGCCGAGGCGCGGAGCGGGTGAGCCCATTGCGGAGGACGGGGGAGGGCCGCGTTCATCGGGTGGTTGTCGGCGATTCCTTACGCGGTGGGATGCTGCCGGGCGAGGGCGCGCTCGATGTCGTCCAGCGAGTCACCTGCGAACCGTTCGAAACGAGCGGTCCGTTGTGCGGGCGTCGGCCTCGAAGGTCTGGGCCAGGCATGCGGCGTGGTGAGCCACTCGACAGCGAGTGCGCGGACGGCGTCCTCGAGGACGGTCGTGCGGAAGATCTCGCCGATCCGGTCATGGAGGGTCACTTCGCCGTCGTGCTCGACGAGGGTGAGTTCGGCTTCCCCCGCGACTCCCAGGGCGATGATCTGTCCGGGGAGATGCAGCGGCTCGTACACGTCGTACGTGCCCGGTGCGTCGTACCAGTCGCAGCTCACGTCGGCGAGCCAGCGCGCGATCCGCGGCAGGTGTTCGCGGTCGAGCGATACGGTGAGGCTGTCAGTGGTCCGCTTGCCTTGGAGCGGCAGACCGGCGGCGTCCAGGAGGGAGTGGTGGATCTCCTCCCATGTGCCCCGGCACAGCTTCGCGAACGGCAGGAGCAGTCTGCTCAGGGCCGGGCCCCGCACCTGGTGGCACTGCCCGTCGCAGCGCCAGCTCACCTCGGGCGAGCGGACCGAGCCCTCGAGCGTGACGTCGGGCTCGACGTCGAAACGGGTCAGCCGCGGACGCGCGACCCGGTAGTACAACGGGGAGAGCGCCAGGAGCAGCAGCCGGGTCAGATCGCCGTAGTGCGTGGCCCTGGTCGTCTCCTCCCTTCCTCGTTCGCGTCGGGTGAGGGTGAATCCGTGGCCGGCGCGACGTACCGTCCAGTCGATCTCCATGTCGCCGACCTGGAGCACCACACCGTCGCGCGCGGGCCAGACGTGCGTGGCGGACTCCTCGGCCAGGAGCGCCGCCAGGGCCGGGGCCCGCGCCTCGTCGTCCAACAGGGCCGTCGCCGAGTGCGCTCCGGGCGGGGACGCCACGGGCCGATTGCCAGGGGCACCGACCGGCCGGAAATGGTGCAGGGGTGTGCGGCGGCCGGAACGGAAGACTTCAAGGGCCTCGTGCGGTGGGGCGGCCGAGCCGGCGAACAGCACGGACTCGTCCCCCGCGACGTACACCCGCCCTCCGCCGCGCACGCTGTGCGCGACCATGACGGCGTCGTCCTCGGGCAGCGCGGTCACGGCGAGCGGTGCGTCCGGGCCCGCCGCCGACCGCAGCAGAGCACGGCCGAGGCCGGCGAGCCCCCGTTGCCGGGCGGTGAGCGTCGCGGCCGAAACGCCCTCCGTGGGGGCGTCGTGCGCCTCGACGGCCACGGGCAGCACAGGGTGCTGGGACTCGGGTCGGCATCGGGAAGCTCGGACCATGGCGCGATCATTTCACGCGGCCGAGTATTCCTCCGGGCCCTGTCCGGCTACGCCGCCCTCCCCGGTGTGGCGAGCGCGGATGCCCAACGGCGTGCGAAACGCACTCCGCGGTCGCACCGACGAACGGTCACGGCCGCAGGATCGACGGAAAACCCGTTGCGGGGGCCCCGACCGGATGGCTGACTGGTCGGCCACCGACCAGGGAGGCCCTATGACGGCGCCGCTGACCACCCCGTCGTTGCGCACGGACCGTCTTCGGCTGCGTGCCTTCGAGGACACGGATGCCGACGACCTCTTCGCTCTGCACAGCAGCGCCCACGCCATGCGCTACTGGGACTCGCCACCGTGGACGGAACGCTCGCGCTCCGAGCGGTTCCTCGCCACCTGCCGGCGGATGGAACAGGAGGGCGCCGGGATCCGGTTGGCCGTGGATCGCGCCTCGGACGGGGCGTTCATCGGCTGGTGCACCCTGGCCGATTGGAACCCGGTCTTCCGCAGCGCGTCGCTCGGCTACTGCTACCACGAGTCGACGTGGGGTCACGGCTACGCGACCGAGGCCGCGCGTGCTCTGCTGGGCTGGGCGTTCGCCACGCTGGACCTGAACCGGGTCCAGGCCGAGGTCGACACACGCAACGCCGGTTCCGCCCGTGTGCTGGAGAAGCTCGGCTTCGTGCGTGAGGGGACCTTGCGGGAGGACTGCGTCGTCAACGGCGACGTCTCCGACACGTGGGTCTACGGGCTGCTCAGACGTGAGGCCCAGCCGTTGTACGCCCCGTTGCCCACCCGCTGAGTTATATGCTCCGCAGGCCTGCGCGCGAGGAAGACCGAGGGGGCGTTCGTGAGTGATTCCTGGAGTGCCGGTTCGCGGACCAGTGGTGGAGAGCGGCCGGGCGACGGGGAAGGGTCGCCGTCTTCAGGAGACGTGAGCGGTGCGCCTGGCGGCGGGTCCGGGTTGCGGCGCGTGCTGGTGACCGTCGTGCTCGTCTCGGCGGTGTTGGCCGGAGGGATCGTCTGGCTGTTCCGGGACGAGCTGTTCCACCCGTTCGGCGACGCCCGGGCCTGCGAGGGAAGCGACGTGGAGTTGCCGGGCGAGATTCGCGCCGGGGGCGCGACGATCCCCGCCGGTGCCTCGGACGTCCACTACTTCACTCGGAACGGAACCGCCGAGGTCACCTTCATGAGCGGCCGGGTACCGGACTACCTTCACCGTGCCGGCATCCTCCCGGAGGGCGAGCCCCTGTTCGATGAGAGGTACGGCACCAAAGCGGTCGCGGACGACGAGATCGAGCTACCCGATGGTCTCTGCGGCTCTGCCCTGCGTGGTCCCGTCTGGATCTACCACTCCACCAGCCCCACCGGGACGAGCGTCGACGTCATGGTCGAGCGTTCTCCCCTGGTCGACGACTCCTTCCGCTTCCCGGCCCGCGCCGTGGTCACCTACGACCTCGCCTCGGCCGACGTAGGTGCTGTCGAGCCGGTCGGGCGGACTCCTTGGTCATGACGGAGGCAGAGGAGAGGGGCGAGCGCACCGCGATGCTGCGCCGTGCCGGGCCGGGAGCCTCCTCGTCGACGTGCTGCCCGGCAACACCGGGTCGTGTCCGGCCGGTGGAGACGGGTGCTGCGTCGGCGTCGGACGCACGCCGGAGAACGGTCCGCCGCCCGTGCCCCTGAGATCGCCCGGCGGTTAGAGTTGCCGCATGAACAGGCAGGCCCCGACGCTCGAGGATGTCGCGAGGGAGGCGGGTGTCTCCCGCGCCACCGTGTCGCGGGTCGTGAACGGCGTGCGCAACGTCGATCCCAGTATCCAGGACCTGGTCCGCAGCGCGATCGAACGGACGGGTTACACGCCGAACCGGGCGGCGAGGGCGTTGGTCACCCGACGCACCGGAGCCGTGGCCCTGATCGTCTCCGGCGCGGGCGACGCCTTCGCCGGCCGTGTCTTCGCCGATCCGTTCTTCGGTCGCGTCGTCAACGGTGTCGTGGGGTATCTCCGGGCACGCACGATGCAGCCGGTGCTGCTGTTCGCCGAGTCGGAGGCGGCCAGGAGGCAGGTGGTCGACTACGTGGGGCAGGGCAGCGCGGACGGCGCGCTGGTGGTCTCCGTGCAACCGGACGACCCTCTGCCGGACATGCTCCTGTCCGCCCGCGTCCCCACGGTGCTGTTCGCCCGTCCCGCCCGGACGGCACCGGTCAGTTGTGTCGATCTGGACCACTACGCGGGAGGACGCCTGGCCGCCGAGCGCCTTCTGGCCCGCGGCTGCCGCCGTGTCGCGGTGATCGGCGCTCCGCCGGATCTCAGGGCCGGCCGGGAACGCCTCGCCGGGTTCCGCGATGCCCTGGCCCGCGCGGGACGAGACGGTCCTCCCGTGGCCGAGGGCGTCTTCACCCTGGACAGCGGGGCCACGGCCATGGGCGCCCTGCTGCGGGACCACCCCGCGGTGGACGGTGTGTTCGCGGCCAACGACCTGATGGCCCAGGGCGCCTGCCAGGTCCTGCGGGAACTGGGCAGGCGCATCCCGCAGGACGTCGCCGTGGTCGGGTTCGACGATTCGAGCGTCGCCGTGACCTGCCGGCCGCCGCTGACCACCGTGCGCCAGCCGGTGGAGGAGATGGCGGCGGCCATGGCCGGGTTGCTGGACGAGCAGGTCCGGGGCGCCCGTTCCGAACCCCGCACCCTCCTGTTCGCACCGGAACTGGTCGTACGCGAGTCCGCCTGAACCGGTGCGCCCGTCGTCGGCCGGAGGCCGGGCTGCCCCGCCGCCGGGCGTGGCCCGCGGCAGTCGGTGGCGGGGCGCCGGGTGTCGGCACGGTCAGGCGTGAGACTCGCGGTGGGCGCGGATGATGTCCGCGTAGCGCAGGCCGCTGGTCTTGAGGGTGCGGGTCTGGGTCTCGTAGTCGACATGGACCAGGCCGAAGCGCTTGTCGTAGCCGTAGGCCCACTCGAAGTTGTCGAGGAGGGACCAGGCGTAGTAGCCGGCCAGCGGCACCCCCTTGCGGAGCGCCCGGGCGCAGGCGTTCACATGCTGTTCCAGGTAGCGGGCCCGGTCGGGATCGTGGACGGTGCCGTCGGGCGCGACGGTGTCCGGGAAGGCGGAGCCGTTCTCGGTGACGTACAGCCGGCGCACTCCGTAGTCGTCGGTGAGGCGCAGCAGCAGGGCCTCCAGGCCCCCGGCGTCGATCTGCCAGTCCATGCCGGTGCGCGGCACGTCGGGCAGCCGGACCTCGCGAGCGTGGGGGACGGGGCCCTGGGGGTCGTCGGTGACGGTCGCCGGGAAGTAGTAGTTGAGGCCGTGCCAGTCGAGGGGCGCGGCGATGGTGTCCAGGTCGCCCGGGCGCTCGGGCAGGTCCACGCCGTACAGCTCGCGCATGTCGGCGGGGAAACCGCGGCCGTAGACGGGGTCGAGCCACCAGCGGTTGGTGTGGCCGTCCATGCGGGTGGCCGCCGCGATGTCCTCCGGGCGGGACGAGGCGGCTTCGACGGTGGAGTGGTTGGTGACCAGGCCGACCTGGGCGCCGGGGACCGCCGCGCGGATCGCCCGGGCGGCGAGACCGTGGGCGAGAAGCAGGTGGTAGGAGGCGTGCACGGCGGCGGTCAGGTCGGTCAGACCGGGTGCCATGCGGCCCTCCAGGTGGCCGATCCAGGCGGAGCAGAGGGGTTCGTTGAGGGTGGCCCACCGGGTGACGCGGTCGCCGAGCCGGGCTGTGACGGCGGAGGCGTAGTCGGCGAGGTGTTCGGCGGTGTCCCGTACGGTCCAGCCGCCGCGGTCCTGGAGGGCCTGGGGGAGGTCCCAGTGGTAGAGGGTGATGTTGGGGGTGATACCGGCGTCCAGGAGGGCGTCGACGAGACGGTCGTAGAAGTCGAGTCCGGCGGTGTTGACGGGGCCGTCACCGGTGGGCATCACGCGGGGCCAGGCGACGGACATGCGGTAGGCGTCGGTGCCGAGCCGCTTCATCAGGCCGATGTCCTCGGGCCACCGGTGGTAGTGGTCGCAGGCCACGTCGCCGTGGTCGTCGCCCGCGACCTTGCCGGGCGTGTGGGAGAAGGTGTCCCAGATCGACGGTGCCCGGCCGTCCTCGGTGGCGGCGCCCTCGATCTGGTAGGCGGAGGTGGCCGTGCCCCAGGTGAAGTCGGCGGGGAAGGCGGCGAGGTCGAGCGAATCGGTCACGGAGAACCTCTCGGAAAGGGTCGGGCGGGGCGGTGAGGGTGCCCCGGTGGCTACTTGACGGCGCCGGCGGTGAGACCGGTGACGAGGTAGCGCTGGAGGAGGAGGAAGCCGGCGACGACGGGCAGGCTGACGACGAGGGAGGCGGCCATGACCTGGTTCCAGTACACGTCGTTCTGGGTGGAGTAGCCCTGCAGGCCGACGGCGAGGGTGCGGGTGGTGTCGTTGGTCATGACGGAGGCGAAGAGGACCTCGCCCCAGGCGGTCATGAACGCGTAGACGGCGACGGCGACGATGCCGGGGACCGCGGCGGGCACGATGACCCGGAACAGGGCGCCGAGCGGTCCGCAGCCGTCCACCTTGGCGGCCTCGTCGAGGTCTCGGGGCACCGAGTCGAAGTACCCGATCAGCATCCAGATGGAGAAGGGCAGCGAGAAGGTGAGGTAGGTGAGGATCAGGCCGCCGCGGGAGCCGAAGAGCGCGATGCCGGTGGCGTTGCCGATGTTGACGTAGATGAGGAACAGCGGCAGCAGGAACAGGATGCCGGGGAACATCTGGGTCGACAGCACCGTGACCGTGAACAGACGCTTGCCGCGGAACGAGTAGCGGCTGACCGCGTAGGCCGCGAACACGGCGATGGTGACGGAGCAGACGGTCGCCGCTCCGGCCACGATCAGGGAGTTCATGAAGTAGTCGGCCAGCGGCACCGTATCCCAGATGTCGAAGTACGGGCGGACGGTGAGGCCCGAGGGGATCCAGGTGAACTCCCCCGACACGTCCTGGAGCGGCTTCAGCGAGCTGGAGACCATCACGTACACCGGCAGCACCACGAAGGCGGTGAGGAGCGTCAGGAAGATCCGGCGGCTCCACAGGAAGGAGCGCGGGGCGGCCATCGGCGAGCGGGGCCGGCGGGCGGCTGGGCTAGGCATCGGTGGCCTTCCTTCCCCGGGAGGTGAGCCAGAGGTAGACGCCCGTCACCACGAGCAGGAAGAGCAGCAGCAGGACCGACATCGCGGAGCCCGTGCCGAAGTTCCAGGTCTGGAACGAGGACTGGTAGATGTGGATGGAGATCAGGTCCGCTGCCTCCGGCGCCGCCTTGCCGAACAGGACGAACGGGGTGTTGAAGTCGTTGAAGGTCCACAGGAAGAGCACCAGGACGAGGACCTGGTTGACGGGACGCAGGGCCGGCAGCGTGATGCGGCGGACCTGCTGCCAGACGCCGGCGCCGTCGAGGGCGGCGGCCTCGTAGATGTCCCTCGGGATGTTTTGGAGCCCGGCCATGACGATGAGGAAGGCGAAGGGCCAGCCCTTCCACACCGAGACGACGAGCAGGGCGAGGAAGCTGTTGTCGCCGATCAGCCAGAACGGAGGGCTGTCGGTGAGGCCGAGCTGGTCGTGCAGCACGTGGTTCACCAGGCCGTTGTCCCGCTGGAACATGAACGCCCAGGTGATGACGGCGGCGTAGACGGGCAGCGCGTACGGCACCAGGAAGAGCGTGCGCAGGATGCCCCGGCCGCGGAAGCCCTCCTGCATGAAGATCGCCGCGGCCACTCCGAGCAGCCAGCACAGGCCGACCGAGAGGACGGTGAACAGGCAGGTGGTGACGAAGGACTTCAGCAGTGCCTCACCGACGGGCGCGTCGAAGTCGACCGCCAGGGAGTAGTTCTCGAAGCCGGCCCATGGGGCGGTGCCCCAGTCGCGGATGTAGAACTGGGTCAGCTCCTTGAAGCTGACGACGACGCCGATCACCATCGGCACGAGGTGGACCAGGAGTTCGAGCAGCAGAGCGGGGAGCAGCAGCAGGTACGGCAGTCCGATGCGGCGCAGCCGCCCGGGGCGGCGTCTGCGCGGCGTCGTCCCGGGGTCGTGCTTCCGTGCCGTCCGCTCGCCTGTGCTCGGGGCAGCGGTGGTGGTCATGTCGGTGTCCGCGCTCACTTCTCGGGCATCTGCTGCTGGGCCTTCTCGAGCTTGGCCCGCACCGACTCGGTGGTCACCGCACGGCCGGCGGCGGCGTCGGCGAAGAGTTCCTTGACGGCGGTGCCGACGACGGTCTCGAACTGCGACTCCTCGGGCACCTGCGGCAGTGCGGTGGCACTGTCGGCGAGGGTGTCCCGGAGCACGGTGAGCGCCGGGGCGCTGAAGGCCGGGTCCTGCTGGGCGGCCTTGACCGGCGGGATGGAACCATACGCCTTGTTCAGGATGACCTGCTCCTCGTCGCTGGTCATGAACTTCACGAACTTCTTGGCGCCGTCGATGTTCTTGGTGTTCTTGAAGACGGCCATGTTGATGCCGGCGACCATCGAGTTGGTGGCCTTGCCCGGGCCGGGCTTCCCGGACTGTACGGGGGCGGGTGCGACGCCCCACTCGTCCTCGTCCATGCCCTGCGCCGCGAAGGTGGCCGACGCGGTCTGCCACAGCACCATGGCGGTCTTGTCCTTGGCGAAGTCGCTCAGGGACTGGTTCTGGGCGTACTCGGCGTTGCCCGGCGCGATGATCTTGTCCTTCGCCATCAGGTCGACGTACTGCTTCACCGCCGCCACGGCGCCGTCGGAGGTGAAGTCGGCCCGGCCGTCGGCGGTGAAGAAGTCCGCGCCGTGCTGCTTGGCGAGGACGAAGACCTGGTGGATGTTGTTCGACAGGTTGGAGCCCTCGGCGCCGAGGCCCCAGGTCCCGTCCCGGGAGAGCCGCTTGCCGGTCTCGGCCAGCTCCTCCCAGGTCGCCGGCGGCTTCTCGATGCCGGCGTCGGCGAACATCTTCTTGTTGTAGTAGAGCGCGTAGGCCATGGAGTACAGCGGCACGGCGGCCGGGTCCTGGCCCTGGGCGCCGGTGGAGCCGAGGGCGGACTCCACGAAGCGGTCCCGGCCGCCGATCGCCTCGAAGTTCTTCTCGTCCCAGGGCAGCAGGGCGCCGCCGGCCTGCAGGGAGGCGCTCCAGGTGTTGCCGATGTTCAGGACGTCCGGGCCCTGGCCGGACGTGGTGGCGGTGAGGATGCGGTTGAGGAGGTCCGACCAGGGCACCACCTCCAGCTTCACCTCGATGCCCGTCTCCTTCTCGAACTTGTCGAGTTCCGGCTGGAGGATTTTCTTGTCCACCTCCAGGTTCGCCCCCTGGTTGGAGGCCCAGTAGGTGAGGGTCTTCGGCCGCTCGTTGGAGCCCTCCGTGCCGGTGGAGCCCCCGCCGCAGGCGGCGGCGGTGAGAACGAGGGAGAGGGTGACGGCGCCGACGGCTGCGGCTCTGATTCTGCGCATGACTCCAGGGGCCTTCCGGGAGGTGACGAGGTCGCTCGTGGAGGTGGGCTGGGGCGGCGCTTCGCACCCCCGTACCGACCACGGCTTAATTTAGGATGTGAGTTAAGCTTCCGGCAGAAGGGAGCGTCAAGGGCTCGGTCGCAGGTAAGTTGCAGTGACGACTTCGGAACGAGGGGCGAGGGTGAAAGTGCGCAGTGGCCGTACGGTGCGTGACCTGCGGCGGGAGAACCGCACCGCGGTATTGCAACGGTTGTATTTCGACGGGCCCTTGAGCCGCTTCTCGCTCGGTCCCGCCACCGGACTCAGTTCCGGTTCGGTGAGCAACGTGGTCTCCGAGCTGGTCGCCGAAGGGCTGGTGGAGGAGGCGGGCAGTGTCGACTCGGCAGGCGGCCGGCCCCGGACGCTGCTGCGCGTCAGCGCGCGGAGCGGTTACATGATCGGCGTCGACATCGGCGAGACCCGGGTACGGGTCGAGCTCTTCGACCTCGCCCTCACCGAGCTGGCCCGTGTGGAGAGGCCGCTGGCCACCGGCGGCCCGCGTCGCGTCGACCGGTACGACGTCGGTGTCGTCGTCGGCCATCTGCGCGAGGGGATCACCGAGGTGCTGGGTGAGGCCGGTATCGCGCCGGATCGGCTGCTCGGTGTCGGGATCGGGGTGCCGGGCATCGTCGCCAGGACCGCCGAGGACGGCGCGGTCGTGCACGGCCAGACCATCGGCTGGGACGCGGTCCCCCTGGAGCGGCTGCTGCGGGAGTCCCGGCTCCTGCCCGAGAGCGTGCCCTACTACATCGACAACGGTGCCAAGACGCTCGGCCAGGCGGAGATGTGGTTCGGCGCCGGCCGGGGCGCGCAGAGCGCGGCGGTGGTGCTCTTCGGCTCCGGCGTCGGCGCCTGTGTCGTCGGTGACGACACGGGCCCGGCCCGGGCCGTGGAGTGGGGGCACCTGACGGTACGGGTGCGAGGGCGCCGGTGCCGGTGCGGTGCCCAGGGCTGTCTGGAGGCGTACGCGGGCGCCGAGGCGCTGCTGCAGCGCTGGGCCGAGGCGGGTGGCCGGCCGCCCGCGGGCGCGGACGAGGAGACCGCGCTCACGGCGATGCTCGCGGCCGCGTACCCGGAGCCGGACGAGGCGGGGAGCGGCCCGGAGCCCGACGCCACGGCCCTGGCCGTCCTCGAGGAGACCGCGGAGTACCTGGGCGCCGGATTCTCCGACCTGATCAACCTCTTCCAGCCCGAACGCATCCTGGTCGGCGGCTGGGCGGGACTGCAGCTCGGCCGGCGCTTCCTGGACTCGGTGACGGCCCACGCCACCTCGTACGCTCTGGCCTATCCCGCCGCCCGGGTGCGCATCGACCTCGGCACCCTGGGACCGGACGCCGTCACCGTGGGCGCCGCGATCCTGCCGCTCGCCGACTTCTTCGCGCGTGGGGGCCGGCCCGAGGAGACCGAACCGGTGGAACCGGACCCGGCGTGGCGGGCCGCCCTGCGGGAGCGCTCGGCGCAGTGAACGATGCCTCCGGCGGAACGCACCGGAGGCGGGGAAGCCGGCCATGGATCTCCCGGCCGTCGTGCACCGGGCCAGGCGCCCGCGCCGACCTCGGGCCCCTCGCCCCGGGACCGGCACGGCCGGCTGGCCGCCCCCCGTGGGCTGCGGGGTGATGCCCGGATGCTGGCCCAGGACGCGGAGCGCGCGGGGTTCCCCACGACGCCGAGGGGGCGTCGGCCCGGGCCGTGCCCTCGACGTCCGCAGTGCCCGGACGGCCCACCGCCCGTCAGGTGATCGACACCGTCCCCTCCCACCGCGTGTCCCCAGCCGACCTGCCCACCGCGATCCGGTACGGGCCGGGCTCCGTGGCCCAGCCACGGTCCCCCTCCGACCAGTGCCGCAAGGCGCGCGGGCCCACCACCACCTCGGCGCTCGCCGTCCGGCCCGCCTCCACTCGCACCGTCGCGTACCCGGCGAACCAGCGCTCGGGACGCTCCACCGCCGAATCGGGCCGGGAAAGATAGACCTGCACCACCTCGCGCCCGGCACGGGTGCCGGCGTTGCGCACCGTCACCCGGACGGTGAACGGCTCGCCCGCCGTGACGCGCCCGGGAACCTCCACGGCCGCGTACTCCCACGTCGTGTAGCCGAGCCCGTGGCCGAACCAGTAGGCGGGCTCGCGTCCGGCCCGCAGCCACGCCCGGTGGCCGATGTGCAGTCCCTCGGTGTAGTCGAGGCGACCGTCGACCGGCCGGGTGTCCGTGACGGGCGCGTCGGCCAGGGACGCCGCCCAGGTGGTGGGGAGCCGTCCGCCGGGCTCGGCGAGGCCGAACAGGACGTCGGCCAGCCCCGCGCCGGCCTCCTGTCCCGGGAACCAGGTGAGCAGCACGGCGCCGGCCTCCCGGTGCCAGGGCAGCTCGACGGGGCCCCCGCTGTTGACGACCACGACCGTGCGCGGGTTCGCGGCGGCCACGGCGCGGACCAGCTCGTCCTGGTGCCCCCCGAGCGACAGGCCGGCCCGGTCGTGTCCCTCGGTCTCGCCGTGCTCGGTGGTGCCGACCACCACGATCGCGACATCGGCGTCCCTGGCCGCCCGCTCCGCGTCCTTCAGCGCGGTCACCGGGTCCGGTTCCGGTGGTGCCGCGGCGACGACGGTCGCGCGCCCGCGGCCGGGCACCAGTTCACGCCGAGCCACCACGCGCACGGGCCGCGCGGCGGTCAGTACCGTTCGCGCCGTGTGGACGGGCGGGGTGACGTGGACGACGGCCGGGTCGTCCGTGTCACCGGGGAACTCCCCGTCCAGGAGCGTGCGGTCGTCGACGGTGAGCGTCATGCGTCCGAAGCCCCCGACGCCGAACGTCCACTCTCCCGCCCGGCGGGGACGCAGCACGGCGGAGATCTCCACCGTGTGGGCGCCGGCGGGCAGGTCCGGCTCCAGCTGGCGCCCCGAGAGGCGGTGCTCCGCGTACAGTTCGCGCCCCGCCGCGTCCAGCACCCGCAGGCGCACGCCGGGCGCCCCCGACACCGGGTCGGTGCACCGGTCGGGGCCGAGGGGAGCGGGCGGGGCCCCGGGCGCCGGGCCGGGCTCGTACACCACCCGGGCCCGCCCCCGGAGCCGGGCCCGGATGCCCGCCAGCGGGGAGACCGCGCCGGAGCTGAAGACCCCGGCGCTGCCACCGCCCTGGACGCGCGGGGACGCGGCGTGCACCCCGACGACCGCGACGGTGGACAGCTCGGCACGGTCGAGCGGCAGGACGGCGTCGTTGCGCAGCAGGACACAACCGGCACTGACGGCGCGGCGCAGCAGCGCCCGGTCGTCGTGGGACGCCCCGCTCGCCGGCACCCGGCGCGGGTCACGCGATCCCAGCGCGCCCACCCGACCGGCGAGCCGGAGCAGCCGACGCACCTTCTCGTCGACCGCCTCTTCGGGGACCACGCCGTCCTTCACCACCCGCACCAGGGAGGGGCCCCAGCGACTGTCCGGGCCCGGCATCGCCAGGTCGAGGGCGGCGCGACCGGTCTCCTCGGTGGTGCGCACGGCCGCCCAGTCGGACACGGCGACCCCGTCGAACCCCCACTCGCCCTTGAGGGGTTCGGCCAGGAGCGGGCTGGCCGTCATGGTCGTGCCGCTGACGGCGTTGTAGCCCGCCATGACCAACCACACCCCGGCCTCGACCGCAGCCTCGAACGGGGCCAGGTACACCTCTCGCAGGGTGCGTTCGGACGCTCGGACGTCGACGGTGAGCCGGTCGGTCTCGGAGTCGTTGCCGACGTAGTGCTTGGCGGTGGCCGCCACTCCGAGGGCCTGGATACCCCGGATCAGCGCGGCCCCGGTCCGGCCGGTCAGTTCCGGGTCCTCGGAGAAGCACTCGAAGTGCCGGCCGCCCAGCGGGCTGCGGTGGAGGTTGAGCGTGGGGGCCAGCACCACGTCGACGCCCTTGCGGGCGGCCTCGGTGGCGAGCAGGCGGCCGAGCCGCTCCACCAGTTCCTCGTCCCACATCGCGCCCAGGGCGGAGGCGGAGGGCAGCAGGAGCGAGGTGCGCCGCTCGTCCCACGCCTCGCCGCGCACCCCGGCCGGCCCGTCCGAGGCCACCATCTCCCGCAGTCCGATACCGGGCTCACCGGCGGTGCGCCACGTCGTCGCGCCGGTGAGCAGCCGCACCTTCCGCTCCAGGCTCAGCATGCCGATGAGCCGGTCGATTCCCTCGTCGTCCATTCCGCCCCCCTCCTTGCCCCCGGGTCAGGGCAGCCGGTGGTCCGCGTTCAGCACCGCGCCGCGCTCCGGGTGGTTCTGGTCGTAGCCGCGCGTGTCGCACTGGAGGCCGCCCACGATGCAGTGGTCGACCAGCGCCTCGAGGGTCCGCTCCTCCCACGCGTTGAAGAAGTCGTAGTGGAAGGAGTAGCCGCGCCCACTGGCCAGGCGCACGTCACTCATGTCGCCGTTGACCGGGAAGGCCATCTTGAACTCGATCATCGGCAGGGCGACCGGGTGGGACGCCGGGCACATGTTGTCGTTGGTGCCGGGCTTGACCACCGGATAGGCCATGTGGCTCTTGTGGTCGGGGGTGTCGAGGTACTTGCCGTCCCAGCAACTGGGCGCCTGCATCCGGATGTTGAGCTGGACGTCGGGCCGGCTCGGACAGCTCGCCGGGATGTCCACGTTGAAGAAGCTGTCACCGCACTCCCAGCCCTCGACGAAGCCCTTGTGGCCGCGGAACTCCTGGGCGCTCTGCATGGGGTCGCCCACGACGTACCGCAGCCCCTTGGGGAAGGGCCGCACACTGGTGTAGTCGGTGACGCCGGCCTTGTAGTAGATGACCTGCGGACCGACCGGCAGGATCTTCCTGTCCCCCTTGTACAGGGACGGCATCCAGTACGCGGAGGCGTCGGCCGGTGCGAGGCAGGTGGTGTTACCTCCGTAGAGGCTCGCCGTGGTGCTGCCGGCGTGGGTCGTGGTGTTGCCCATGAAGGTGTGGTCGTGGGACCTGCCCGGTTGTCCCGGGTACACGATCGGATCGTCCGGCGCGGTGTGCGTGACCGCGCAGTTGGCCTGGAACTCCTTGTGGTAGCGCGGCGGCGGGGTGGCCTCGGACGGTGTCACGCCGGTGACCGGGGGATCGGCCGGTATGTACCCGTCGCCGTCGGGGTCGTCGGCGGACGCCTGCGTCGACACCGCCATGGTGTGTCCGGTGTGAGCACCGGCCGAGGCGGCCGAGGCTTCGCCGGGGCCGGCCGCCGTGGCGACGGTGCCGACGCCGAGCAGACTGGCGATCAGTGCGCTGCCGAGCAGCAGCGCGGGGAGTTTGGAACGCGGTCTCATGGGGCCTCCTTGCCCGCCGAGGTGCCTGATGGGGGTGGCGCGAAGGGCGCCGCCGGGCGTCCTTCGCCGTCGTCAGCCGTAGATGCCGAACTCGTGCAGCGAGTAGCCCCAGCCCGTGCCGCGCGCCGTCAGGTGCAGTCGCACGTACCGTGCCGTCTCCGCCAGGTCGATGGTGTCGACGTCGCCGTTGCCGGAGGCGGTGGTGTGGACCGTGCGCCAGGTGGTGCCGTTGTCGGAGACCTGGACGTCGTAGGACTTGGCGTAGGCGGGGTCCCACACGAGCTGGAGCTTGCGGATCGTCGTGGCGGCACCGAGGTCGACCTGGATCCACTGCGGGTCGCTCCAGTCGCTGGCCCAGCGCGTGTCGGTCCTGCCGTCCGTCGCCTTGGCGGGCTCGCACGGGCAGTCGCCGTACGACGGCTGGAAGGAGGACGCGGTGGTGGGCTTGTTCAGTGCCACGTTGGTGCCGGTCACCGGCGGCGCGACGACCTTGACCGACTTCGTCTCGATGCCCGCGTTGCCGCGTCCGTCCTCGGCCTGGAGGTACACCTTCCACACGCCGAGCTTCTCCGGGGCGGTCACGGCGAAGGTGCCGTTGCCGGTGGCCCGCCACCGGGCCTCGACCAGGCGCTTGTCGCCGTTGGCGTAGTTGCCGCTGAGGAAGACCTTGTACGCGATCGGGTCGCCGTCGGGGTCGCGGACGTCGGCGCGGACGGTGAACTCGCCGCCCGCCGGGGCCGAGGAGGCGGGGCTGACGGCCATGTTCGTGATGACCGGCGGGGTGTTGTCACCGGCGGTCGAACCGCTGTACGCCTCCTTGACGGCGTAGTAGGACAGCCGCTTCAGCCCGTCGGGCAGGAGGTTGAACCAGACGCCGCCGAAATCGTGCTCGACGCCGTAGTGGAAGAGGGTGGCGCCGAGGGCGACGCCCCGGTGGCCGGTGACGCAGTCCCAGGCATTGGCGTAGCCCTCGGCCTTCCGCACATCGGTCGGCTCGTCGGGGACGCCGTTGGCGTCGTCCGGCACCTCCCACTCACCGGCGGGCCCGCCCTCGGTGATGATGTACGGCTTGGTGTAACGGCCCGCCTCCCAGTCCTCCCGCACCTCGCAGATGGCGCCGTAGGAGTTCATCGAGTACAGGTCGAGGTCGGGCGCGTTGCGCTGGTAGTACGGCCATGCTCCCGTCCAGGCGTCGGTCGAGGTGACGGGGTGGTCGGGGTCGATGCTGTGGATCTTTTTGGCGACGTCGTTGACGAAGCCGGTGTACGCGTTGCGCTGCGCCTCCAGCTCCGTGCCGCCGTAGCAGTTCTGCAGACCGAGGACCGACTCGTTGCCGACGTTCCACATGAGGGTCGCCGGGTGGCTCTTGTACGCCTCCACCCACCGGGTGAACTCGGTGAGCATGGTGTTCTTGTACGTGGTGTCGGTGACGTAGTCGACGCAGCCGCCGGAGCCGGGACCTCCGCCGGGCTGCAGCCAGAAGCCGTTGACGACCTTGATGCCGTGGGCGGCGGCACTGTCCAGCAGCGGCTTCGTGCCGCCGTCGGTGCCCCAGGTGCGGATCGTGTTGACGCCCATGGACTTCACGTCGGGCAGGTACTTCGGGGCGTCCGCGATGGCGGGGCCCCAGGTCAGGCCCTTGACGGTGTACGGCTGGCCGCCGACGGTCAACTGCCAGTTCCCCTGTGAGCCGGTGACCTCGACCGCTCCGGTGGCGGGAGGTGTGCCGTCCGTGGTCCCGTACACCTGGAACTCCCAGAGGGAGTAGCCGTA
>MUMD01000448.1 GCA_002155895.1 Streptomyces rochei
GGGGTCGTGGACGGGAGCGAGGCGGGGTGCCGCGGGCAAGGTCACGGCGGAGCGGCCGAGCGAGGAGGGCAGCCGGGGTTCCGGCAGAACCGGGACCTCCAGCGTCGGGCCGGTGCGCGCGGTCCCGGCCTTCGGGGCCCGCCGCAGTTCGGCGAAGAGGGCGTCGGCCCGCACCGGCACACCGGCGACCACGAGTTCGGCGACGGCCAGGCACAGCTGCCGCAGCCCTCTGCCGTCCGGAGCGTCCAGGGTCACTGCCACGTGCTCCCGTTCCCCGAGCACCCGCTTGATCCACCCGGTGCACAGCCCGCGCGGCCCCTGCTCCACGAAGACGCGGACCCCGTCGGCCCAGGCCCTCTCCACCGTGCCGGCGAAGTCGATCGTGCCGAGGCCCTGGGCGGTGATCGCCTCGGCGGCCCGCTCGGCGGTCGGAAGGTACGCCCGCCGCTCGGCCCCGCTGTAGAAGCGCACCCCGGGCACCTCCGTGGTGGGCCGCAGGTGGAGGCGGCGCCACTCCTCGCGGACCTCGGCCAGCTCCGGGGCGTGGGCGGCCAGGTCGTAGTCGATCGCGAGGGCGTCGCCGGCACCGAGCCGCTCCACAACGGCCGCGACCGCCCGGGACTCCCCGCCGACGACACACACCCCGGGCGCGTTGACCGCCATCAGGTGAACGGCCGGTTCGTACGCGATCTCCTCCTCGACCCGTTCGAGGGGGGCGGTCACCAGGTAGCTGGACCACCGGGTCCCGGTCACCCCGGCGCGTTCCCACGCCCGTCGCACCGCGCGGAGTTCTCCCGTCAGCTCCCGGGTGAACAGGCCGCTGTCCCGGGCGTCCGCGTACAGGCCCTCGGCGTCCGGCCAGGCTCCCAGGGCCACCAGAGCGGCCGTCTCACCGGAGGAGTAGCCGAGGGCGGCGTCCGGCCGCAGGCCCAGCAGCCCCCGGCACAGCTCGGTGTGGAGCGCGGCGAGCCGGGCGGCGCTCCGGATCCGTTCGAGCGTGGTCGGCTCGGGGCCCGGCTCCACGGGACCGGTGGCGGCGCCGCGCCCGGCCGAAGCGGTCTCACCGAGTGACGGGAGGGCGAGCATCAGCTCACGCCCCATCCCCGGGTAGGCAGCCGAGCCGTTGGTGTACACGAACCCGGTCTCCCCGGTCACCGGGGCGTCCCGGTAGAGGAGACCAGCGGGCTTGATCCCACCGCGAGCGAGCCAACGGCGCGCGCCCTCCACGGCCGTGGGAAGTCCGTCATCGTCGTCCACGACGAGTGCCAGGCGAGCCGGGCCGTCCGAGGACTCCGCTCCCCGCTCCAGCGCGGCCAGCACTTCCCGCCGGTCGCCGCCGGAGAAGACGTGCAGCCGTGGCAGGGCTCCCGGGATCCGGGGCAGCGGGTCGCCGGCGCGCAGCCGGACCCGCGCGGAGGGGGCCTCCAGCGGGGTGACGACCGCGACCGCGGTACGCAGGCCCGGCCGCGGCTCCGCGGGCGCCCCCGGGCGGGGCACCGCTCGGTGCGGGAGGGCGGTCGCCGCGACGGCGACGGCCAGCAGCCCTTGGGCGGCGTGGACCCGTCCGAAGACCGCGGCCGGGTCGACGGTGGCCGCCGCGTCGTCCCCGACGAGCAGATCGGCCTCGCCCTCGCCGTCCTCGTCGAGGAGGGCGAGCACGGTGTCGCCGTCCCGGCGGGCGGCGGCGAGCGGTTTCAGCACCAGGACGACGGCCGCGTCGCCGGTGCCGGTCTCACGGCCGAGTTCGCTCAGGGCGGCACGGTGCACGGCTCCACTGGACACATCGGTGGCGCCGACCAGCGCGGCGTCGGCCTCGCCCGCCCTGATGGCCCGGGCGGCGAGGGTGAGCGCCACCAGTCCGGACGCCTCCTCAGCGGACACCGCGAAGCCGGGTCCCGCCAGGTCGAGTTGAGTGTTGATCCGGTTGGCCACGAGGTTGGGGAGGGTGCCGATCACTCGCTCCGCCCCCATGGAGGAGACGAAGGCGTCGCGGGCACGCGCGAGGAGGTCGGGGTCGGTGTCACACCCGGCCTGCTCCGCCCAGTGCGGCAGTCTCCAGCGTGCGCCGCCGCGCGCCACCTCGGGGTCGACCCCCGCCCCGATGAGCACCAGGGTCCGCTCGCGGGGCAGGGAGATCCCTCGCACGGCCTCGCGCGCCGCTTCCAGCACCAGGAGTTGATGGGGCGAGGTACTGCGCAGCGCCGACGGGGGAAAGCACAGGTCGGACAGTGACACGCCGACCTTCGTGGTGGGTCCGCGTCGCTCTCCGTCGAGGACGGCGCGACGGAAGTCCTCGGTGCCGGCCCCGTCGCCGGTCCGCGCGCCGACGGCCACGATGGCGATCGCGGATTCCGCCGCCGGGCCGTCGGAGTCGGTGGCGTCCGGCGCCGCACGGAACGGGAGGGGCGTGCCCTCCGCGTGTGCTGCCGGGTCGCCGTCCCAGGCGTCGACGATCAGGTGGGCGTTGGTTCCTCCGAAACCGAACGCGCTGACGGCGGCCCTGCGCGGCCCCTGCCACGGCTCGGGCTCGCTCAGCACGCGCAGCGGTGTGCCGTCGAGGCCGTCGAGGGGACGGTCGGCGCCGAGGGTCGCCGGGCGGATGCCCGCGCGCATCGCCCCGAGCACCTTGAGCAGGCCGCTCACCCCGGCCGAGGCCAGCAGGTGACCGACGTTGGACTTCACGGAACCGATGGGGACGTCGCGGGCCTGCGCGAAGGTACGTGCCATGCTGCGGACCTCCACGGCGTCCCCGACCGGGGTGCCCGTG
Organism: Streptomyces rochei; assembly: GCA_002155895.1. Lineage (GTDB taxonomy): Bacteria > Actinomycetota > Actinomycetes > Streptomycetales > Streptomycetaceae > Streptomyces > Streptomyces rochei. Next base: position 2,768 of record MUMD01000448.1, read on the forward strand.
GCGTGGCACTCGACGAGCGAGACCGTCTCCGGTGCGACGCCGGCCGCCGCGTACGCCAGCCCCATCGCCCGCTCCTGCCCCTCCTGGGCCGGGCTGAGCAGGCCGCGGCCACGGCCGTCGTTGGACAGCCCGATGCCCCGGATCACCCCGAGGACCGGTGTGCCGCCCGCCAGTGCGTCCGCCAGCCGCATCAGGGCCACGAACCCGGCGCCCTCGCCGTGCAGCAATCCGTCCGCTTCCCGGTGGAAGGGGCGGCTGCGACCGGACCTGCTCACCGCCGACAGGCCGCAGAACCCCACGTGCAGGAACAGGTTGTCGACGCGGTTGACCGCGCCGGCGAGCATCAGGTCGGCCGTGTTGTCGTGCAGGCGGTCGCACGCGAGTTTGATCGCGTACAGCGAGGAGGCGCAGGCCGCGTCGAGCGCGAAGGCGCCCGCTCCCAGGCCGAGTGCCCGGGCCGCGAAGTGGGCGGGCAGTCCGGAGGAGAAGCGGTTGCGCGCGTCGGGGCGCGTGCGGCGCCCGCCGGTCAGCAGGGCGTCCCGCACCTGCGGCTCCTGGGCGGAGAGCCAGACGTGCTCGGCGAAGGCCGACCCGGCGCTCGTGGGGTAGGAGAGGTTGCCCAGCACCAGACCGGCGCGCTCGCCGGGACCCCCGTAACCCGACTCCCCCAGTGCCTGCCGGGCGCCGTACAGCACCCAGTGGAAGAGCGGGTCGAGGGTCAGGATCCGTTCCGGCTCGATGAGGAAACCGCTCGGGTCGAAGACCGCCTCGAACCCCCGGACATAGCCGCCGACGTCGGTCCAGGTGCGGTCCCGGTGGTCGTCGACCGTGCCCATGGCCCAGCGGTGGGGCAGCCGCCACCGTTCCTCCGGGACCGCCGACAGGCTGCAGCGGCGTGCCGCGACGTTGTCCCAGAAGGTGTCGGGGTCCAACGCGTCGGGCAGCACACAGCCGCGTCCGACGACGGCGATCGGTTCGAATCCCATACTGCTCCACTTCGGGGCGCACGCATACGGAGGAACGGGGGCGCGGAGCGCGCTCGTTCAGTCGGGACGGCGGACGAGTTCCACGCCGAGCAGTTCCACGCGAGGGGTGCCGTCCGGGTCGAGGAGGGCCACGTCGCACCGTGCGCCGGTGTCGTGCACCTTCCGGGCCCGCACCACGCACCTCAGGCTGTCCGCGGCGGGGCCGCGCCGGTGGACGCGGCACTCGGCGACGGCCATCGGCAGACACGCGCTCCCCAGGGCGTGGTCCGCCCAGACCAGGGCCAGTTGCAGCGCGCCGTCCACCGCGGCCGGATCGGTCTGCCAGTGGGTGCCGCCCCAGCCCAGCCCGGCGACGCCCACGACGGTCGCCTCCGCCCCGTCGGAGCCGACACCGCGCAGGGTGCGCAGTGCCTGGAACCGTGGTCCGTGGAAAAGGATCCGTCCGTCGTAGCAGACGGGGCGTTCCGTATCGTCCCCCTCTCGGGGGCCGGCCCATGTCCCCTCTTCCGAGGGTGCCGCCCCGAAGTCCAGTACCGCGTGGAAGTGCGGCGCTCCGTCCGCGTCCCGCAGTTCGGCCTCCAGCCCCGTCGGGGGGCCGACGGCGCGGCGGCGGCCGTGCACGGTGAAGCGGTGCCCCTCGTTCTCCAGCCCCGGCAGGGTGACCTTGTCGAGCACCCGCACGTCGCGCAGGACCGGAACTCCGGATGTGGGGCGCCAGGCGCCGGCCGCGCCGGTGAACCAGTCCAGGACCACGGCCAGGGGCAGCACCGGGGCGTCGGCGACGCGGTGGTCGGCCAGGTAGGGGTGGGTGGCGGAGGTGACGCGGACATGGGCGGCGGGCGGGTCGCCCGCACCGTACGACGGCGCCTCCCCGTCGCCGGCCACCACGACGATGCGACCGTCACGGGCCGCCGCGTCGAGTTCGGTGGTGAAGGCGGCGGCGCCCCGCTCCAGTGGGATCAGCGCGACACCCGACCGGTGGAAGCGCTCGGCCAGTGCCGGGGTCACCATGCCGCCGTGCCAGGGCCCCCAGGCGATGGAGCGCACCCGGCAGTCCGGCCGCCGGGCCCGTTCGGCCGACGCCACGTGGTCGAGGACGGCGTTGGCCATGGCGTAGTCGCACTGTCCCGCGTTGCCGAAGACCCCGGCCACCGAGGAGAACAGGCAGATCGTCTCGACCGGGTCGTCGGCCGTCGCGGCGAGCAGCGCCCGCAGACCGTCGGTCTTGGTGGTCATCACCCGGTCGAACTGCTCGTCCGTCTTGTCGGAGATCCGCTTGTCGGCCAGGACTCCGGCACCGTGCACGATCCCGGTGACGGGGCCCCACGCCTCTCGGACCTCGCGGAGCGCGGACGCCAGGGCCTCGCCGTCCCTGACGTCCACGGTCAGGTACCGGACCGGGGAGCCCGCCTCCTCCAGTCGGCTGAGTGTCGCCCGTACCTCGCGCGCCGCCAGGACGGCCCTCGCCCGCGCGCGGATCTCGGCCGGGCCGGTGCCGTCGGTCCGCTGCTCCCCGAGCAAGCGCACCAGTGCGGCCTCGTCGATCGCCTCGGAGGCGCCCGGGGGCTCCGCGACCAGTTCCGTGCGGCCCAGCAGAGCGATGCGCGGCCGGTGGGTCCGGGCGAGGTCGGTCAGGGCGGCCGCGGTGACCCCCCGCGCTCCCCCGGTGGCGACGATCACGGACCGCGGGCCGATGCCCGTCGTCTCCGGGCCCGGTTCCGCCGGTGCCTCGACGGCACACGGTACGAGGCGGGTGCCGTCCGCGCGCAGGCCGGCCTCCGGTGCCGGTCCGCCTTCGAGCAGTTCCTCGACGATCACCTCGGCGACGGTCTCGGCGTCCCGGCCGCCGCGCTCGCAGTCGATGGCCTTGACGGAGGCGTCCGGCCACTCCTGTGCGGCGGTCCTGGTCAGCGCGGCGAGGCCGCCGAGCCAGGCGCGGCCGGGTTCCCTGCCGTCCAGCCCGAAGTCGCCGCCGGTGTCCTGGACGGTGACGAACACCCCACCGGCGGCCTCCATGCGCGGCGCGACCGAGCGTGCCGTGCGGAAGGCGTCGCGCAGGATCTGTCCGGCCTCCTCGGGCGACCCGATGTCGACCAGTCCGCCGAGGTGCACGACGGCGCCCGCTCCCTCGGGCACCCGTGTCGCGGTCTCGGCCCGTACTCCGCGACCGGTGAGTTTCCCGGCCACCAGGGCGGCGAGCGCGGAAGGTCCTCCGACCACGGACACCGGGCCGTCGCGGAGGCCCGCCATCTCCAGTCCCGGCCCGGGCGCGTGCACCGTGCGCAGGGCGAGGCGCCTCAGTTCCACCGGCTCCGGTTCCAGACTCGCGACGGCCGGGGCGGGCTCGGCATCGGACGGTGCGGCAGCGTCGGACGGTGCGGCAGCGGACG
>MUMD01000449.1 GCA_002155895.1 Streptomyces rochei
ACGACTGGTGTTCGTCACCCGCGGAGCCGTCGCCGCCGGTAGCGACGGCACCGTACGGGACCTGGCGGCCGCCGCCGCGCACGGCCTGGTCCGCGGCGCCGAGGCGGAGAACCCCGGCCGCTTCGCCCTGCTCGACCTGGACGCCGGAACGGACGCCCCCGCCGACGGCGTCCTGGCACGGCTCCCCGCTTTGCTGGCGGACGGCGACACCCAGTTCGCCGTCCGGGACGACACCGTCCTGGTGCCCCGCCTCGCCCGGCTCACCACCGGCGCGGGCCTGCTGCCCGTCCCCGGACTGCCCTGGCGCCTCGACAACACCACGCCCGGCCGCATCGACGGCCTCGCCCTCGTCCCCTGCCCCGAGGTGCTGGAGGCGCCGGTGGGCCGGCAGGTCCGAGTGGAGGTGCGGGCCGCGGGTCTGAACTTCCGTGACGTGCTGAACGCGCTCGGCATGTACCCCGGTGAGGCCGGACTCCTCGGGTCGGAGGCGACCGGTGTCGTGACGGCCGTGGGTCCCGAGGTGACCGGTCTTTCGGTCGGCGACCGGGTGATGGGCATGGTGCCCGGCGGCCTCGCCGACACCGCCCTCGTCGACGAGCGCTATCTCGCCGTCGTCCCCGCCGACTGGGACGACGAGACCGCCGCCTCGGTGCCGTTGGTGTTCCTCACCGCGCTGTACGCCTTCCGTGACCTCGCCGGTCTGTCGGCGGGGGAGCGGGTGCTGATCCATGCGGGTGCCGGTGGTGTGGGGATGGCGGCGGTGCAGTTGGCGCGTCATCTGGGTGCCGAGGTGTTCGCGACGGCCAGTGAGGGCAAGTGGGACGTTCTGCGGGGCATGGGTCTGGACGGGGATCACATCGCGTCCTCGCGTGATGTGGGCTTCGAGGAGAAGTTCCGTGCGGTCACGGGTGGCCGTGGGATGGATGTGGTGCTGAACGCGCTGGCGGGTGAGTTCGTGGACGCCTCGTTGCGGATCACGGCGCCCGGTGGGCGGTTCCTGGAGATGGGCAAGACGGACATCCGCGATGCGGAGTCGGTCGGCGGTGGCGTGCGCTACCGCGCCTTCGACCTCGGCGAAGCCGGACCCGAACGCATCCACGAGATGCTCCGCGGCCTCGTCGGTCTCTTCACCGGCGGTGTGTTGAGTCCGTTGCCGGTG
>MUMD01000045.1 GCA_002155895.1 Streptomyces rochei
GAGCCAGGCGGCACAGAACCTCAACTGGTTGATCACGAATTTCGTGGACAACACCCCGGGGGTGTCCCACACCGTCGTCGTGTCCGCCGACGGACTCCTCCTGGCGATGTCGGAGGGCTTCCCGCGCGACCGCGCGGACCAGCTCGCGGCCGTCGCCTCGGGGCTCACCTCGCTGACCGCGGGGGCGTCCCGGATCTTCGAGGGCGGCAACGTGGCGCAGACGGTCGTGGAGATGGAACGCGGGTTCCTCTTCCTCATGTCCGTCTCGGACGGCTCGTCCCTGGCCGTCCTCGCGCACCCGGAGTGCGACATCGGCCTCGTCGGCTACGAGATGGCGCTCCTGGTGGACCGCGCCGGCGCCGTGCTCACGCCTGACCTGCGCGCCGAGCTACAAGGAAGTCTGCTCCACTGATCGGCCCCGGCACCACCCGTGTTACCAAATCACCGTCCGGCCGCCACAATCCCCCCACCGGCCTCGTCAGACGGCACGACTGACCGACCTGCTGTCCCGCCCGGAGGATTCATGACCCCGCCCACCGCCTCTCATGATCCGTACGCGGAGCCGTACGAGGACGAGGGCGACCAGCCACTGGTCCGTCCCTACGCGATGACCGGTGGCCGGACCAGGCCGCGCTACCAGCTCGCCATCGAGGCGCTGATCAGCACGACGGCCGATCCGGCAGCGCTCATGGGGCTCCTTCCCGAGCACCAGCGCATCTGCCACCTGTGCCGCGAGGTGAAGTCGGTGGCCGAGGTGTCGGCCCTGCTGGCCATGCCGCTGGGCGTGGCCCGGATCCTCGTCGCGGACCTCGCGGAGGCCGGGCTCGTCGCGGTGCACCAGCCGGGCGGCGACGAGAACAACGGCGGTGCGCCGGACGTGACACTGCTCGAAAGGGTGCTCAGTGGACTTCGAAAGCTCTGACGGAGGGCGGGCGACCACCTCCGCGAAGATCGTGGTGGCCGGCGGCTTCGGCGTCGGCAAGACCACGTTCGTGGGCGCCGTCTCCGAGATCAACCCCCTGCGCACGGAGGCCGTGATGACCTCCGCCAGCGCCGGGATCGACGATCTCACGCACGCCGGTGACAAGACGACCACCACGGTCGCCATGGACTTCGGCCGCATCACGCTCGACCAGGACCTGATCCTGTACCTGTTCGGCACGCCCGGCCAGGACCGCTTCTGGTTCATGTGGGACGACCTGGTGCGCGGCGCCATCGGCGCGGTGGTGCTGTGCGACACCCGCCGGCTGGCCGACTGCTTCCCGGCGGTGGACTACTTCGAGAACAGCGGTCTGCCGTTCGTCGTCGCGCTCAACGGCTTCGACGGTCAGCAGCCGTACTCGCCGGACGAGGTGCGGGAGGCGCTGCAGATCGGCCCGGACACCCCGATCATCACGACCGACGCCCGGCATCGCGCCGACGCGAAGAGCGCGCTGATCACGCTGGTGGAGCACGCGCTGATGGCCCGGTTGCGGTAGGTACGCAGGCGAACGCAGTCAAGTCGGCAGTGATCTACGGCAGTTGTCGTAGACGGAATGGAGCCGGCTGTGTCCTTTGACACGGTCGGCTCCACCGTTCATAACGTTTCGGCAGAGGAATCGGGTGGTATCGACACGCGACGCGGTCAACTGGTCTCGCTGCGCGCACGAACGCCCCGTCTTTTGACGGGCCTCGCTCTTTTTGACCGTTTTATCTGGGGCTTACATCACGTGTAACCCCGGCGTTCGACTGTTTGGAAGAGCGCAGGTCGCCGTGCTGGAATGCCAGAACTGCCCGATGGTCAATGACGCGCGAGACGTACTCACCGGTAGCGCGTACTCGTGACGGACTGGGCTCTGAGACACAGCGGCACGACGTAGGTGCCGACCGCCGAGAGGTTGTTGGTCGAGTGAGGCGAAGCAAGAACAGTCCCGAGCCATCGGCCCGGGGCAACTTCACCCCGCCGCCGCGTACAGCGGCGCCCGCCCCCGTGCCCGCTGCGGAGACCAAGGAGGAGCCCGCCCCGAGCGGCGGCCGTTTCTCCCCGCGCAACTGGCGGGTCACCACCCGGCTGAACGCGATCCTGCTCATCCCCGTGCTGGTCGGTCTGGTCATGGGCGGCTTCCAGGTGAAGAGCTCGATCGACACCTGGCAGGACGCCGAGGACGCCGAGAGCACCGCACGCCTGGTCCAGGCCTCGCTGAACTACGCGAACGCCCTCTACAACGAGCGCGACACCACCGCCGCCCCGCTCCTGCAGGGCAAGGGCGAGCAGGACACCGCGGTCGTCCAGGCCCGCCAGGCGACCGACAAGGCGGCCGACGCCTTCGACGAGGCCGCCCAGGGCATGCCGTCCAAGCCCGGCCTGGAACGCCGGCTGAAGGTCTTCCGCGACCAGGAGCCCAAGCTCCAGTCGCTGCGCGCGGCCGCCTACACCCCCAAGCTCAAGGGCGTGGAGACCGAAGAGGGGTACACCGGCGTCGCCCACCCCCTCATGGAGTTCGCCAACGAGCTGGGTCTGGGCACCGGCAACATCACCTCCTACGGCCGTACCGTCTACGCCATCTCCCTGACCAAGGCGGCGCTCTCGCTGGAGCGTTCCATCGGCATGCACATGCTGGTGAAGCCGGGTCCGGAGCCGAGCCACCTCGCCAGCCAGCGCGTCGCCCTCTCCTCGTACGCCTACCTGGAGCGGATCGCGATCGAGGAGTACATCGGCGGCGGTACCGAGGCGGACGCCCAGAAGCTCGAGGACGCCGAGGCGCGGCTCAAGGAGGACGGCGCGGCCATGGCCAAGGAGGCCAAGGCCAAGGACCCGGACTACGTCCCGCCGCCCACCAACCCGACCACCATGGTCTCGGAGCTGGCCCAGCTCGGCTCCACGGACACCAGCGCCCGCGCCGACCTGGCCGAGCAGGGCATCACGCCGGACAACTGGTGGGCGGTCAACACCCTCAAGTTCGACGCGTACCAGAAGATCGAGTCGGACCTCGCCGACAAGGCGGTGTCCGAGGCGTCGGCCATCGCCGACGACGCCGAGCGGGACGCCTACATCACCGGTGCCGCGGTCGTCGTCGCGCTGCTCGCCGCGTTCGTCCTGGCCGGCATGGTGGCCCGCCAGATGAGCCGCTCCATGCGCCAGCTGCGCACCGCCGCCTTCGGCATCGCCGAGCAGCGCCTGCCGATGCTGGTCGACCAGCTCTCCCGCACCGACCCCGGCCGGGTCGACACCCGGGTCGCGCCGATCCCGATCACCTCGACCGACGAGATCGGCGAAGTCGCCCGCGCCTTCGACCAGGTGCACCGCGAGGCGGTCCGGCTCGCCTCCGAGCAGGCCCTGCTGCGGGGCAACATCAACGCGATCTTCACCAACCTCTCGCGCCGCAACCAGTCGCTGATCGAGGGCCAGCTGACCCTGATCACCGACCTGGAGAACAACGAGGCCGACCCCGACCAGCTGGAGAATCTCTTCCGGCTGGACCACCTGGCCACCCGCATGCGCCGCAACGGCGAGAACCTCCTGGTCCTCGCCGGCGAGGAGCCCGGCCGCCGCTGGGACCAGCCGGTCCCGCTGGTCGACGTGCTGCGCGCCGCCTCCTCCGAGGTGGAGCAGTACGAGCGCATCGAGCTGTCGGGCGTCCCCGAGGCCGAGATCCACGGCCGTGCCGTGACCGACCTCGTGCACCTGCTCGCCGAGCTGCTGGAGAACGCCACCACGTTCTCCTCCCCGCAGACCAAGGTCCGCGTCACCGCGACCCGGCTTCCCGACGGCCGCGTGATGGTCGAGATCCACGACAAGGGCATCGGCCTGACCGCCGAGGACTTCGCGGACATCAACCACAAGCTGGCCAACCCGCCGACCGTGGACGCCGCGATCTCGCAGCGCATGGGCCTGTTCGTGGTCGGCCGGCTGTCCGACCGGCACGGCATCCGCGTCCAGCTGCGTCCCTCCGGCGAGCAGGCGGGCACCACCTCGCTGGTCATGCTCCCGGACGCCATCACCCACGGTGGCGGCGGCGAGCAGCAGCAGCGCGACGAGTTCACCGTCTCGCAGATCATCCCGGAGCAGAACTTCCCGACCGGCGAGAACTTCGCCCAGGTCGGCCAGCCGATGCGGACCGCCGCCGAGCTGGGCTTCGACGACAGCCGGTACGCCGACGTCCCCGACGACATACGCGAGCTGGACCCCGTCGGCCGCTCGCTGATGCGCGAGGAGCGCCGGGCGGCCCTGGAGGCCCAGTCGCACCCCGAGCTGACCGGCCCCGAGGAGCACGGCGGGCGCGAGGAGGCCGAGGCCCCCGGCTACCAGGACCAGTTCACCGGGCAGCAGCCGGTCTACGAGCAGGGCCAGGGCGGTTACCAGGACCAGCAGACCGGCGGCTACGACCAGCAGGCGTACGCCGACCAGCAGCAGACGCCGTACCAGGACCAGCAGCAGACGTACGACGAGCAGTACTTCGCGCCCAACGGCGGCCTGCCGCAGGGCGAGGGCTACCCGGCGGGCGGCGGCTTCCAGGACCCCGCGTTCGCGGAACCGGCCCGCAACGGCCACCAGTCGGCCGGCTCCGGCGCTCCGGAGGGCTACTCGGCCTTCGAGCAGCGGCGCCACCAGGACGACTGGCCGCAGCAGGACGGCTATCAGAACGGCTATCCGGACCAGTACCCCTCCGGGGCACCTGAGGCGGAATCCGCGCAGGCCGCTGACGTGAACGAGGCGGACCGCGTAGGCTTCGACCGTCCGGGTCCGGCCGCCTCCGCCACCCACGAGCTGACCGACGCCGGTCTCCCCCGCCGCGGATCCGCCGGGGGCGGCGCGGGCAGTGCGGGGCACGTGGGCCAGGAGACGCCGGCCGACACGGCCGGTGCGAACGGCACGGACAACTGGCGGTCGGCCAACGACGACCGCTGGCAGCAGGCCGCACAGCTGCGCAGGCCCAAGGCGGGCGGGGTGACCTCCTCGGGGCTGCCGCGCCGGGTACCCAAGGCCAATCTGGTCGAGGGCACCGCCGAATCCACTCCACAGGGAGGCCCCCAGGTCTCCCGCGCTCCGGAGGACGTCCGGGGCAGGCTGAGCAACCTGCGGCGCGGCGTCGAACGGGGCCGCAACGCAGGCAGTGAAACGAACGGCCAGGACACAAGGAATGAACACCGTGGTCCTGACAGCACCTACAACCAGGAGCGTTAGTGTGAGCCCGATGAGCCAGGCGGCACAGAACCTGAACTGGTTGATCACCAACTTCGTGGACAACACCCCGGGGGTGTCCCACACGGTGGTGGTCTCCGCCGACGGACTCCTTCTCGCGATGTCCGAAGGGTTTCCGCGCGACCGCGCCGACCAGCTGGCGGCCGTCGCCTCCGGCCTGACCTCGCTGACCGCCGGTGCCTCGCGCATCTTCGAGGGCGGCAGCGTGAACCAGACGGTTGTGGAGATGGAGCGGGGATTCCTCTTCATCATGTCCATCTCCGACGGTTCCTCCCTCGCGGTTCTCGCACACCCGGAGGCGGACATCGGTCTCATTGGGTACGAGATGGCCCTCCTGGTGGACCGTGCCGGCACGGTTCTGACGCCCGATCTGCGGGCGGAGCTCCAAGGGAGCCTTCTCAACTAAAGGACAGACGGTGCGTTTTGGCGTCCCGTGGCCGTAAAGTTTCGGGACGCGGCTCCACAGTGATGGATGCCCGGCACAGTCGGAGGAGGAAAAAGTGGCAACACCCCCAGGCGGTCCGTCTTCGGGCAACTGGTCGTACGGCCCTGCCCAGGGCCAAGGCGACGGCTCGGCGAACGGGTACGGCTACCCCTCCGTCCCGGACCACCGGCAGCCGTACGCGCCGCAGGGCCCCGGCCCTTCGCCGTACGACCAGCCGCAGGCTCCGCGCATCCAGCCCGTGCAGCCGCAGCGCCGCACCCCTGAGCCGGCGCCCGCGGGGGCGTCGAACAACCCCCTGGTGCGCCCGTACGCCATGACGGGCGGCCGCACCAGGCCGCGGTACCAGCTCGCCATCGAGGCGCTGGTGCACACCACCGCGCAGCCGCACCAGATGCAGGGCCAGCTGCCCGAGCATCAGCGGATCTGCAACCTCTGCCGGGAGATCAAGTCGGTGGCCGAGGTCTCGGCCCTCCTGACGATCCCTCTCGGCGTGGCCAGGATCCTCGTCGCCGACTTGGCGGAGGCGGGACTGGTCGCCATCCATCAGCCCGGCGGCGACGAGAACGCCGGCGGCCAGCCAGACGTGACACTGCTCGAAAGGGTGCTCAGTGGACTTCGCAAGCTCTAGCGGCGGTCCTTCCCGCTCCACCACTTCCGCGAAGATCGTGGTGGCGGGCGGCTTCGGCGTGGGCAAGACCACGTTCGTCGGCGCTGTCTCGGAGATCAATCCGCTGCGCACCGAGGCCGTGATGACATCCGCGTCGGCGGGCATCGACGACCTCACCCACACGGGGGACAAGACGACCACGACGGTCGCCATGGACTTCGGACGCATCACGCTCGACCAGGACCTGATCCTGTACCTCTTCGGTACGCCCGGCCAGGACCGCTTCTGGTTCATGTGGGACGACCTGGTGCGCGGCGCCATCGGGGCGATCGTGCTGGTCGACACGAGGCGGCTCGCCGACTGCTTCCCCGCCGTCGACTACTTCGAGAACTCCGGTCTGCCGTTCGTGATCGCGCTCAACGGCTTCGACGGGCAGCAGCCGTACAACCCGGACGAGGTCCGGGAGGCGCTGCAGATCGGGCCGGACACCCCGATCATCACGACCGACGCCCGGCACCGCGCCGACGCGAAGTCCGCGCTGATCACTCTCGTGGAGCACGCGCTGATGGCGCGCCTGCGCTAGCACTTCCTCAGCCTGCGGGCAGTCGTGCCGCCTGGGGCGGCACGGGTGGGCGCAGGCGGCACCCCCGCTGCGCCGGGTTGCGTTACGCCCCCTGCGGCCACTGGGCTGCCGGGGGCTGTTTCGTTGCCGGGTGCGGGTGGTTCGTGGCCGGTCGCGCAGTTCCCCGCGCCCCTGGGTGGGCTGCCCCTGGCCCGCGTCACGCGTAGAGGCCCCCTCCTGTGCGGAGGGGGCCTCTACGTCGTGTCGGGTCAGCGCCAGCTGTGCGGGGCGCGGAAGCCGGGCTCGCGTTCCAGGCGGCGCCAGCCGGCCCGGACGCGGCCGCCGCCGTGGGTCGGGGCGATCTCGGCGGGGCGGGCGGCGGCGCGGGCGAGGAGGAGGGCCGTGAGGGCGGCGACCTCCTCGGGCTCGGCGTGGCCCTTCTCGACGCGGATGTCGGCAGGGGACATGGTCGTGGCTCCTCGGGTCACTGCGGCGGGTTGCCGTGCTTGCGGGAGGGCAGGTCGGCGTGCTTGGTCTGGAGCATCGCCAGGGACTTGATCAGCACCTCGCGGGTCTCGGCGGGGTCGATGACGTCGTCGACCAGGCCGCGTTCGGCCGCGTAGTAGGGGTGCATCAGCTCGGTCTTGTACTCCTTGACCATGCGGGCGCGCATGGCCTCGGGGTCCTCGGCCTCGGCGATCTGCCGGCGGAAGATGACGTTGGCGGCGCCCTCGGCGCCCATCACGGCGATCTCGTTGGTCGGCCAGGCGTAGGTGAGGTCGGCGCCGATGGACTGGGAGTCCATGACGATGTAGGCGCCGCCGTAGGCCTTGCGCAGGATCAGGGAGATCCGCGGGACGGTGGCGTTGCAGTACGCGTACAGCAGCTTGGCGCCGTGGCGGATGATGCCGCCGTGCTCCTGGTCGACGCCCGGCAGGAAGCCGGGGACGTCCAGGAAGGTGACGATGGGGATGTTGAAGGCGTCGCACATCTGGACGAAGCGGGCGGCCTTCTCGCTGGCCTCGATGTCCAGGACGCCGGCCAGGGCCTGCGGCTGGTTGGCGACGATGCCGACGACCTGGCCGTCGAGGCGGGCCAGGGCGCAGATGATGTTGCGGGCCCAGCGCTCGTGGACCTCCAGGTACTCGCCGTCGTCGACGATCTCCTCGATGACCTTGGCCATGTCGTAGGGACGGTTGCCGTCCGCCGGGACCAGGTCGAGGAGGGTGTCGCCGCGGCGGTCCGCGGGGTCGCCGCACTCGTGGCGGGGCGGGTTCTCCCGATTGTTCTGCGGGAGCATCGACAGCAGGTAGCGGACCTCGGCGAGGCAGGTCTCCTCGTCGTCGTAGGCGAAGTGCGCCACCCCCGAGGTCTCGGCGTGGACGTCGGCCCCGCCCAGACCGTTCTGGGTGATCTCCTCGCCGGTGACCGCCTTGACCACGTCGGGGCCGGTGATGAACATCTGCGAGGTGTCGCGGACCATGAACACGAAGTCGGTGAGGGCGGGGCTGTAGGCCGCGCCGCCCGCGCAGGGGCCGAGCATCACGCTGATCTGCGGGATGACCCCGGACGCCTTGGTGTTGCGCTGGAAGATGCCGCCGTAGCCGGCGAGCGCCGAGACGCCCTCCTGGATCCGGGCGCCCGCACCGTCGTTGAGGGAGACCAGCGGGGCGCCGGCCGCGATGGCCATGTCCATGATCTTGTGGATCTTCGTGGCGTGCGCCTCGCCCAGCGCACCGCCGAAGATCCGGAAGTCGTGCGCGTAGACGAAGACCGTCCTGCCCTCCACCGTGCCCCAGCCGGTGATCACACCGTCGGTGTACGGCTTCTTGGCCTCCAGCCCGAACCCGGTCGCCCGGTGCCGCCGCAACTGCTCGACCTCCCGGAACGACCCCGGGTCCACCAGCAGCTCGATCCGCTCCCGCGCGGTCAGCTTGCCCTTGGCGTGCTGCGCCGCCGTCGCCTTCTCGCTCGGCCCGGCCAGTGCCTGCGCACGGATCTCGTGCAGCTCGGCCACCCGCCCGCGCGCGTCCGTCGGCTCACCCGGCGCCTCATCCAAAACGGTCATGTAGCGACTCTACGAACCCGACCAAGGAATGCGAGCCGTCGACTCCGTACAGTGTCCGGCGCGTTTTCCTGGTAGCACTGAACAGAACCCCCATGGCATGCAGCCTTTTCGACTGCTCAGGGGGCCTGTTGCTTGTAGAGGTCGCACAAAGTCGTCAGGTGAGAGTCACCTCACATTCATGGGTGGTACATACCACCCCTGGGGTGACGCGCAGGTGCAGTCGGCGGCCCGTCGAGAGGATCCGGACCGTCTCGTCGGCTCGCACCACGGCGCGTACGGGGCGGTCCCAGATGATCTCCAGGGGTCGTCCCGTGCGCGGCGGTTCGCTCACGCAGAGGGTAGCGGTGCGGCCCCGGCGCCGGACCAGCACGCTCGCCCCCGCGGTGGAGGTGAGCGGTCCCGCCGTACCGGCCTGCCAGAAGTTGGCCGCCGTGAGGCCGAGCGGGGGGACGGCGACGGCCTGGCGGCGGCCGTCGTTGGCGAGGACGGTCAGCCGGTGGCGGTCGGCGGCACGGCGGGCGACGGCCCGCGCGGAGGCGCCGGGCATGAGGACGTAGAGGTAGGTGGCGTCGGTCGGGTCCGTGCCGTGGTCGAGCCAGAGGGTCTGCCAGCGGCGGGTGCGGCGCTCGGAGGTGCTGGTGGTGTTGATGTCGGACCAGGCGCCGGTGCGGTCCTCGCGCAGGGTCCGCAGCTCGCCGTCGGGCACGATCCAGCCGCCGTGGCCCTCCAGGTGGGCCCAGTGGCGGCCGCGGACCAGGGCCTGGGTGCCGCCCTCGCCGAGGTTGCGGTTGTCGACGACGGTCTCGACCGGGACGCCGTCCGCGCAGCTGATGCCGGCGCCGAGGCAGACCACCTCGTCGTCGAGGAAGAACCAGGACTTGCGGGCCTCCAGGGTCGAGCCGAGCCCCTTGAGGTGCTGCCCGACGGCCGCGTACTCGCCGTCGGTGGTGCCGCCGACCCAGCGCACGTCGGGCTTGGGCGCGCCCCACTCGCCGCCCGCGCGGTCGGCCAGGCGTCGGGTGGAGACGGTGGTGCCGGGCAGCCGGTACCAGTCGACCGTCGGCCAGAACCAGTCCGTGTACTGGTCGGATCGGGTCCCGTTCGCCCACCAGGTGAGCATGCCCGCGCCGGTGTGCCAGCCGCGCGGGTTCTCGCCGTTGCCGCACTCGTAGTGCGCGATGCGGTCACTGGCCATGGCGAGGCCGGCGGTGAAGGCCGGGCGGCGGTGGACGGCCCGGTCCATGGCGGCGAAGAGCCGGTGCCCGACGGGCTCGGGCGCGGCCTCGACGGGCGCGTCGGCGATCGCGTGCAGCCGGGCCAGGTCGGCGACCGGGAACTGCGGTGCCGTGAGGACCGGGGTGACCGTGTCCCGTTCGATCCAGCCCTTGATCCTCGCGTACCAGCGTTCGCGCTCGGCGGGGCTCGCGCCGCCCGCGAGGACCGCCATGGCGGCGATGATCTGCTGGCCGTGGAAGTGGTCGCCGCGCATGACGTGCAGGTCGTCGCTCTTGAGGTAACCCCGGCTGATGGCCCGTCCGTTGACGGTGTCCATGACGAGTCCGTCGTGGATCAGGGGCGCGTAGGCGTGCTCCACGCTGTCCAGGACGATCTGTCTGCCCGGGTCGGTCACCTCCCACTCGGAGCCCGCCAGCAGGGTGAACAGCCGTCCGAGGCCGTCCAGCATGACCTGACCGTACGTCCCCGAGTAGGCGACCCAGGTGTGCTGCACGAAGGAGCCGTCGGCGTAGAGGCCGTCGCCCTCGGTCACGTAGGGGAAGACCGGCGAGAGGGCGTCGCGGGCCAGGGCGATCTTCTCGGGGGCGCGGCCCAGGATGCCGCGCAGGGCGACGGAGCGGCACAGGTCGACGCGGTTGGCGCCGGTGGAGGTGCCGGAGTAGTCGCGGAGCATCGCCTCGGGGACGAAGTGGTCGACGGCCGCGCAGGCGGCGGTGACGCGGTCGGGGCCGAGCCGGTCGTACAGGGCGGCCGTGATGTCCATCAGGAGGCGGGGGCTGCCGATCTGCCATTCCCACCAGTTGCCGTAGCGGGTGGTGGAGGGGTTGTACACGGTGGCCGAGAGGTGGTCGAGGCCGCGCAGGATGCCGGCGAGCAGGGCCTGGTCGCCGGTGGAGCCCGTGCCCTGCTGGACGTACGCCTGGGTCATGGTCCACAGGCGGCCGTAGGCGAAGGTGATGCCGGCGGGCGGGTCGAAGGGGTGGCCGGGCCACAGGGAGGTGGGGGTGG
>MUMD01000450.1 GCA_002155895.1 Streptomyces rochei
GTCGCCGCCAGCCGCGCCGCCTGCTCCCCCACCGCCGCACGCGACTTGCCCGACACCACCCACGGCAACCACGCGCCCTCGGCCTGTCCGGACTCCGCGACCTCGGGTGCCTCTTCGGCCGGAGCCTGTTCGAGCACGAGGTGGGCGTTGGTGCCGCTGACGCCGAAGGAGGACACGGCGGCGCGGCGCGGACGGCCGGTCTCCGGCCAGGCGGTGTGCTCGGTGAGCAGTTCGACCCCGCCGTCCTCCCAGTCCGCGTTCGGGGTGGGCGCGTCGATGTGGAGGCTCTTGGGCAGGATCCCGTGGCGCATCGCCTGCACCATCTTGATCACGCCGGCGACGCCGGACGCGGCCTGGGTGTGCCCGGTGTTGGACTTCAGCGAGCCGAGCAGCAGCGGTCGTCCGTCGCCGCGGTCCCGCCCGTAGGTGGCGAGGAGTGCCTGCGCCTCGATGGGGTCGCCGAGGGTGGTGCCGGTGCCGTGCGCCTCGACGGCGTCGACCTCGGCGGAGGTGAGGCCGGAGTCGATGAGGGCCTGCCGGATCAGCCGCTGCTGGGAGGGGCCGTTGGGGGCGGTGAGGCCGTTGGAGGCGCCGTCCTGGTTGATGGCGGAGCCGCGGATCACGGCGAGGACGGGGTGGCCGTTGCGACGGGCGTCGGACAGGCGTTCCAGCAGGATCAGGCCGGCGCCCTCGGACCAGGCGGTTCCGTCGGCGGCGGCGGCGAAGGCCTTGCAGCGGCCGTCGGCGGCGAGGCCGCGCTGCCGGGCGAACTCGGTGAACATCTTCGGCGTCGACATGACCGTGGCGCCGCCGGCCAGGGCGAGGGAGCACTCCCCCTGGCGCAGGGAGCGCACGGCCAGGTGCAGCGCCACCAGCGAGGAGGAGCAGGCGGTGTCGACCGTGACGGCGGGGCCTTCGAAGCCGTACGTGTAGGACAGGCGGCCGGAGGCGACGGCGACCGTGTTGCCGGTGAGGAGGTGGCCGGCGACCTCCTCCTGGCGTCCTCGTGCGGCACCGTCGTAGTCCCCGTGCCCGGTGCCGACGAAGACGCCGGTGGGGCTGCCGGCCAGTGCGTCGGGCGCGATCCCGGCGCGTTCCAGGGTCTCCCAGGAGGTCTCCAGGAGCAGCCGCTGCTGCGGGTCCATGGCGAGGGCCTCACGCGGGGAGATCCCGAAGAACGCCGGGTCGAACTCACCGGCGTCGTGCAGGAAGCCGCCTTCGCGGGCGTAGGTGGTGCCGTGGTGGGCGGGGTCGGGGTGGAACAGCCGGTCGAGGTCCCAGCCGCGGTTGGTGGGGAAGGCGGAGATGGCGTCCACGCCGTCCCTGGCCAGTTCCCACAGTTCTTCGGGGGAGCGCACGCCGCCGGGGTAGCGGCAGGCCATGGCGACGACGGCGATGGGCTCGAGGTCCCGGTTCTCGGCCTCGTCGAGTCGCTGACGGGCCTCCTGAAGGTCGGCCACGGCCCGCTTGAGGTACGCGCGGAGCTTGTCCTCGTTCGACATCAGGTGCCCACCTCTCCATGAGATTCCGGAACTCGCGAAAAGCGGAGAGCGGCGAATCCGGATTCCACGCCCCGACACTGCTGGATGTTCCGGCGGGCGCGGCGCCCGTCCGGCAGATCCGGTCCGGGGCGACAGGCCGACCCGGTCCGAGGGCCAGTCTGGCCGTCCCGGACTGCGGGTTTCCCTAAAGTGCGCCGGGGGGCGTACCTAGCCGGAAGGCCCCGGTCCGTGGTCGGACACGGGGCCGGGGCCTTCCGGACGGAGTGCGGTCAGCCGACGACGGCGGTGTCCTGCCGGGACGCGGCGTCGGAGGTGACCGTGGTCTCCAGGGCGGTGAGCCACTCCTCCACGAGTCCGGCCGCGGGGCCGGAGTCCTCGCGGATGAGGGAGAGGTGGTCGGCGTCCAGGGGGCGCACGGTGGCGTCCGGGACGACCGGCTCGTGCAGGCGCTCGGGGTCGGGAGCGGGAACGCCCTCGATGAGCGCCCGGGTGCACTTGATCTCCAGGACGGGCGCGGTGGTGGGGTGCACGTCGAGGGCGTTGAGCAGCACCATCCAGCGGCCCATGGCGGACAGCCGGGAGTTGGTGAGGCGCACCGGGGAGTCGTCCACGGCGGTGAAGTTGAACTTCATCATGCCGTTGTAGTCGACGCCCTCGTCGCTGTCGTGCCGGATGCTGAGGGTGTCGAGGAGGACGACGGCGGTGGGGCGGATGCCCCAGGTGCTTTCCAGGACGCCGGCCGCGGCGTAGGCGAGGGATCCGCCGGAGGAGTGGCCGAGGAGGACGAAGGGCTTGCCGTCGGCGGCCTGGAGGGCGCTCTCCGCGATGATCCGGGCGGCTGCCTCGGGGTGGGCGGGCAGGGCCTCTCCGGTGTTGAACCCGATGAGGGGCAGGGCGGTGACGTCCCGCTTGCCGCGGAAGTGGCCGGACAGGGTGGCGTACTGGTGGACGCCGCCGTTGGCGGTGGGGGCGCTGACGCAGACGAGCCGGGACGGGGCGGGTCCCTCGGCGAGCGTCACCGGCCAGGGCAGGTCCTCGAGTTCGGCGGTGACCTCGAAGGAGGGGCGGAGCGCGGCGACGGTGGCGAGCATCCGCTGGGCCTCGCGGAGCTTGCCCTGGGCGAGGCCGTCGAGGAAGAGGCGTTCCATCGAGTCGTTCTCGGCGGGGCCGCCGGTGGCGCCGGTCTGCGGGGCGGCACCGCCCTGGGCGCCGAGTTCGGTGCGCAGCCAGGCGGTGAGACCGCTCGGGGAGCCGCTGTCGTAGACGATGCTCGCGGGAAGCTGGAGTCCGGTGGCCTCGCTGAGTCTGCGGCGCAGCTCGATGCCGATCAGGGAGTCGAAGCCGAGTTCGAGGAAGTCGCGGTCGGGGTCGATGTCGGCGGTGTCGGTGTGTCCGAGGAGTTCCGCGGCGCAGTCGACGACCAGGTCGAGGAGGGCGGTGTCCTGCTCGGCGGCGCTCAGGGAGGCGAAGTGCTCCCGGAAGGAGGCCGGTTCGGTGGGACGGGCCGGGTGCGGGGTGGTGGCCGAGGCGGTGTTGCGCGGGGCTCGGACCAGGCCGCGCAGGGAGGCACGGTCCGCGGCACCGGGTCCCAGGAGCCGGGCGGCGGAGGAGGGCCGCAGGGCCAGCGACTCGACGGAGAGGACGGGCCGTCCCGAGGTGTCGACGGCGGCGATGGACACGGAGTCCTCGCCGGCCTTGCCGATGCGGACCCGCAGCCGGGTGGCACCGGAGGCGTGCAGGGTGGCACCGGACCAGGAGAACGGCAGCAGCCCTTGGTCGGCGTCCTTCAGGTCGACGTACTCCACCGCGTGCAGGGCGGCGGTGAGCAGCGCCGGGTGGAGGCCGAACAGGGCGGCGTCGTCGGTGCGGTCGGGCAGTTCCAGTTCGGCGAAGACCTCGTCGCCGCGCGTCCAGACGCCGCGCAGGCCCTGGAAGAGGGGGCCGTACTCGGTGCGCTCGTAGAACCCGGTCAGGTCGACGGGGTCGGCACCGGCGGGCGGCCAGGCAGGGGATTCGAAGGGGACGACGTGTTCGCCTGGGGTCAGTACGCCGGTGGCGTGCTGGGTCCAGGGTGCGTCGTCGGCGTCGGCGGGCCGGCAGTGGATGCCGAGCGGACGTCCGCCGGAGGCGTCGGGGGGACCGACGCGGACCTGGACGGCGACGGCGTCCTTGGGGTCGAGGCCGAGGGGGGTGGTGAGGGTGAGTTCCTGCACGCGTCCGCAGCCGACCTGGTCGCCCGCGCGGACGGCCAGTTCCAGGAAGCCGGTCGCGGGGAAGAGGATCACGCCGCCCATGGTGTGGTCGGCGAGCCAGGGGTGGGTGCGCAGTCCGATGCGTCCGGTGAGGAGGACATCCTCGGCGCCGGCGAGGGCGACCGCGGCACCGAGGAAGGGGTGCCCGGCCGGGGTGAGGCCGGCGCCGGGGATGTCGGCGGCGTGGGCGAGGGGACGCGGCCAGTAGCGGCGGTGCTGCCAGGCGTAGGTGGGCAGGTCGGCGCGGCGGGCTCCGGTGCCGTGGAACCAGGCGGCCCAGTCGACGCGTACACCGGCGACGTGCAGCTCGGCGAGGCCGGTCAGCAGGGCGTGCTGCTCCGGGCGCTTGGACCGCAGGGCGGGCACCGCGACGGTGTCCGTGGCACCGTCGCGGCTGTCGAGGGTCTGCCGGGTGAGGGCGGTGAGGACGCCGCCGGGGCCGATCTCCAGGAAGGCGTCGGCACCGGCATCGGCGAGGGCGCGTACTCCGTCGGCGAAACGGACGGTCGCGCGGACGTGGTCCACCCAGTAGGCGGGAGTGGTCAGCCGGCCCGGGTCGGCCACCGTACCCGTGACGTTGGAGACGACCGGGATGCGCGGTTCGGCGTACTCCAGGGTCTCCGCCACCTGACGGAAGGCATCCAGCATCGGCTCCATGAGGGCCGAGTGGAAGGCGTGACTGACCGACAGACGCTGCGTCTTACGCCCCTCGGCCGTGAACTCGTCTGCCAGCGCGGTCACCTCTGCTTCGGGACCTGCGATGACCACGGAGTCCGGGCCGTTGACCGCGGCCACGGACAGACCGCCGGTGAGGCGCCCGGCGACCTCCGCCTCGGTCGCCTGCACCGCCACCATCGCGCCACCCGCCGGCAGCTCCTGCATCAACCGGGCCCGCGCCGCCACCAGCGTGCACGCGTCCTCCAGCGAGAACACCCCCGCCACATACGCGGCAGCGATCTCACCGACCGAATGACCCGCGACGAACTCCGGCGTGACACCCCACGACTCCGCCAGCCGGAACAACGCCACCTCGACCGCGAACAACGCGGGCTGCGTATACCCGGTGGTGTCGAGCAGCGCCGCCCCCTCGCTGCCCTCCTGCGCGAACAACACCTCGCGCAAAGGCCGATCGAGCTGCGGGTCCAGCAACGACAGCACCTCGTCGAGCGTTCCCGCGAACACCGGGAAACGGGCGTACAGCTCACGCCCCATCCCCACCCGCTGCGACCCCTGACCGGAGAACAGCACCGCGAGCGAACGCTCCACGGCCCGCCCCCGGGCCACCTCCACCGGCTCCCCCGCACCGCCGACGGAGGCCAGCAGAACCGCGCGCTGCTCGAAGGTGGAGCGGCCGGTGGCCAGGGAGAAGCCCAGGTCCAGGGCGGTGGCGCCGGTGACGTCGGTGAGCCGGGCGATCTGGGCGTCGAGGGAGCCCCGGGTCTTGGCCGACACCGTCCAGGGGACGACGGTGGGAACCGCGGCGGGCGTGGCTCCCTGCTCCTCCGTCCCGTCGCCGGTGGGCTCCTCGGCGTCGGGGGCCTGCTCGATGACGAGGTGGGCGTTGGTGCCGCTGATGCCGAAGGAGGAGACGCCGGCGCGGCGTGGCCGCCCGGTCTCCGGCCACGGGGTGGACTCGGTGAGCAGGCGTACGTTGCCGGCCTCCCAGTCGACGTGCGTGGACGGCCGGTCGATGTGCAGGGACTTGGGAAGGAGGCCGTGCCGGATGGCGAGGACGGTCTTGATGACGCCGGCGACACCGGCGGCGGCCTGGGCGTGGCCGATGTTCGACTTCACGGAGCCCAGCAGCAGGGGGCGGTCCGCGGGCCGGTCCTGGCCGTAGGTGGCGAGCAGGGCCTGCGCCTCGATGGGGTCGCCCAGCGGGGTGCCGGTGCCGTGTGCCTCGACGGCGTCCACGTCGGCGGCGGAGAGCCCGGCCCCGGCGAGTGCCTGGCGGATGACGCGCTGCTGCGAGGGGCCGTTGGGCGCCGTCAGACCGTTGGAGGCACCGTCCTGGTTGACGGCCGAGCCCCGGATCACGGCGAGGACCTGGTGGCCGTTGCGGCGGGCGTCGGACAGGCGCTCCAGGACGAGCACGCCGGCGCCCTCGGACCAGCCGGTGCCGTCGGCGGCGTCCGCGAAGGCCTTGCACCGGCCGCTGGTGGAGATGCCGCCCTGGCGGGTGAACCCGGAGAAGCCCATGGGGGTGGACATTACGGTGACGCCGCCGGCGAGGGCGAGGCCGCACTCGCCGTTGCGCAGGGCCTGGGCGGCCAGGTGGATGGCGACCAGGGAGGCCGAGCAGGCGGTGTCGACGGTGACGGCGGGTCCGGCGAGGTCGAAGGCGTAGGACAGGCGGCCGGAGACGACACTGGCGGTGAGGCCGGTGGTGGCGTGTCCCTCGGCGTCCTCGCGGGAGTTCATGACGACGCCGACGTAGTCGACGCCGGCGGTGCCGACGAAGACGCCGGTACGGCTGCCGCGCAGCGAGACCGGGTCGATGCCGGCCCGTTCGACGGCCTCCCAGGTGGTCTCCAGGAGGATGCGCTGCTGGGGGTCCATGGCGACGGCCTCGCGGGGCGAGATCCCGAAGAAGCCGGCGTCGAAGGCGGCGGCGTCGACGAATCCGCCCTCGGCGGCGGCGCTGCTGCCTGCGCCTTCGCCGTTGAGGGCGTCGAGGTCCCAGCCGCGGTCGTCGGGGAAGGGCGTGATGCCGTCGCGGCCCTCGTCGAGGAGCCGCCAGTAGTCCTCGGGGGAGTTCACGCCACCGGGCAGGCGGCAGGCCATGCCGACGACGGCGATGGGTTCGCGGCGTTCCGCCTCGGTCTCCTCCAGGCGGCGCCGGGTCTTGTGCAGATCGGCCGTGACCCACTTGAGGTAGTCGACGAGCTTCTTGTCATCGGGCATGACGGTGGGGAACCTTCCTGTGGTGGATCAAGCTCGTCTCAGCGGTCGCCCAGGCGGCCGAGCTCGTTGTCGATGAACGCGAGGACCTCGTCGGCGCTGGCCGACTCGAAGTCGTCGGCGACGTCCGGGCCGGTGGGATCCGGTGCGGTGCCGCGCACCTTGTCGAGCATCCGGCCCAGGCGCAGGGCGAGGCCCGCGCGGGTGATCTCGTCCGGGTCGTCCGCCGCCGCCGCGAGGAGCGCGTCGAGCCGGTCGAGTTCGGCGAGCAGGGACGGCCCCTGCGGGGTGTCGTCGCCGGTCAGTTCGGAGACGAAGTGTTCGGCGAGGGCCGTGGGGGTCGGGTAGTCGAAGACCAGGGTGGCCGGGAGGCGCAGTCCGGTCGCGGTGGACAGGTGGTTGCGCAGTTCCAGCGCGGTCAGTGAGTCCAGGCCCAGTTCGCGGAACTCCCGGGTGACGTCGACGGCCTTCGGGGAGGCGTGGCCGAGGACCCTGGCGGCCTGTTCGCGGATCAGGTCGGTGACGCGGCGGACCCGGTCGGCGGCGTCGAGTCCGGCGAGTTCGGCGCCGAGTGCCGCCGTGGCGCCGGCCGCGTCGGTGGCGGCAGCGGTGCGGCGGCCGCTGCGGACCATGGAGCGGAAGAGGGGCGGCAGGTCCTCGGGAGCGGCACCGCGCATGGCGCCGGAGGCGAGGCCGACCAGGACGAGGAAGGTCTCGTCCGAGCCACGGGCGATGTCGAACAGGTCGAGGCCCTGTTCGACGGCGAGCGGCGGCAGCCCGCCGGACTGCATGCGGCGCATGTCGGTGTCGGACAGGGTGCTGGTCATGCCACCGTCGTGGGCCCACGGTCCCCAGGCGAGCGAGGTGCCGGCCAGGCCGAGTGCACGGCGGTGGCGGGTGAGGGCGTCCAGGAACGAGTTGGCCGCGGCATAGTTGCCCTGGCCGGGGCTGCCCATGACGCCCGCGATGGACGAGAAGGGCAGGAACGCGGCGAGGTCGAGGTCGCGGGTCAGTTCGTGCAGATGCCAGGCCGCGTCCACCTTCGGTCGCAGGACGGCCGCGAGGCGTTCGGGGGTGAGCGAGGCGATCACGCCGTCGTCGAGGACGCCCGCGGTGTGGACGACCGCGGTGAGCGGGTGCTGTGCCGGTACGGAGTCGATGAGGGCGGCGGTGGCGTCGCGGTCGGTGGTGTCGCAGGCGGCGACGGTCACCTCGGCGCCCAGTTCGCGCAGTTCCGCAGCGAGTTCGGCGGCGCCCGGGGCGTCCGTGCCGCGGCGGCTGGTGAGCAGCAGGTGGCGCATGCCGGCGGTGGCGAGGCGGCGGGCGAGGTGTCCGCCGAGGGCGCCGGTGCCGCCGGTGATGAGGACGGTGCCCTCGGGGTTCCAGCGGGGCGGCATGGTGAGCACGATCTTGCCCACGTGCTTGGCCTGGCTCATGAACCGGAACGCCTCACGGGCCCTGCGCACGTCCCAGGTGCGTACCGGCAGCGGCCGGAGCGCGCCTTCGGCGAACAGGTCGAGCAGTTCGCCGAGGAGGCCCTTGTTGCGTTCGGGTCCGGCTTCGCCGAGGTCGAAGGCGCGGTAGCGCACGCCGCCGCCGACCGACTCCGCATCG